>NZ_CAWNWY010000054.1:0-21100 GCF_963878365.1 Photorhabdus sp. HUG-39 | reverse complement strand
CCAACCTTCAGCGCCAGCGAGAATGGCGCTGATGACAAGAAAAATAACATCAATCAGCTCGTATTGACGATTGATGTCAGAACGAGTTTCTTTCACAACGGTTAAATGTTCAATCAGGGTCTGGTTCGGATTCATGGGCGAGTATTAAAAAGAAAAATAAGGAGAATGAGATCATATAATTACGGTTCATTCAAGGGGGGGGTAAAAAAGTATGCTCGCGCCCTGGGTAACCAGGTACTACGGGAACAAGCTCAAAATGAAGTAAGACTCTTTGCAGAGCAGCTCAATGTTCCAATAATATGTTCTTTGGCTGCAAAAGGTGCAATATCTGAAAAACATCGTTTATTTTTAACCGCAGCTAATAAATATCTTGATGGAGTATATCGTCGGCCAATAGTATCAGACCTTTTCGACGATGTTGATCTTCTTATTTTAATCGGTTACGACTTTGGGGAAGATCTAAAACCATCTTTGTGGGGCTGTAATAAGGATACTATTGTAATAAATAGTTTCGATATTCCGATGGAAGAAGTTTTTCAGCCAAAAGTGAATTGTTTAGGCAATATTGAGCAGTCATTGCGTTATCTCAGGAATGTTTGTACTGTGAGGAACCAAGGTTTCTCTGAAAAACATAAAGAGCTTAAAGAGATCTTCGATGAGCGAAAAGCAATTAGTGTTAAGCCTGGAACGACTGATATTCCTAGGATTATGAAGGTAATCAGCAACTATTTGGGGGATAGTGGTATTCTATGCAGTGATGTCGGTTTGCACAAACAGTACGCTGGTTTATTAGCCCGTACTCATATGCCTAATAGATTCATCTGTTCCAACGTGTGTGGAAGTTTTGGTTTCGGCCTTCCCGCAGCGTTAGCCGCGAAGCTTTGTAATCCCTCAGAAAAAGTTGTAGCCATTTGTGGCGATGGCGGTTTTCATTCTACAAGTCAAGACTTGGAAACAGCTGTTAGATACAAATTGCCAGTTATCATCATAGTACTGTCAGATTCTTGTTTCGGTTTAATAAAGTATTATCAAGGCTTACATAGTGAAGAACCGGTAAAAGGCATGACAGAGCTAGGGCCGGTTCAATTTCATTTATTGGCGAATGCTAACGGAATGAAATCTGTTTTACTCAAGAATCCAGAAGAACTTCCGAAAGTCTTGGAACAGGCATATCTTCTTAATGAACCGTTTTTAATTGAGATCCCTGTTGCTTACGACTATAACCTATTAAAGTATGTAGCTTGATTCGATGCATGATTTATGGATTTGATATACTTATAGAGTAAATTTATATGGACGCAAGAACTGACTATTTTATTCAGTCCGCATTAGAAGTTTTTGGAGAGAATCTCCTTGGTATTGTGGAAACTGATTCATATCTCCGTCAACCCGATTATTCTTCTCGGTGTGTGAGGCATTTCTACGTGATTTTACCTGATAATTTCGTCACAGGTTGCATTACATCGCTAAGATACCTTCAGGCGGAGTTTTTTGAGTTTACCCTAAATTATCTTACGATTAATGAGTTGTCATATTATCCGCCTCATTGTATGTGGCAATTTACTAAGAATCCTTGGCTCTTACGGTCGGAAAAAATAAGTGATGTGGTACTCCCTAATATCAAAGGAAATCTTGATATATATAGACAAGCAGTTTTTAGCGTTGCTCATATTGCACGTCTTTACTACCTCAGAAACTTGACGCCAAAGACTCACGTTTGGGGAGTACGCCAGCTTGGTTGGGCAATGCGTTACGCCGAATTGGGGCTATATCGTTTGCTCGAATCGGAGGAACTATCTTGTATTCACAAAAATAGTGCATATGTTTTGAAAATACCAACAGAAGATCTTAATTGGCTGGTCACTTGCAATACATCTTGGCAAAAGTTTGAAAAAGAACTTTTATCCAATATTAATATTTTTCGTGATGCAGCGGCACGGTTAAGTGGAATCGCGGAGTACTATTCGACGTTGTTGCAGCACTTTTACCCGGAGACACGTATTGTTTCAGCACAGGGTAAAGTAGACGATCTTCTTTCATTACAACCGATTATTGATCAAGTGATTATTCTTTTAAGGCAGTTTATTGGAGATAGATTATTAGCCTTTTATCTCCACGGTAGTGCTGCCCGAGGTGATATGAGAAGTGGTTCAGATATAGACTCTATTGTTATCGTGGATAAGGTCGATACAGTTATCCTTGAAGCAATTCGCTCAACACAATCTAGGTTTAAGGATTTATCCATCTCTGTATATAGTGAATCGAATGTTCACCAGTATCCTAGTTTCAGAGCATATGCGCTCATTAATGGAACTAAGCGTGTCTATGGGGATCTTGCTTTAGAAATGAAACCGTCATTGAAAGGCGATATATATGGCATTATTAATAATTTATTTACTATAAGGCAAATAGCTCGTTCTTATCTGATTTCTGGTACATATGGACATCGAGCACATTATATGCTTGGGCTGATGATGAAACTTACCGATCACGGTTGCTTACGCCCTTTGCAAATCCTAAAAAGTGGTTTCTATCCAACAAAGAAAACTCAGGTTTTGGAATATTACAGAGACAACGAAATTCTCACCGACATTATTAAATATACGCAAAACCTAAAAGAAAGTGAGAATACGCTGAAGAAAAAATTGCTTATTGGAAGTCGAGCGGAATTAGAAAATTTATTCTATTCATTACTTGACGCATGTGAAATAGTGGCAGAGAAATTACATATGGTACAGGTCGAGAAGTCAATTTTATAGACGGAATGATGCTAGTTCTTTTAGCTAAACATATTACGATGAGTAAGATATTGATTCGTATCCAAACATCGTCATTAGCTAGTGTAATAATTTGATTATTGTAATCCTATTTAAATCAATGTGTCAGTTTAATGAACATATATTATGAAGAGGAATAGAGCATGACATCGAAAATTTTGGCAAGATCAATTAACGAATTTTTTGAAGTACAACAATTGTCAGACCAAACTATTCTCAAGCCAAATCGAAAAATAAAGATGAAGATACTCGATGAAGGTTTAATGCAAACAGCCATCTGTAGAAGTAATATAGGTCGAATCGATGAAAAAGAGTTGAAGCTTGAGTACCGAGGCCATAATGTCCGAGACCTAGCAAATAACTATTCTTTTAGTGATGTTGTGTATCTTCTGATTACAGGAAAACTAAATTCAGAAGGATCAGAAGGAAGTGAAGAGTTTTTAGATATGCTCCATAACAATTACCTATCAGCACTCAAGCATATTGAAAAGTTAACACCAGTAATATTCGATACTACTCCCACTGATTTCCTCACAATTGCAGTTTTATCTTCGCAGGGTAAATGGCTTTCTGACTGTTCTGTAAAAACAAAGGACGAACGTTTGATAATTACTGCATCTATTTTGGCAGCAATAGCTGCCGCAATTGCTATATATGCTCAGAAATATGCTATATCCGAACCTGTATTTAAAACTTTTTTCGGTACTAAGCATCGATTCTTTGCAAGCTTTTTAGCAACATGTTTTGGCCAACAGTGTGACGATGTAGCAGAAGAAATGTTAAACAAGTTTTTAATTCTTCATGCAGAACATGGGCTGAACTGCTCAACTGCAACCGTTAGAGCTGTAGCGAGTTCCGGTGCAGATCCATTTAATGCTGTAGCTGCGGGTATTTGCGCATTCAGCGGTCCTCTTCATGGCGGAGCGAGTGGGGCAGTTGGTTTAATGATCGATGATATACACGATAATTCTAAAAATATTAGTACTTTTATTGATGAACTAGTAGAAAGAAAGCAACGTCTTATGGGATTTGGTCATCGAATTTACAAACAACCAGACCCACGAGCTTCTTACATGAGCGATATTCTTATCAAACAGAAGGCAAAATTCGATGTTATTTCTTCCTATGTAAATATTTCACAGGAACTTGCATCGGAAGTATCGAAAAGGCCGTATTTTTCGCAACGGGGATTATACCCAAATCCGGATCTATTTAATGGGTTGCTACTTCGTAGAGCTGGTTTCAAGTCGCACATGAATACTGCTCTCCTTTGCTTTAGTCGTGCTGCTGGTTGGTTGGCTCATTACTATGACAGTATTGACAGTAAAGCGCCAATTCTGCGACCACAGGAGCTATATTTATGAAAACAAAGCATAAACCAGTACGGAAACTAATTGTATTTGGATGTGGTCCTCACTTTTTAAATAGATATTTAGATGTTCTATTGGAGTACCGCGATACCATTGAGGTTATGCTTATAGTTGACTTGAAATGCCGAGAAATGAAAATTCGCTGTGCATTAAATGAGAAGGGATTAAAGCCCAGAGCATACTTATTTCTTGATGAAAAATACAGAAATTATCCAGATTCAGACGAAATTTACAGGTTACTTTCTGCAATTCCAGAAGTCTATCAGGCTGATGCTGTTATAGTAAGCACTGAACCAAAAGCTCATAAAGTATATGCTCTATGGGCAGCCGAAAATGGACTGAACGTGTTAGTAATAGGAAATTATTCCAAAGGTATTCAACATCGAATGTTTTTCAGCATGGATCTGATAGAAACAACCTTAACTGGCAGGATAATGCCGAATAGTATTCCAAGCGATGGACGAATACGACAGGAAATCGTAAATATTCATCTAGGGCATTTCTGCTCAATTAGCATCGTATCGAATTCTTTTCGGAAACTGACAGAAGGTGACACGATACCGGAAGATTTTAATATAACTATTGCTACCCATCCAATGTTTACCCGGAGGGGAGAACAAACTGTGTTACGAATCAACCGCAAAGATCTATCACAGTTAAACCCAAGCCTCCCTCTATGCGCGGGCTTGAATGTCCACGCAAGAAAAGAGCAGCTTCGCGATTTTTTAAGTGGTGGAGATGCGAACTCAGAGTTATCAACTCACGAAAATTCAGTTGCATTGCTTGCTGCGGTTTATGAACAGGTCTCTAAGACAAACACAGTTCCTCAATAGTTCAAGTAGAGTAGAGGCCGAGTTATGAACAGGTCTCTAAGACAAACACAGTTCCTCAATAGTTCAAGTAGAGTAGAGGCCGAGTTATGAACGGAGAATTAGATCTGCTACCTTTTACTACATTTGTTCGAGGTTTCCTTTTTTGGGCCGCAGCTACTGCGGCCGTGGGTTATATACCTTTGTTTGTAGAAACAACGGATTTTTCCACAACACAAGCAGCCGTCTTCCTATCGGGAACTGCTATTGGAAGAATGGTATTCCAGCCTATTATGGGGCAATTTATCTCACTTAAAAATTGTTTACAGATATATACCGGTGCATTAATTGGACTTATGTCTTGTAGCATCTGTTTATTCCTTTTTAGCAACCCTGTTAGTTTACTATTGTGTTCCAGACTGCTGGAAGGGGCTTTTTTTTCAGGATTCATTATCTCTTGGCGAACGCAGCTTAATAGATTTTCCCAATCTCCGAATTTTGAGTCGGTGAATGATAGCTATGTTATTTCCCAAAATGCTGGGCGTTTAGCGGGTCCAATGGCAGGTGGGATTATCGTTGCGAAGTTTGACCTTTATAGTGTTTTCTTATTCTCAGCAATTCTGTATTCCTTGTGTCTGATAATATTGCCCCAAAAAACTGCTATTACATCTACTGACAATCATAGTCGTGAACATATTCGGATAACGTTAGCTCAACTCCTTAGTCGTAATTGGAGGTTACTTCTGGTTCACCATCTGGAATTTATGTGTCTTGGTTTATGGTTAGCCTCATGGCCTATCTTTGCTGTATACGCTAGTGGATTCAATCCAATAGAGGTTGGCTATTCGTTTGCTGTTGCGGCTGCGGGAGGTTTTTTTGTTTTACCACTGCGTAAGCTGTTACGAAAAATAGCTTTAAAGGCACGATTCGTCATCTCTCTTATACTTTTGTTTTTGCAACCGAGCGGTGCTCTTTTGATATCAGCTCACTTAGGCTTTTGGGTAATGTTACTATTGGGTGGTCTTGGCAGTACCATTTATTTCACTGCCTTTCATCAGTTTATATCGAAGACTTATCCTGTTGAACAAATACCTGCAATTTATGGATTCTTAGGAACAAGTACTTTCTTAGCTCAAGCAGTCGGCCAAGCTGTAACACCATATGCTCAGCAATTTGGTGGAGTTGATGCACCAATTATTATCGACGCTATATTGCTTCTTATCATGATATCAATCGCTTTTAGCATATATAAAAAAGGGAGTGAGAAATATGACTGATTCTAATTTTTTCTTAAGTGAATATGATGGTGTCGCGCTTTCGCCTATTTCATTTCTAAGACGAGCAATACTGAGTAATGGAGATGATATTGCTGTCATAGATGGAGAATGTCATTGGACTTGGAGCCAATATGCATCTCGGTGTGAAAGGCTTGCAATAGCTTTGAAAAAAATGGGCGTTTGTAAAGAAACAGTTGTGTCCGCGCTTCTACCCAATATACACGAGCTTCTTGAATTACATTTTGCGGTTCCAATGGCAGGCGGTATCTTGAATGCGCTCAGTACCCGAACGGACTCAAATACTTTAAATTTTATATTTAAAAAACTTAATCCTAAGGTATTGTTTATTGATAGAACCTTTATTTCACTGTTGGATGATGTTTCTCTAGACAAACAAGTAAAGATCATCGTTATTGATGTGGATGGCGCAGTCATTTCAGAATCAATTTCTGACCGGGAATTTATTCAATATGAATCGCTGATAACTACGCATAAATCGGGAGAGTTGTCTTTTTCTCTACGAGATGAACAAGAGGCGATCAGCATAAATGTAACTTCAGGAACAAGTGGACAACCTAAACTTATTGTCTATTCTCACCGTGGCGTGTTTCTTAATTCTATTTCTAATGTTCTGGATTGGGATATACCAAAACGACCGACGTTCTTATGGACGTTACCAATGTTTCACTGTAATGGGTGGTGTTTTCCGTGGGCTATCACTGCTCGGGGAGGTACACACATCTGTATGCGCAAGTTTGACGCAGAAGAAGCGATATTGCTAATGCAGAAGCATAAGGTAACACACTATTGTGGAGCGCCTATTGTCCATTGCGCATTAGGTACTATTGCGCGGAAACAAGGGCTGCATTTTAAGGAGAAAATTCATGGATTAGTCGCAGGTGCGCCGCCTACAGAGATGATGTTTTCTCTATTAGATTCCATTGGAATAGCAGTAACGCAAGTCTATGGTATGACTGAGACATATGGCCCGGTCGTTGTGTGTGAAGAGAAGAGCGATTGGGAGAAGCTCTCTAAATCCGTAAGAATATCCAAGAGGATGCGTCAAGGCATTGTCTCAAATTTACAAGGTCAAGTTTGTGTTATTGAGGAAAATACGGGGTTACAGGTGCCTTTTGATGGAAAGACTGTTGGTGAGCTCGTAATTCGTGGAAATATGGTTGCATCTTATGATCCAGATCGGCATGTGACTCTTGATGCAGCAAGTCAATGGCTTTTCACAGGGGATCTGGCTGTCGTTGAAAATGATGGCTATGTCAGAATTGTAGATAGAAAGAGAGATATTATTATTTCTGGTGGTGAGAATATTTCTAGTCTGGAATTGGAAAATATACTGTCAAACTATCCCGGTGTTTTAGCTGCCGCCGTTGTAGCAAAGCCAGATTCACATTGGGGTGAAGTACCGTATGCATTTATAGAGCTCGAAGAAACTTCATCAGTTACAGAGTATGAATTGGACAATTATATTTGTACGGTAATGGCGCGCTATAAGCGCCCTAAAGGTTATACTTTTTTAACTTTACCCAGAAACGCAAGTGGAAAAATCATAAAAGGGCAATTGAGACAATTGATTAGGAATTCCTGAGATCTCAAGAGTGGGATAGGTTTTTAGAATCACATGTCTTTCATTATTATTAATGCAGATTTTTATCTGTGAATTCAGAGAACAGAGATTTTAAATTAAAGAGATGATTATTAGTCAATGGAAATATTTCAGGGCAATGTTCTAAAGTGAAAATAATAACGTCAAATATGTTTTTCATGATGATAATATGGATATTAATAAAGTTAACGTAGAAAACATCGAAAATAAATTTTCTTTACATCTATTATTAAACTGATAATTTATCTTTATAGTTAAGAGGAGTGAATTTTATGACATTGGTGATTTAAGATGAATAGCACTGAAACAGTCAGTATCCAACATATTATTAATAATCAAAAATTCTCGAAAGTTCAATGGCAAGTATTAATTTTATGTTTCTTAATTGTTGTTATTGATGGTTTTGACACGGTATTAATGGGGTATATTGCACCCGCAGTGGTCAATGATTTTAAAGTAGAAGGTGCTATTCTTGGGCCGGCTATGAGCGCCGCTCTTTTTGGGTTATCGTTGGGTTCGATTTTTGCTGGCCCACTTGCAGATCGGTTTGGTCGAAAGTCAGTGCTGACAATATCCGTCACTGCTTTTGGCCTGCTTAGTCTTGCTACCGCTGTTGCAGATTCAATACAGACATTAACTATTTTGCGTTTTTTGACTGGGTTAGGTCTTGGTGCGGCAATGTCAAATGCAATAACCTTAATATCTGAATATGCCCCAGAGAATCGGCGATCTTTGTTAATAAATATTGTTTTTTGTGGTTTTCCTCTTGGTGCAGCGGTGGGTGGGATAATTTCTGCATGGATTATTCCACATTTTGGTTGGCAAGGGGTTTTGATTTTAGGGGGTATTCTGCCGTTATTTCTATCGCTATTTCTCTTTTCTCTATTACCTGAATCACTTAGGTATTTGGTTTCGAAAGGGGGGGCAGAAGGTAATATAAGACGAATTTTGTCTAAAATGACCGGTAATACTTTAAATGATATAAATAAGTTTACCTTTGATGGAGAAGAAATTATACATAAGTCGTCAATTAAAACGGTTTTATCTAATCGATTCTTAATTGGGACGGCAATGTTATGGATAACCTATTGCATGGGAGCATTGGTTTTTTATGTTCTGACAAGTTGGATGCCGTTTTTAATGAACGATGTTGGTTTCAGTATTAGCATGGCAGCAACATTGACAGCATTATTTCCTTTGGGAGGTGTAATCAGCACGGTTTTTTCCGGTTGGTTAATGGATCGAATTAATCCTCATAAAGTAGTTGCAACTAATTATGCCCTAGCGGGTATTCTGGTCTTTTTTATTGGTCAGGAAGAAAATGTATTATTATTGAGTATTCTTATATTTCTTGCCGGGATAACGATGAATGGCGCTCAGGCGTCGATGGGATCAATCTCTGCACAATTTTATCCGACTCATTGTAGGGCCACGGGGGTTGCCTGGATGTTAGGATTTGGAAGATTTGGTGGGATTTTCGGTACTTTATTTGGCGCAGAATTGATCAGGCTTGAATTAAGTTATAGCACTATTTTTGCCATTTTATCCATTCCAGCTATTTTAGCGGCTTTATCATTAACATTTAAGGATGTGAGTTATAGAAGGCATAAATAGCTAACCTTGAATAATTTAAATATAAAAATATGAGGAGGATACTTTGCTATTAATTACTTGGCGGATAATGTCTTATATCATGTTGGATCATAAGTGTTAATATCCATATTATTTTTAAAATAATATCAATCATAAAGTTTAAATTAATGTTGTTATTGGTTTGTTGTGATTTTAATAAATAATTTAATGTAGGTGTTTAGTTATAAATATATATAGTGAAAAAGTTATTTTTTTATATTTAAAATTTGAATTAGATATAGGGTGTCTTAAAATTAAATTATTTAAATTGGAGGGTGTCTAATTTATGCGATAGTAAATATTATTGAATAGGATATAGATTGCAATGTGTATTATTACAAAACAATATGTAATTAAGTTAAATGTAATTTGTATTTATCTATTTGTGGTATATTCATTAGCGGTATTGTCTTATTGTTGAAAAATAATTTTTTATGAATTATTTTTAGCTTGGCGTTATATTTTGATATAATTGAATGCACAAGATAATTTTATGCCTCTTGAATAAGTGTATTTGTAATTAGTATATATTTTTATTATTGGGGCGGAGGGTTATTTCACAGATGATTATAATGTTTTGATAATTAAATGTAAATTGGTCTATTTTATTTTTAAAATACTTAATTTGTTTTTGAAATCATTTTAATTAGGTATTAATTGAAAACAGATAAAGTTAAAGGTTATTTGGTAATTATGAATAATAAATGTAGGTAATGGTTAAGTTTTTAATTATGGAATTTATGATCAGTCAACAAAAATTACAGTGAATTAATTGAGCTTATCTGAAAAATAGGAATAAAAATGGAATATCTCATTCTGTGGTCAGGATAATTGGTATTGAAGATTGGCTAAGTGGCCGTTATTAATCAGGCTGTGGCATCCGATATCTGAGTCTCTTGGATGAATAGCAGATGTGTCCATTTTTATTTTTAGGCAAGAAGTAGGAGAGAAACATTAGTGATGACTGTCGGGAATGACGGTTCTCAAATTTCTAACAGATTCGTTGAGGTAGTAGTAGATGAAAAATAATATTGCTAAAGTGGGAAGTGAGTTTAAAACTCAGACGTCAAAAAATATAACCGATGCAAATGACGTTTCACAACAAACTCGAAATACAAAGAATATCCTTCAGAGACTCACATCCAGTGAATTATTCTGGTATGAGCGTCTTGCTGCTTTGCAACCCCTCCAGTTACCTTTCGAAACCGCCGGAGAACAAACAGAACCCATATGGGCAATGAGCGCTTGGCAGCCCCCTCTGCCAAAAAATGGTGAAGAGGAGCCATTGCGAATGTTGTTGCAGACTTTTGTCATTTACCTTGCGCGTTTGACTGAGCAGACCGTATTCCAAATCGGTTGGAGCGTGGATAAGGTAAAAGATGAATCGGCAAATCTGGCACCGGTGGTGCCTATGGCCATTGAGGTAGCGTTTGATAAGCCTTGGCGTGAGGTAGCTGGCTGGGTTGATGATGAGTTGTCTCGGTTGGCGCAGCACGGCACATTTAGTTGTGATCTCTTCTCTTGCTCTCCTTCATTGCATGCTATCCCGGCGTTGGCAACAAGTCGGCCGTGGCGAATCGCTGTTTCGTTGATAAAGGGTGATAGGCCGCGGGATCAAAAAGTGTCCGGCGAATTGTTGACCCTCCAGATAAATGCACAAGGGGGTTTTCGTTGGATCTACGATGAAAACCGCCTGAGTACGGAAGTCGTTTTGCGGATGAGCGAGCACTTACAGGTGCTGGCAGCATCGAAAAGGACGGGGGATGAAATGCCTATAGGGCAGCTTAATTTGTTGCCAGAGGCTGAACGTACATTACTACTGGAAACTTGGAACGCGACTGAAACCCCCTATCCTGATCCGTTATGTATTCATCAGTTATTTGAGCAACAGGTAGAGCAAGCTCCAGAGGCCACGGCGTTAGAGTATCAAGGGCAGCGCCTCAGTTATGTTGAATTAAATGCCGGCGCTAACCGGCTGGCGCACCAATTGATTGCATTGGGTGTCGTACCGGACCAGCGGGTAGCAATTTGTGTGGCACGCTCCCCGGCGATGGTGGTGGCGCTGCTGGCGGTGTTGAAAGCGGGTGGGGCCTATGTGCCGCTGGATTCAACCTACCCGGCTGAACGTCTGGCGTATATCCTAAATGATACTGCCCCGTCAGTGGTATTGGCTGATGCGACCGGGAGGGCAGCATTGGGTGACGTCGCGCTAGCCGGGTTGACCGTGCTTGACCCGAATATCCTACCTGACCAACCGGACAGCAATCCCTTAGTGACCGCATTGACACCACAGCATCTGGCCTATGTGATTTACACCTCCGGTTCAACCGGGCAGCCGAAAGGGGTGATGATAGAACATCAGGCGATTTATCAGCGTTATCTGGGCTTTAATGACACTTATACCGTCACTGAGCAAGATCGGGTGTTGCAATTTGCCGCTTTTGCGTTTGATGTTTCAGTAGAGGAATTTTTCTCGGTATTGTGTAACGGGGCCACACTGGTTATCCGGGATGATAGCTGGCTAGCTTCGGTACGGGAATTTATTGCTTTAACCCGGCAACATCGTATTACGATCGTTTCTCTGCCAACCTTATTCTGGTCTGAACTGGCGGCCAGAGATCCCGGGTTACCGCTGCCGGATTGCCTCCGGCTCGTCATGATTGGTGGTGAGGCGGTAAAAAAGAACGCCGTTCAGGACTGGTTTATGCAAGAAGGCTACCGGCCCCGGTTGTTGAATGGTTATGGCCCGACGGAAAATACCGTGACGGTGACCTATAAGGAGATATTATCCCCGGAAGATGCCCGTTCTATCGGTCGGCCGGTTAAAAATTCCCGCATCTATCTGTTGGACAGAGAGGGGCAACCGGTTCCATTGGGTGGCATTGGCGAAATGTACATTGGTGGCGTGGGGGTGGCGCGGGGTTATCTGAACCGACCTGCATTGAGCGCGGAACGTTTTTTGCCAGACCCCTTTAGTTCGGAATCCGATGCGCGAATGTATCGCTCCGGGGATTTGGCCCGCTTTCTGCCGGATGGTGAGCTGGAATTCCTGGGTCGTAACGATGAGCAGGTTAAAATCCGCGGCTTCCGGGTTGAGTTGGGGGAAATTGAAACCCGTTTGGTGGAACACCCGGCGGTACAAGAGGCGGCGGTGCTGGCACTGGATGATGGGCAGCACAAACGGCTGGTCGCCTATGTGGCGGCACAAGTACATGAGAGATTAGCTGCTGATTTACGTGAATACTTGAGGGCGATTTTACCTGACTATATGGTTCCGGTCGCTTTTGTGTGTCTGGATACCTTCCCGCAGACCCCAAGCGGCAAACTGGACCGCAGGGCATTACCGGCGCCAGGAGAGGAAGATTTTGCTCGTCAGATTTATGAAGCGCCGCAAGGGGAGGCTGAGATCGCCTTGGCGGCTATCTGGCGTGAATTATTAGGCATTGAGCAGATAAGCCGGCATGACAGTTTCTTTGCGTTGGGCGGCCATTCACTGCTTGCTGTACGCATGATTGAACGCCTGCGTCACTTGGGGTTGACATTAACTGCGCGTGATCTGTTTCAGTCGCCGGTGCTGTCAGCGCTGGCCCAAGCGTTGGGACAACATCAGGCCGTGATAATACCGCCTAATGTCATCACTCCCACCACCACGGCGCTGACGCCGGAGATGTTGCCACTGATTGATCTGACTCAGGCTGATATTGATCGCATCGTTGAGCTGGTACCGGGCGGGATGACCAATATTCAGGATATCTATGCGTTGTCGCCGTTGCAGGACGGTATCCTGTTCCACCACCTGTTGGAACAGGAAGGCGACCCGTATCTGTTACTCTATCCGGTGGTCTTTGCTAACCGATCTCTGCTGGAGCGTTATCTGGCGGCGGTACAACAGGCGATTGATCGTCATGACATCTTGCGAACGGCTTTTTTTTGGCAAGGATTGTCAGCCCCGGCACAAGTGGTTTGGCGTCGGACACAGTTGCCTGTGACCGAACTGGCGCTAGACCCGGCTGACGGCCCAGTCATTGACCAGTTAACCCGGCGTTTTGATCCGAGTCAGTATCGTCTGGATCTGGGGCAGGCCCCGTTATTGCATTTTGTTATCGCTCAGGAAACTGATGGCCGTTGGTTCTTACTGGAATTACAACATCACCTGATTGGCGACCATGAAACGATGGAAGTAATGCACCGTGAAGTGCGGGCGTATTTTGCCGGGCAGGAAGAGAGTCTGCCTACGCCGGCCCCTTTCCGCAATCTGGTGGCTCAGTCTCGGTTGGGGGTGAGTCAAGCAGCGCATACCCGTTTCTTTACCGACATGTTGGCGGAGGTGGATGAGCCGACGTTGCCATTTGGGCTGGCGGAGGTGCATCGTGACGGATCTCGCATGACAGAATCCCACCGGATGCTGACCGCTACGTTAAATGATCGTCTGCGCAGTCAGGCCCGGCGTTTGGGTGTTAGTCTGGCGGCGTTGTGTCATCTGGCTTGGGCGCAAGTGTTGTCGCATACCAGCGGGCAAGAGAAAGTGGTGTTTGGCACCGTCCTGTTTGGCCGTATGGCGGCGGGGGAAGGAGCAGACAATGGCATGGGGTTATTTATGAATACCTTGCCGTTGCGACTGGATATTGACGAGACCCCGGTAGAGGATAGCGTACGGGCGGTGCATCTACGATTGGCTGAATTGCTGGAGCATGAGCATGCTTCACTGGCGCTGGCCCAGCGGTGCAGTGGGATACAGGGTGAAACCCCACTCTTTAGCGCCCTGTTCAACTATCGCCATAATGAGCAACCGGCGGCGTTGGATGAGACGATGGCCGGGATTGAATTCCTGGGCGAACAGGAACGGACTAACTATCCATTTGGCCTGTCGGTGGAGGATGGGAGTTCCGCGTTGGGGCTGACCGCTCAGGTGGTACAGCCGTTTGAACCAGAGAGACTATGCGGTTATATGCAGCAGGCGCTGGAAAGTTTGGTAGAAGCGCTTGAACAGACCCCGGAGACGCCGGTACGTGTGCTGAACGTCCTGCCTGAAACGGAGCGGACACTGTTGCTGGAAACCTTGAATGCCACTGAAACCCCCTATCCTGACCCATTATGTATTCATCAACTGTTTGAACAGCAGGTAGAGAAAACCCCGGAAGCGACCGCGTTAGTCTATGAAGGGCAAACGCTCAGTTATGCCGAATTAAATGCTCGCGCCAACCGCTTTGCTCACCAACTAATTGCATTGGGCGTTATACCGGATCAGCGGGTGGCGATTTGCATGGCACGTTCACCGGCGGTAGTGGTGGCTTTATTGGCGGTGCTGAAAGCGGGTGGGGCTTATGTGCCGCTGGACCCGACTTATCCGGGAGAACGTCTGACGTATATCCTGAATGATACCGCCCCGTCAGTGGTATTGGTTGATGAAGCTGGCCGGGCGGCGCTTGGCGAACTGGCACTGGCCGGGCTGACGGTACTTGACTCGCATATTTTGCCAGATCAGCCGGACAGTAACCCGCAGGTAGCCGAACTGACACCACAACATCTGGCTTATGTTATCTATACCTCCGGTTCAACCGGGCAGCCGAAAGGGGTGATGATAGAACATCAGGCGCTGTATCAACGTCATCTGGGTTTTAATGAGACCTATGCAGTCACCGCGCAAGACCGGCTGTTACAATTTGCCTCTTTTGCGTTCGATGTTTCGGTCGAGGAATGCTGCTTGTCATTGTGTAATGGCGCCACGTTAGTGATGCGTGATGAGCGTTGGCTGACTTCGATGCAGGAATTTATTGCCTTAGCCGGGCAAAACCGTATCACAGTGATGTCTCTGCCGGCGTTATTTTGGTCCGAATTGGTTGCCAGAGATAATGGATTACCGTTACCAGATTGCCTCAGACTCATCATCATTGGGGGGGAGGCAGTGAAAAAGAGCGCCGTTCAGGATTGGTTTACGCGAGAAGTCCACCGCCCTCGACTGCTGAATGCCTATGGCCCGACGGAAAATACCGTGACGGCGACCTGTAAGGAGATATTATTCCTGACAGATGATCATTCTATCGGGCGGCCGGTTAAAAATACCTGTATTTACCTGCTGGACAAATACGGTCAGCCCGTTCCATTAGGTTGCATTGGCGAAATGTATATTGGCGGCGTGGGTGTGGCACGGAGCTATCTTAACCAGCCGGAATTGAGTGCGGAACGTTTTATAGCCGATCCCTTTAGTCCGATATCCGGTGCGCGCATGTATCGCACTGGCGATTTGGCCCGCTACTTGCCGGGTGGTGAGCTGGAATTCCTGGGCCGTAACGACGAACAGGTAAAAATTCGAGGCTTTCGAATTGAACTGGGGGAGATTGAAACTCGGTTGATGGAACACCCAGCGGTACAAGAGGCGGCGGTGTTGGCACTGGATGACGGGCAGCACAAACGGCTGGTCGCCTATGTGGCAACGCAAGCGCATGAGAGATTAGCTGCTGATTTACGTGAATACTTGAGTACGATTTTACCTGACTATATGGTACCGGTTGCCTTTGTACGTCTGGATACCTTCCCGCAGACCCCGAACGGCAAGCTAGATCGCCGGGCATTACCGGCACCGCGGGAGGAGGATTTTGCCCGTCAAGTCTATGAAGCGCCGCAAGGGGAAGCTGAGATAGCTTTAGCGGCCATCTGGAGTGAGTTATTGGGTATTGAGCAGATTAGCCGGCATGACAGCTTCTTTGTGTTGGGCGGCCATTCACTGCTCGCGGTACGCATGATTGAACGCTTGCGTCGCTTGGGGTTAACACTGGCGGCGCGAGATCTGTTCCAATTTCCGGTGCTGTCAGACTTGGCTCAAACAGTGGGACAGCATCAGGTTGTAGTGGTGCCGCCTAACGTCATCACGTCAGCCACTACGGCGCTGACGCCGGAAATGTTGCCGCTGATTGATCTGACTCAGACTGATATTGATCGCATTGTCGGGCAGGTGCCGGGTGGAGTTGCTAATATTCAGGATATCTATGCCCTGTCTCCGTTGCAGGACGGTATCCTGTTCCATCACCTGTTGGAACAAGAAGGCGATCCGTATCTGTTGCTCTATCCGGTGATCTTTGAGAATCGCTCTTTATTGGACCGTTATCTGGCGGCGGTGCAACAGGCGATTGATCGCCATGACATCCTACGTACGGCTTTTATCTGGGAAGGATTATCCGTTCCGGCGCAGGTGGTCTGGCGTCAGGCGCGGTTGCCTGTGACGGAATTGACGCTAGACCCGGCGGACGGTCCAGTCATTGACCAGTTAACCCGGCGTTTTGATCCGGGGCATTATCGTCTTAATTTAAGTCAGGCACCGCTACTGCATTTTGTCATCACTCAGGAAACCGATGGACGCTGGTTCTTACTGGAATTGCAGCATCACTTGATTGGTGACCATGAAACGCTGGAAGTGATGCACCGTGAAGTGCAGGCCTATTTTACCGGGCAGGGGGATAGCCTGCCGGCACCGGTGCCTTTCCGCAATCTGGTGGCTCAGACCCGGTTGAAGGGGGATCAGGCAGCACATACCCGTTTCTTTACCGACATGTTGGCGACGGTGGATGAGCCAACATTCCCATTCGGACTGACGGAGGTGCATCGTGACGGCTCTCAAATGAGGGAGTTTCACCGGATGTTGGCACCTGAGCTGAATGATCGGCTGCGTAGTCAGGCTCGGCATTTGGGTGTCAGTTTGGCGGCGTTGTGTCATCTGGCTTGGGCACAGGTACTATCGCATACCAGCGGTCAGGAGAAAGTGGTGTTTGGCACCGTCCTGTTTGGGCGCATGGAGGCGGGAGAGGGGGCAGACAATGGCATGGGGCTGTTTATGAATACCCTGCCGTTGCGACTGGATGTCGATGATACTCCGGTAGAGGAGAGCGTGCGTGCGGTGCATCTGCGACTGGCCGGGTTGCTGGAACATGAGCATGCCTCACTGGCGCTGGCCCAGCGGTGCAGTGGTATTGCCAGCGGTACGCCACTCTTTAGCGCTCTGTTCAACTATCGACACAATGCCTTATCGGCAATGTCGGATGACATCATCACAGGTGTTGAATTTCTGGATGGACAGGAGCGGACTAACTATCCATTTGGGCTGTCGATAGAGGATGGGGGTTCCACATTGGGGCTGACCGCTCTGGTGGTGCAGCCGTTTGAGCCAGAGAGACTATGCGGTTATATGCAGCAGGCGCTGGAAAGTCTGGTGGAAGCGCTTGAACAGGCCCCTGAGACGCCGGTACGTATGCTGAACGTCCTGCCTGAAACGGAACGGATACTGCTATTGGAAACCTTGAATGCTACTGAGACCCCTTATCCTGATCCATTATGTATTCACCAACTGTTTGAGCAGCAGGTAAAGAAAACCCCGGAAGCGACCGCATTAGTCTATGAAGAGCAGACTCTCAGTTATGTCGAATTAAATGCTCGCGCCAACCGCCTTGCCCATCAACTGATTGCATTGGGCGTCATACCGGATCAGCGAGTGGCGATTTGCATGGCACGTTCACCGGCGATAGTGGTGGCTTTGTTGGCGGTGCTAAAAGCCGGTGGGGCTTATGTGCCGCTGGACCCGACTTATCCGGGAGAACGTCTGGCATATATTCTGGATGATACGGCCCCCTCAGTGGTACTGGTTGATGAAGCTGGCCGGGCGACGCTTGGCGAAGAAGTGCTGACCGGATTGACCGTACTTACATCGAATACCCTGCCAGACCAACCGGACAGCAATCCATTGGTGACTGCATTGACACCACAGCATCTGGCTTATGTGATTTACACTTCCGGTTCAACCGGGCAGCCGAAAGGGGTGATGATAGAACATCAGGCGGTGTATCAACGTTATCTGGGTTTTAATGAGACCTATGCCGTCACTGCGCAAGACCGGTTATTACAATTTGCCTCTTTTGCGTTTGATGTTTCAGTAGAGGAATGCTGTTTGTCATTGTGTAATGGCGCCACGTTAGTGATGCGTGATGAGCGTTGGTTAACTTCTATGCAGGAATTTATTGCCTTAGCTTGGCAGAACCGTATCACAGTGATGTCTCTGCCGGCATTATTTTGGTCTGAACTGATTGCCAGAGACAATACACTCCCGCTACCGGATTGCCTCAGGTTCATCATTATTGGTGGTGAAGCCGTTAAAAAGAGTGCTATTCAGGATTGGTTTGCGCGGGAAACCCACCGACCTCGACTGTTGAACGCTTATGGCCCGACGGAAAATACCGTGACGGCGACCTGTAAGGAGATATTATCCCCGGCTGATGATAATTCTATCGGCCAACCGCTTAAAAATACCTGCGTCTACCTACTGGACAGAGACGGTCAACCTGTCCCATTAGGCTGCGTTGGTGAAATGTATATTGGTGGCGTCGGGGTTGCACGGGGCTATCTTAACCAGCCGGAATTGAGCGCGGAACGTTTTATAGCTGATCCCTTTAGTCCGGTATCCGGTGCGCGGATGTATCGCACCGGGGATTTGGCCCGTTACTTGCCAGACGGCAATTTGGAATTCTTGGGTCGTAACGACGAGCAGGTTAAAATTCGGGGCTTTCGGATTGAACTGGGGGAGATTGAAATCCGATTGTTGGAACACCCGGCGGTGCAAGAAGCGGCGGTGTTGGTGTGGGAGGATGGCCGGGACAAGCATTTGGTCGCCTATGTGGTAGCGGAAGCGAATGAAGGTCTGACAGCCAGTTTGCGTGCGCATCTGAGTGCCATTTTGCCGGATTATATGGTGCCGTCAGCTTTTGTGTGTCTGGATGCCTTCCCGCAAACCCCGAACGGTAAGCTAGATCGCCGAGCATTAGTTGCGCCGAGAGAGGAAAATTTTTCTCGTCAGGTCTATGAAGCGCCGCAAGGCGAGACAGAAACTACATTGGCGGCGATTTGGTGTGAGTTATTGGGTGTTGAGCAGGTCAGTCGACATGACAACTTCTTCGTATTAGGCGGCCATTCACTGCTCGCTATGCGAATGACGAATATTGCCGCTGGTCGAGGGATGGTTTGCACATTGAATACTTTGTTCCAATTCCCGGTGCTGGCTGAACTGGCCGCAAAAATCACCTCGGATTTACTGTCTCAACCGCAAAACAGCGCCATATCGGTACGACCTGATGGAACAGGGTTGCCGCTGTTCTTTGTTCCCAGTGGCATGGGTGACTATTCCTATGCTTTCGGGCTGGCTCGGCATATTTCGTCGGACTACCCGATTTATGCGCTGCCTTGGCCGTCCATCAGCGAAGAACCGATGTTAACGATGGAAGAGCAGGCTGCCAGAATGATCACCTTGATGAAAGCGGTTCAACCGGCAGGTCCATATCGGATAGGGGGTTACTCTTCTGGTGGCATATTGGCTTACGCCATTGCTCAACAGCTTTTGAGTGCTGGCGAGCGGGTTAATTTCCTGGGGCTGATTGACACGCTTGCTCCTCATTGTTTCGGTGGGCAGAGCTTTGGTCAGCAGATAGCGCAACCCAAACATCAATTTTTTGCTGAATTGGTCAGGCAATTAGGGGAAGAATATTCTGAAGAGATTGCGGTATTGTACCAGCGAATCGATGAATTGAATTTAGTGCAGTTTATTGCCACGGCGCAGGAGCTGGCGTTATATCCCGTCAATCTGAGTGCTGAATTAATGGCAAAGCGTTGGGAACAGATAGAGCATTATGATCAAATAGTCAGAGATTATGAGCCATCAGCATTAGCGGTAACGTTGCATCAGTTTTATGCGCTGGAACCTTATCCGTCTATTTCTTTTGTAACAGATGAAAAGTCAGCGCTTTTAAATATTGATCCGTCGCTAGGTTGGGCGCAGATAATAGTTGATACTTCACTTAAACTCATTGCTATTCCGGGTGACCACTTTAGTTTATTGGAAGATGATGAGAATAAAATTGCTTTAGCTCAGGCATTAAATGTGGCGCTGGCAATTAGTGATGAAGGGGAGGCGGTGTAATATTGATATATTAATGATTTAACCTTGATATGATAATCCGGTATATATTGTTTATGCCGGATTTTTTATTAAAGAAAAATAAAAATGGACATGTCAGACATCAATTCAATATATTCAGAAACTGAATGCCATGCCCCGATTAATAACAATAAATTAGCAACGCCCAATTAACATTTTTAGGATAATATTGATTAATTGACCGCAATTTTTATTAGCTTTAGCTTGCGCCCACTTATCGAAATGACATATATTCGAATTAAAGCCCATGCTCTTAATACCAATTATTATTAATTGACTCTGCAATACATTATCTTGTGGAAAGGCTTTTCTGTGTTAACAACGTAAGAACAGAATCACGTAAGGGAAAATCACAATGAATAGGGTATATACCCGTCATCTTTCAAGTTGCCTCTTTGTTGGCTGCACTCGCTCACCCCGGTCACATCGTTTGCTATGCTCCCGGGGATTCACTCCCTTGCCGTCGCGATGCATCTTGAAATCCATAGGGTATAAACATCATAGGGAATTAAAAATTTCTTAAAAGCAAAGTATAGAGGATAAAGTGAAAATAAAGAAAAAATAATATATATGTAACCCATTTTTTACCCCCTAATATGACTTGTATTGTCCATATATTATTAGAATCTATCTTTCATATTT
>NZ_CAWNWY010000053.1:15689-22266 GCF_963878365.1 Photorhabdus sp. HUG-39 | reverse complement strand
TTGAAGCCGGGCGCCACTTGAAGATTAATGCCGACCGGATTAACAACACCAACGCCGGGTTGGTGACTCAGGTCGTCGAAACGGAAAAGTCTCAGCATCACGATGCAGTACTCAGCGGCCAGACCACCCGTTACGACTGGTCACAGGTGGACACTTCCCACCGCAATAAATACAAAGTGCACGATGCCATCATGCCGGATGGCAGCCGCAGTAATGACTTTTACGAATATCAGTACACCCGGACCGTCAAGGAAACTCAGGTTAAACAGAGCGACCCCGGTAAAATTCTGGCCGGGGGTAATATCACGCTCAACAGTGCGCAGGTCACTAATCACGACAGCCAGATTGTCGCCGGCGGGGCGCTGGATGGAGAAATCGGCGAACTGCACAATATTGCCACTCAGGGCGAACGCATCACTACCGATGAAGGTCGCCAGACCCACTGGTACGCCAAAAAGACCAGAAAGAAAAAGTTCGGATTCGGGGGGACCAAAACTTCGCAGGGAAAAAGCCGCAGTCGTTATGCTCCCGCGCCGGTAATAGAAACGATTGACCTGAAAACGCTGGCCTGGCAGGAGCATACCCGCCCGGCGGCCCCCGGTATCACCATCGCCGACCGACAAACCGGTCAGATACACGCGGCCCCCACGGCGGTTACGCCGGTGAACGGTATCAAAAATCAGCCGCTGGTATTGCCCCCCGGTCAGCCGTTTGAACTGAGTTTGCCCCCGGAGACGGTGAAAGGGCAAACAGTCGACCCGGTGATACGCGTGGTGACGCCTGATACCCGCCTGCCGAATAACAGTCTGTATACCGTGCAACCGGCCAGTGACAGCCACTATCTGGTCGAGACCGACCCGAAATTCACCCAGTACAAACAGTGGCTGGGCTCGGACTATATGCGGCAACAGCTCACTCACGACCCGGCGCTGGTTCATAAACGCCTGGGCGATGGGTTCTACGAACAGCGGCTGGTGCGTGACCAAATCACCCAACTGACCGGCCAGCGCTATTTACCGGGCTACAACAACGACGAAGCGCAGTTTAAAGCGCTGATGGATGCCGGTGTCGCCTTTGGCAAACAGCAACAGTTAACGCCGGGTGTGGCGCTGAGTCCGGCACAGATGGCGCTGCTGACCTCAGACATTATCTGGCTGACTAACCAAACCGTCACCTTGCCGGATGGCACTACCGAGGTAGTGACTGTGCCGCAGGTTTATGCGCGTGTCCGTCAGGGCGACCTGCGCAGTGATGGCGCCTTGCTGGCCGGGAATACCGTGGCGCTCAGCAGTCAGGGCGATATCACTAACAGCGGCACCATCAACGGGCGTGACGTCACTCAACTGACGGCCAACAACCTCACCAATAGCGGCTTTATTCGCGGCGGCAAAGTGGATTTAGCGGCCCAACAAACGCTCGCCAACCGGGGCGGCCGGATTCAGGGGGATGACCGGGTGACTCTGAAAGGCCGGGATATCATCAGCGCATCGACCGTGCGCGGGGATGAAGCGAACCGCTGGCAGGACCGTCCGGCAGGCATCTACGTGCAGAACGATAAGGGCGCCTTATCGCTGAGCGCCATTAACAATGTCCAATTAACCGCCAGTGACGTTAAAAACGCCGGTAAAGACGGTCACACCGAGATAACGGCAGGCTATAACCTGACGCTGGACGCCTTAAGCACGCGCCGCACAGAGCAAGGGAATTGGGGGAAAGATAACTATCGCCATCTGACCCAACAACAGGATATCGGCAGCCAGATAACCGGCGCCGGTGATGTGACCCTGCAAGCCGGGCAGGATTTGAACGCCACCGCCGCCCACGTCAACGCCGGTCAACAACTGACGGCGCAGGCCGGAAATAATCTGACGCTGACCACCGGGACGGCCTCATCCGACTTAGTGGAGCACAGCAAGCAAACCAGCAAAGGCTGGCTGTCGAAGTCGTCAGTGGAAACCCACGATGAAGTGCATGACCAACAGGCGCTCAGCACCACATTCAGTGGCGATAAAGTGAATCTCCAGGCCGGAAAAGACCTAAACATCATCGGTAGTAACGTCGCTGGCACGCAGGATGTCAGCCTGAACGCCGGTCATCAGCTCACCGTCACCACCGCTGCGGAAGCGCACGATGAAACCCATTTGCGGCAGGAGAAAAAATCCGGCCTGATGGGGACCGGCGGCATGGGTTTCACCGTTGGCAAAGCCAGCCAGAAAGTCACCACCAACAGTGACAGCCAGCTGAGCAAAGGCAGCACGGTCGGCAGCAGCCAGGGCAACGTCACCCTTAACGCGGGAGAACAACTCCGGGTTCACGGCAGCGAGGTGATTGCCGGTAAAGACCTGACGCTGACCGGTCAACAGGTCGATATCACCAGTGCGGAAAATCGCCATCACACCACGACAAAAACCGAACAAAAACAGAGCGGCTTAACCGTGGCGCTGAGTGGTACAGCAGGCGGGGCCGTCAACAGCGCGGTGCAAACAGCCAGAGCCGCCCGCACTGAAAGTGACCCGCGAGTAAAAGCCCTGCAAAACACTCAAGCCGCCCTCAGCGGCGTGCAGGCGGCGCAGGCTGGCCGA
This sequence comes from Photorhabdus sp. HUG-39, assembly GCF_963878365.1. NCBI lineage: Bacteria > Pseudomonadati > Pseudomonadota > Gammaproteobacteria > Enterobacterales > Morganellaceae > Photorhabdus > Photorhabdus sp. HUG-39. The sequence continues at coordinate 19,684 of NZ_CAWNWY010000053.1, read as the reverse complement.
CTGGCGGAAGCTCAGGGCAGTGACGACAAAGGCAATAATAATCTGGCCGGGGTGAGCCTGTCCTATGGCCGCCAGTCTTCCCGTTCAGAACAGCAGCACCGCCAGACCACTCAACAGGGCAGCCGTCTCACGGCCGGGGATAACCTCACCATAACCGCCAAAGGGGATGGCAAAGGCGCATCAGGCCAGAATGGCGATATCCGTATTCAGGGCAGCCAGTTACAGGCGGGTAAAGACCTGCAACTGAATGCTAACCGGGATATTCAGCTCTCCTCCAGCCAGAGCACTGAACAGACCACCGGCAAAAACAGCAGCCACGGCAGTTCGCTGGGCATGGGCCTGACCGTGGGACCGGGAGGCACCGGCCTGAGCGTCTCGGCCAATGTCAGTCGGGGCAACGGCCACGAAAACGGCAACGGCGTCAGTCACACTAACACCACGTTACAGGCAGGACAGAGCGTCGGGCTGAACAGTGGCCGGGACACGACGCTAAAAGGCGCTCAGGTCAGCGGCGAGCAGATTACCGCCGACGTAAAACGTCATTTGACATTAAGCAGCGAGCAGGACAGCCAGCGCTATGACAGCCAGCAACACAACGCCAGCGCGGGCGTCAGCGCCACCGTGGGTCCCCTCACTAACGGTACCGCAAGCCTCAATGCCAGCCGCAATAAACTGCACAGCAACTATGACAGCGTGCAGGAGCAGACCGGGCTGTTTGCCGGCAAAGGCGGCTATCAGGTTAACGTCGGTGACCATACCCAACTGGACGGCGCGGTGATAGCAAGTACCGCCGATAAAGCCAAAAACACCCTGAACACCGGGACACTGGGCTTCAAGGACATTCAAAATAAAGCGGACTTTACTGTTGAGCAGCAGAGTGCGGGCGTCAGCCTCGGCCAACCGACCGCCGGTCAGGTTCTGAATAATCTGGCAGTCAATGCGCTGACGGGGACTCATAACTCAGGCCATGACAGCAGCACCACGCACGCGGCGGTCAGTGACGGCAACCTGATTATCCGGGATAAGGCGCACCAGACGCAGGATGTCGCGACCCTCAGCCGCGATACCGATAACGCCGCCAATGTCCTGAGTCCGATATTTGATAAGGAAAAAGAACAGCAACGGTTGAAACAGGCGCAACTGATTGGCGAACTCAGCGCTCAGATGACCGAGATAGTCGGGACGGAAGGGAAAATTATCGCCACCAAAGCGGCGAAAGCGAAGCTGGACCATCTCAGTGAACAGGACAAAGCCAATGCCAGAGAAAAATTGATCAACGCAGGCACTAAACACCCGACTTCGGCGGATATCAATCAACAAATTTATGACACCGCTTACACGCAGGCGCTGAATGACTCGGGCTTTGGGACTGGCGGAACCTATCAGAAAGCGTTACAGGCCGCCACGGCAGCGATTCAGGGGCTGGCAGGGAACAACCTCGGTCAGGCGCTGGCCGGAGGCGCTTCACCGTATCTGGCCGGGGTGATAAAAGCGCTGACGACGGACCCACAAACCCATCAGGTGGATATCGCTACCAATACGCTGGCCCATGCGATTTTAGGGGCGGTGGCGGCGGAAGTGAGCGGTAACAATGCCCTGTCGGGTGCCGCAGGTGCGGCGTCGGGGGAACTGGCCGCGCAGGTCCTGATAAAGCAACTTTACGGTGATGGGGCCAAAGTCAGTGAGTTAACGGAGGAGCAGAAGCAAACTATCAGCACCCTTTCCACCCTAGCAGCAGGACTGGCAGGCGGTATTGCCGGTGACTCCACCGGGAGCGCTGTTACCGGGGCGCAGGCAGGGAAGAACGCAATTGAGAATAATGCGCTGGCCTCCCGAAATCTGGGCGATTGCCGCACGCTGTCACCGGAAGCGTGCGGTAAGGCCAAAGAACTGAGCCAGCGCATTCTGGATAAAGGTCTGCCGTCGGTTGAAGACATGCGCGGTAAACTAGCATCGTGTCAGGATGACCGTTGCCGTAAAGGGGTCTGGACAGAGTACCGGCAGGCCAGTGATGCAACTATCAACAGCCTGAAACAAATGGCGTTGAATGGTGAGTTGAGCCGCGAAGAGCTGGCCTTTATCAACCATGAGTTGGGTAAAGAACTGGCGGTATCAGGATACCGTGCCAATGACAAGATAGGGCGTTCAGAGCAGAGCAGTTGGTTAAATGGTGGCAGTGGACCGCTCTCCGGGTTCTTTAATACTGAATTGCGTCAGAAAGAGCTGGAGAACGCAGGCTTATCCAAAGCCGATGCGGCGCAGTATGTGAAAGAAGAGCAGCGCAACCTGTTGTTGCTGGAGACCGCGACGGGAATTATTGGGGCAAAAGCCAGTGATAAAATGCAGGCGAAACCATCATCTGTACCGTCAATAAAAGGTTCAACTGTTAACAAAGGCAGTAGCTCTGAACAACATACTAATGAGCATAAAGTTATTGTTGTAGATAAAACAAAATATCCAGAATCAGCGAAGCATATTGAAGATGCTCAGAAAGCAGGGCATCCTAATGTGTTGACGATTGATCGTGGAGGCGCTGCTCAGAGGAGAGGAGAATCCTTGAAAAATACTCCTCCGGTGAAAGGTGCAGATCGTGATGAATATCCTCCTGCTATGTTTAAAGAAGGTGGCTCAGGCGCTTCGGTTCGACCAATTACCCCTTCTGATAATAGAGGAGCTGGATCATGTATTGGTCAACAATGTCGCGGATTACCTAATGGTGCGACTGTAATTATAAAGACAGAAAAGACAGACAAATCAGGCAAAATAGAAACGGAGAAATAGAAAAATGTGGCCTTTAACTGACAAATTACTCTCAATTTGTAGTCATGATATTTCTTCGGTTAGATCAGAAAAATATATTGCTTCCAATTATGGAAAATCATTGGTAGATGAATTGAGCTGTTTATTGATTAAAAAAAATGGATTTTATGGCTTTGAGTCTGCATTACGCGTTTTTCCATATGAAACGATAGGTGAAGAGATCGGCTTAATTGATTGGAACAATAATAGGTTATGGATTAACTCGTACGAAGATATGGCTAAGGATGCTCTTTTCTTTGCAGAAGATATCTTTGGAAATCAGTTTTGTTTAAAAGATGATTGTATTCATACATTCGATCCTGAAACGGGATTATTTGATAAATTAGCCGAGAGTATAAATGAATGGAGTGGGATTATCTTGGAAGATTATGAAGTCTTAACTGGATATTCTTTGGCTCATAATTGGCAAAACATTTACGGTCCTATTCAATCTGGCTATCGTTTAGTCCCTAAAATTCCCTTTGTTTTAGGCGGAGAATATGAATTGGAAAATCTTTACTTAGCTCGAACAGGCGAATCAATGAGAGCCAGAGCTGATTTGGCTCTACAAATACGAAATATTCCCGATGGGGCAAGCATTAAAATGGACATAAAAGATTAAAAATCAGTTAGCAAAAAGATCCCAGTCCAAGCACTGGGATCTTTTTTGAGTCGTCAGCTGTTCTCAATGAGCCGGATAATCAACTGCCCCCGTTCAACGGTGATGTTCACTGCCTGTCCGGTGGTAAACCCGGCTTCTTCCAGCCAGTTGCCTTTAAGATGCAGGCTGGGATGCTGACTGTAATAGCGGGTCATGCCAGTGTTGCGATCTTCGTGGCGGGTGCTGGTATACCCCACCTTATAGCTGCGCCGGGCTTTTGAAATCTTCCAATCTGCATTACAATCGCGGTTAGCCATAGTAACTACTCCAATAGTTGCTTACGGTTAGCGGCGGTTCCGTGCTCCAACACGGGATCGCCGCACGTGTTTTATGTCTTACTTCTCGGTGCCTGCTCTGCTGTTGTTACGGGCAAAACGGTTGGCATCGTGTTTTAAAATCAATGACTCCAGTAACACCCTTGCCACTTCTTTCTCTTCCGGTGTGAACTGGCTGATAGCCTCAAACTGCAAACGCAGTTCTTCATCCGGGTTGCGCTCATTCTCGTCAAAAACCAGCGTATCTGCACTGACAGAAA
>NZ_CAWNWY010000053.1:0-15679 GCF_963878365.1 Photorhabdus sp. HUG-39 | reverse complement strand
GCTCAGGCGCTTCGGTTCGACCAATTACCCCTTCTGATAATAGAGGAGCTGGATCATGTATTGGTCAACAATGTCGCGGATTACCTAATGGTGCGACTGTAATTATAAAGACAGAAAAGACAGACAAATCAGGCAAAATAGAAACGGAGAAATAGAAAAATGTGGCCTTTAACTGACAAATTACTCTCAATTTGTAGTCATGATATTTCTTCGGTTAGATCAGAAAAATATATTGCTTCCAATTATGGAAAATCATTGGTAGATGAATTGAGCTGTTTATTGATTAAAAAAAATGGATTTTATGGCTTTGAGTCTGCATTACGCGTTTTTCCATATGAAACGATAGGTGAAGAGATCGGCTTAATTGATTGGAACAATAATAGGTTATGGATTAACTCGTACGAAGATATGGCTAAGGATGCTCTTTTCTTTGCAGAAGATATCTTTGGAAATCAGTTTTGTTTAAAAGATGATTGTATTCATACATTCGATCCTGAAACGGGATTATTTGATAAATTAGCCGAGAGTATAAATGAATGGAGTGGGATTATCTTGGAAGATTATGAAGTCTTAACTGGATATTCTTTGGCTCATAATTGGCAAAACATTTACGGTCCTATTCAATCTGGCTATCGTTTAGTCCCTAAAATTCCCTTTGTTTTAGGCGGAGAATATGAATTGGAAAATCTTTACTTAGCTCGAACAGGCGAATCAATGAGAGCCAGAGCTGATTTGGCTCTACAAATACGAAATATTCCCGATGGGGCAAGCATTAAAATGGACATAAAAGATTAAAAATCAGTTAGCAAAAAGATCCCAGTCCAAGCACTGGGATCTTTTTTGAGTCGTCAGCTGTTCTCAATGAGCCGGATAATCAACTGCCCCCGTTCAACGGTGATGTTCACTGCCTGTCCGGTGGTAAACCCGGCTTCTTCCAGCCAGTTGCCTTTAAGATGCAGGCTGGGATGCTGACTGTAATAGCGGGTCATGCCAGTGTTGCGATCTTCGTGGCGGGTGCTGGTATACCCCACCTTATAGCTGCGCCGGGCTTTTGAAATCTTCCAATCTGCATTACAATCGCGGTTAGCCATAGTAACTACTCCAATAGTTGCTTACGGTTAGCGGCGGTTCCGTGCTCCAACACGGGATCGCCGCACGTGTTTTATGTCTTACTTCTCGGTGCCTGCTCTGCTGTTGTTACGGGCAAAACGGTTGGCATCGTGTTTTAAAATCAATGACTCCAGTAACACCCTTGCCACTTCTTTCTCTTCCGGTGTGAACTGGCTGATAGCCTCAAACTGCAAACGCAGTTCTTCATCCGGGTTGCGCTCATTCTCGTCAAAAACCAGCGTATCTGCACTGACAGAAAGTGCACGGGAGAGCTTGCGGATAATCTCCAGTGTCGGTTGTACTTCGTCAGCTTCATAACGCCGGATCATTGTCACGTGACAACCGACTTTCTCCGCCAGTGCGGCCTGAGTAAGCCTGCGGTCTTTACGCAGGGTTGCCAGACGTTTACCAAAGTCCATAGAAATTACTCGCCAAGGAAACAGAGCCAGCATTTTACCCCCTTGTTTAAACATGATGCTTGAAACATACCATATATGCATGTATAAAGAAACCATAAAAGCATATTGACAGGTTTTTACAGGAGGTCTCTGATGACCCGCGTTCCCGACACCGATTTAGTCCACTTAAAGCAAACCGTCTCGTTGCTGGGGCTGGCGCGTAAGCAAGGCCGTACGATGAAAAAACGCGGTGAGGATTATGTGCTGCGCTGTCCGTTCCATAACGAGAAAACGCCCTCAATGGTGATATCGCCGGCTAAGAACCTGTATCACTGCTTTGGCTGTGGCGCAGCGGGATCGGTGCTGGACTGGGTGATACAAACGGAAGGGGTGACGCTGAAAATCGGTATCCGCCGGCTGCGGGAGCTGGCCGGGCTGCCGGACATGGACAATGCGGTTGTGGCCGCTTCTTCTTTAGCCGCCCCGCCGGGATCACAGGCGGCCCCCCTGCCGCGCCCGAAACTGGCCGATCTGGACGATGACGGGCAGGCGCTGTTGCATCAGGTGATTGATTTTTATCATCAGAACTTACTGGCGTCACCGGAAGCCAAAGCCTGGCTGGCACGACGCGGGCTGAATCATCCTGAACTGGTCAGTCACTTTAAGCTGGGGTACGCGGGCCATCACGGGATCGGCGGTTCAGCGGGCTTATTACCGTCCAAGAGCAGTCAGGAAGGCCAGCAACTGCGCGACAAGCTGTCGGGGCTGGGCGTGTTGCGTACGACCACCCGTCAGGACCACTTCCGGGGCTGCGTCGTGGTGCCGGTGATCGGCTGGGCCGAATCGGCCAGTGTGGCCAGCCGTGGGCGGGTGCTGCAACTGTATGGTCGCCGAACCCAGCCGGATTACAAAGTGCTGAAAGACAGCCCAAAGCATCTGTACCTGCCGTCACCGTTGGCCGGGGTCTGGAATGAGGAAGCGATGAAAGCCGCTTCGGAAATTATCCTGTGCGAAGCGCTGATCGATGCCATGACCTTCTGGTGTGCCGGGTTCCGTAACGTGATTGCCGCGTTCGGGGTGAACGGGTTTAACCGTGAGCACCTCGCAGCCTTGCCGTATCACGGCGTGAAACGGGTGCTGATTGCCTTTGACCGGGACGAGGCCGGAGACCGTGGCGCGGCCAGTGTGGCGGCTGATTTACTGGAAGCCGGTATCGAGGCATGGCGGGTGCAGTTCCCGCCGGGCATGGATGCCAATGACTATGCGCTGAAAAGCGGCAACGCCGAACATGCGCTGGGGCTGGCGTTGCAACAGGCGGTCTGGCTGGGACAGGGAACGGCGCCGGGCGCGGTGTTCAGCCATGAGCGGCCCGTCTCGCCGAGTGTGACGGAAAAGCCCCAAAGTGCTGATGTGACTAAACCTTCTTCTTTAGCCGCCCCGCCAGAGCTGACTGTTGCCCCCGTGCCCTGTGAGCGCACGGCCTGCGGTGAACTGGTGATGAAAAGCGGACCCCGTATCTGGCGGGTACGGGGGATGAAAAAATCCCCGGTGCCGGATGTGATGAAAGTGAATGTGCAGGTGCGCGATGAAACGTCCGGCCTGTTCCATGTGGATACGCTGGACATGTACCATGCGCGGCATCGTCAGAACTACATCAGCACGGCGGCGCAAGAGCTGGCATGCGAGCCGTCTGTGATTAAACGCGAAGCCGGGCGGGTGCTGCTGATGCTGGAGCAGCACCAGGATGCCGAGCAGCGAGCGGAGGCCGAAGCCTCAGGGACAACGGCGGTGACGGTCAGCGCGGAAGACGAAGCCGCCGCGCTGGCGTTGCTGACATCGCCGAACTTAACAGAACAGATTATCAACGACATGGCCGCCTGCGGGGTGGTCGGCGAATCCACCAATCTGCTGACCGGGTATCTGGCGGCGGTCTCGCGCAAACTCGATAAACCGCTGGCCGTGCTGATACAAAGCAGTTCCGCTGCCGGGAAATCGTCCCTGATGGAAGCGGTGCTGAACCTGATGCCGGAAGAGGAGCGTATCCAGTACTCGGCAATGACCGGGCAGAGCCTGTATTACCTCGGCGAAACCAGCCTGCAACACAAGATACTGGCGATAGCCGAAGAAGAAGGCGTGCGGCAGGCGGCCTATGCCCTGAAACTGTTGCAGTCCGACGGCGAGCTGAAAATCGCCAGCACCGGCAAGAACGAACAGAGCGGCGAACTGGTGACGCGGGAATACAAGGTACAGGGACCGGTGATGCTGATGCTAACGACGACGGCCATTGATGTGGATGAAGAGCTGCTGAACCGCTGTCTGGTGCTGACGGTCAACGAATCGCGCGAGCAGACGCAGGCCATCCACGCCATGCAGCGGCACCGCCAGACGCTGGCCGGGTTGCTGGCTGACTCGGAGAAAGGCTATCTGACGCAGTTACACCAGAACGCCCAGCGCCTGTTAAGGCCGCTGAAAGTGGTGAATCCCTACGCCCATCAACTGACGTTCCTGTCAGACAAAACCCGGATGCGGCGCGACCACATGAAATACCTGACGCTGATACAGGCCATTGCGTTGCTGCACCAGTATCAACGTGAAGTGAAGAAAACGACCCACCGCGGACAGGTCATCGAATATATCGAAGTCACCCAAGACGACATTGCCCTGGCTAACCAGCTGGCGCATGAGGTGCTGGGGCGCACGCTGGATGAAATGCCGCCGCAGACGCGCAAGCTGTTACTGCTGATACAGGCCATGGTGAACGAACAGGCGCAAATCCAGCACTGCCAGCCAAATGAAGTGCGCTTTACCCGGCGGGATATCCGCGCCTTTACCCACTGGAGCGACAGCCAGCTCAAAAACCACTGTCAACGGCTGACGGAAATGGAATACCTGCTGTTGCATGGCGGCAGCCGGGGGCACCTGCTGCATTATGAACTGCTGTGGGACGGGGAAGACAACGGCGCAGCCCACCTGTGCGGCCTGCTGGATGCCGGAGAACCGGACTCAGCAACCGCCGGCAGTGAACGCAAGTCTGACCCGAAAGGTCGCAAGTCTTCCCCAAGTCCGGGGCAAGTCTGGCCTGAGTCTGGGGAAGAAAAACCCGCGTCAGCCCGGACAGTACAAGAGCCGGCGGGGGCACAAGTCCGGGCAGATGAAAACGCTGTTATCAGGGAAAATAATCACGGAGACGCATTGCCCGTACCCGACAGGGATAAAACGCCGGCAGCCGTCCCGACAGGTCATGAGAGCAAGTCTGACTTAAATGAACACCCGTCTGCCTCAAGTCTGGGCCAGGTCCGGGCTAAGTCTGGGGTGAAAAAATCCCCATCCGGGCAGGCAGAGCACGGGTTCAGCGTACCGCAAGTCGGGGTAACGGAAGACACAGTGATAAAAGGAAAAAAGAAAACGCGCCCCTTGTCTGCGCCCGCCCCTCAATCTCAACCGGAGGTCAATCATGGCAAACCGTAAACCGCGCAAAGGAAGTCTTCTGACCGTCGATGACGTCTATCGTCAGCCTGTCGGTCCGGCACATGACCCGAAAAGCCTGTATGCACTGCTGCTGCGCTTCGTGGCCTGGCGGCAGGAACGAAACTGGTCGGAAACCACGCTGAAAGTACAGACCCATCACACCTATCGCTTTATCCTGTGGGCCACGGAACGGGGCCTGTACTCTGCCGCGGATATCACGCGGCCGATACTGGAGCGTTACCAGCGTTATCTGTACCAGTACCGCAAGACCAACGGAGAGCCGCTGAGCATCCGCACCCAGCGCACCCAGTTGCAGCCGTTACAGGTGTGGTTCAAATGGCTGACCAAACAGAACCTGATACTGGCGAACCCGGCAGCGGACATTGAGTTGCCGCGGGAAGAAAAACGCCTGCCGCGGTATATCCTGAGCATTGATGAAATCGAGCATATCCTGTCGCTGCCTGACCCAAATACGTTGCAGGGCGCACGCGACCGGGCCCTGATGGAGCTGCTCTGGTCAACGGGGATACGACGCAGTGAAGTGGCCCGGCTCGATATCTACAGCATTGACGGGTCACGCAAAACCGTGACCATCCGGCAGGGCAAGGGGAATAAAGACCGGGTATTGCCCCTCGGCGAACGGGCCTTAAACTGGCTCCAGTTCTATCAGCAGCAGGTTCGCCCGCAACTGCTGGTCACCCCGGACATCCAATCGCTGTTCGTGGCAATGGACGGTCTCGACGGGTTGCAGCCGAACGGTATCACGAATGCCGTGAGCGGCTATATCCGGGCCGCCGGCATCGAGAAAAAAGGTGCCTGCCACCTGTTCCGGCACGCGATGGCGACGCAGATGCTGGAGAACGGGGCGGACCTGCGCTGGATACAGGCCATGTTAGGCCATGCCAGCGTGGAATCCACCCAGGTGTATACGCAGGTCTCTATCCGGGCCTTGCAGGCGGTGAACGCACATTGGAAAAAACGGGTTGTAACCGACTGAGTGTGCAGGGAAAATAGGTGTTCGGTAATCAACTTCGCAATGGAATGGGTTGTTATTGAGAATAACTATCTGAGCGTGAATGAGCTGGACAGTTTTGCGCACCAAGCCCGCACCTGTGAAGGCGAAAGCTGCAAACAAGTGATCAAGGATATGGTAGAGACTAATATCCGCAATCAGCAGGACATGATGGATTTCTGCAACAGCAACCCGAACCAGTGCGCACAGAAGTATGGTTATCTGGTTGATCAGTGGCCGGTGTTTGAGCGGACCCTCAAAAATATGGACCGGGATGGCACATTGCCAGTTGAGTTCAGAAATTACCTGTCGGCGGTGAATACGTTAGGTCAGGCGGCTACAGGCAAGGTAGGCGAACTCGGCTGGACAAAACGCTTTGAAGCAATGGGCATGAGTCAGGAGACTGCCGCGGCGATGGCGATGACGTTGCCTGTTATTGTTGAGGGCAGCAAAGGGCCGAAATCATCGCCAACAACAAAAGGAAGCACAGGCGCGGTTGTTAATACAGAGAAAGCGGCGCTGGAAAAGATTGGGAAAAACAGTCAAGGCACAACGAATCTGGGTGATAAATTGGCTAATACTATTTATCATCAACAGCTTATCAAAAATGCTGAAAAGATATCTACCGCGAAACCGGGGCAACAAGTTGCAGCGCCAAGGGATCTGAATGAGCAGATTTTATGGAACCAAGTTAAAGCTAACCCATCTTCAGGTGATCCACTTAGAGGAATGAATAAAGATCCTCGTTTCCCTACTGATGCAGGATTCCAGAAAATGCAAGTTACACATGAGTTACCAGACGGTTCAAATATCACCATCCATTATCAATATAACTCAACTACTGGTAAGGCTTATGATATGAAGATTACAACTCCTAAACGGCCTGAAATCCAACCTAAGCCTTCAATCACGGATAAAAAATGATGAAAATAAAAAAGTTCAAATCAGAAAAAATTATTGAAGTTTTTGCCATATATTGGTTCGGAGAAAAAACATACTTTTACGGTTTTGCTAAAGGTTATGACGGGCTGCTTAGTTATAACGCAGAGGAAGTAGAAATTATAGAGTCATCGTTATCTGGTGATTTTGTTTTCTTTGAAAATGGCATATTTTACAAGCCACTCATTGAAAAAAATATATTAGATGACCTGTTAGAAGCAGATCCAGTTGCTTATCAATGTTTTTTAGAAACATTGAAATCGGAAGGCAGAATAGAACAAGATTTTTGCTAACCCCAGATCCCAGCCCAAGCGCTGGGATCTCCCCTTTAGCGGTTAGCCGTTCTCGACGAGCCGGATAATCAACTGCCCCCGTTCAACGGTGATGTTCACTGCCTGTCCGGTGGTAAACCCGGCTTCTTCCAGCCAGTTGCCTTTAAGATGCAGGCTGGGATGCTGACTGTAATAGCGGGTCATGCCAGTGTTGCGATCTTCGTGGCGGGTGCTGGTATACCCCACCTTATAGCTGCGCCGGGCTTTTGAAATCTTCCAATCTGCATTACAATCGCGGTTAGCCATAGTAACTACTCCAATAGTTGCTTACGGTTAGCGGCGGTTCCGTGCTCCAACACGGGATCGCCGCACGTGTTTTATGTCTTACTTCTCGGTGCCTGCTCTGCTGTTGTTACGGGCAAAACGGTTGGCATCGTGTTTTAAAATCAATGACTCCAGTAACACCCTTGCCACTTCTTTCTCTTCCGGTGTGAACTGGCTGATAGCCTCAAACTGCAAACGCAGTTCTTCATCCGGGTTGCGCTCATTCTCGTCAAAAACCAGCGTATCTGCACTGACAGAAAGTGCACGGGAGAGCTTGCGGATAATCTCCAGTGTCGGTTGTACTTCGTCAGCTTCATAACGCCGGATCATTGTCACGTGACAACCGACTTTCTCCGCCAGTGCGGCCTGAGTAAGCCTGCGGTCTTTACGCAGGGTTGCCAGACGTTTACCAAAGTCCATAGAAATTACTCGCCAAGGAAACAGAGCCAGCATTTTACCCCCTTGTTTAAACATGATGCTTGAAACATACCATATATGCATGTATAAAGAAACCATAAAAGCATATTGACAGGTTTTTACAGGAGGTCTCTGATGACCCGCGTTCCCGACACCGATTTAGTCCACTTAAAGCAAACCGTCTCGTTGCTGGGGCTGGCGCGTAAGCAAGGCCGTACGATGAAAAAACGCGGTGAGGATTATGTGCTGCGCTGTCCGTTCCATAACGAGAAAACGCCCTCAATGGTGATATCGCCGGCTAAGAACCTGTATCACTGCTTTGGCTGTGGCGCAGCGGGATCGGTGCTGGACTGGGTGATACAAACGGAAGGGGTGACGCTGAAAATCGGTATCCGCCGGCTGCGGGAGCTGGCCGGGCTGCCGGACATGGACAATGCGGTTGTGGCCGCTTCTTCTTTAGCCGCCCCGCCGGGATCACAGGCGGCCCCCCTGCCGCGCCCGAAACTGGCCGATCTGGACGATGACGGGCAGGCGCTGTTGCATCAGGTGATTGATTTTTATCATCAGAACTTACTGGCGTCACCGGAAGCCAAAGCCTGGCTGGCACGACGCGGGCTGAATCATCCTGAACTGGTCAGTCACTTTAAGCTGGGGTACGCGGGCCATCACGGGATCGGCGGTTCAGCGGGCTTATTACCGTCCAAGAGCAGTCAGGAAGGCCAGCAACTGCGCGACAAGCTGTCGGGGCTGGGCGTGTTGCGTACGACCACCCGTCAGGACCACTTCCGGGGCTGCGTCGTGGTGCCGGTGATCGGCTGGGCCGAATCGGCCAGTGTGGCCAGCCGTGGGCGGGTGCTGCAACTGTATGGTCGCCGAACCCAGCCGGATTACAAAGTGCTGAAAGACAGCCCAAAGCATCTGTACCTGCCGTCACCGTTGGCCGGGGTCTGGAATGAGGAAGCGATGAAAGCCGCTTCGGAAATTATCCTGTGCGAAGCGCTGATCGATGCCATGACCTTCTGGTGTGCCGGGTTCCGTAACGTGATTGCCGCGTTCGGGGTGAACGGGTTTAACCGTGAGCACCTCGCAGCCTTGCCGTATCACGGCGTGAAACGGGTGCTGATTGCCTTTGACCGGGACGAGGCCGGAGACCGTGGCGCGGCCAGTGTGGCGGCTGATTTACTGGAAGCCGGTATCGAGGCATGGCGGGTGCAGTTCCCGCCGGGCATGGATGCCAATGACTATGCGCTGAAAAGCGGCAACGCCGAACATGCGCTGGGGCTGGCGTTGCAACAGGCGGTCTGGCTGGGACAGGGAACGGCGCCGGGCGCGGTGTTCAGCCATGAGCGGCCCGTCTCGCCGAGTGTGACGGAAAAGCCCCAAAGTGCTGATGTGACTAAACCTTCTTCTTTAGCCGCCCCGCCAGAGCTGACTGTTGCCCCCGTGCCCTGTGAGCGCACGGCCTGCGGTGAACTGGTGATGAAAAGCGGACCCCGTATCTGGCGGGTACGGGGGATGAAAAAATCCCCGGTGCCGGATGTGATGAAAGTGAATGTGCAGGTGCGCGATGAAACGTCCGGCCTGTTCCATGTGGATACGCTGGACATGTACCATGCGCGGCATCGTCAGAACTACATCAGCACGGCGGCGCAAGAGCTGGCATGCGAGCCGTCTGTGATTAAACGCGAAGCCGGGCGGGTGCTGCTGATGCTGGAGCAGCACCAGGATGCCGAGCAGCGAGCGGAGGCCGAAGCCTCAGGGACAACGGCGGTGACGGTCAGCGCGGAAGACGAAGCCGCCGCGCTGGCGTTGCTGACATCGCCGAACTTAACAGAACAGATTATCAACGACATGGCCGCCTGCGGGGTGGTCGGCGAATCCACCAATCTGCTGACCGGGTATCTGGCGGCGGTCTCGCGCAAACTCGATAAACCGCTGGCCGTGCTGATACAAAGCAGTTCCGCTGCCGGGAAATCGTCCCTGATGGAAGCGGTGCTGAACCTGATGCCGGAAGAGGAGCGTATCCAGTACTCGGCAATGACCGGGCAGAGCCTGTATTACCTCGGCGAAACCAGCCTGCAACACAAGATACTGGCGATAGCCGAAGAAGAAGGCGTGCGGCAGGCGGCCTATGCCCTGAAACTGTTGCAGTCCGACGGCGAGCTGAAAATCGCCAGCACCGGCAAGAACGAACAGAGCGGCGAACTGGTGACGCGGGAATACAAGGTACAGGGACCGGTGATGCTGATGCTAACGACGACGGCCATTGATGTGGATGAAGAGCTGCTGAACCGCTGTCTGGTGCTGACGGTCAACGAATCGCGCGAGCAGACGCAGGCCATCCACGCCATGCAGCGGCACCGCCAGACGCTGGCCGGGTTGCTGGCTGACTCGGAGAAAGGCTATCTGACGCAGTTACACCAGAACGCCCAGCGCCTGTTAAGGCCGCTGAAAGTGGTGAATCCCTACGCCCATCAACTGACGTTCCTGTCAGACAAAACCCGGATGCGGCGCGACCACATGAAATACCTGACGCTGATACAGGCCATTGCGTTGCTGCACCAGTATCAACGTGAAGTGAAGAAAACGACCCACCGCGGACAGGTCATCGAATATATCGAAGTCACCCAAGACGACATTGCCCTGGCTAACCAGCTGGCGCATGAGGTGCTGGGGCGCACGCTGGATGAAATGCCGCCGCAGACGCGCAAGCTGTTACTGCTGATACAGGCCATGGTGAACGAACAGGCGCAAATCCAGCACTGCCAGCCAAATGAAGTGCGCTTTACCCGGCGGGATATCCGCGCCTTTACCCACTGGAGCGACAGCCAGCTCAAAAACCACTGTCAACGGCTGACGGAAATGGAATACCTGCTGTTGCATGGCGGCAGCCGGGGGCACCTGCTGCATTATGAACTGCTGTGGGACGGGGAAGACAACGGCGCAGCCCACCTGTGCGGCCTGCTGGATGCCGGAGAACCGGACTCAGCAACCGCCGGCAGTGAACGCAAGTCTGACCCGAAAGGTCGCAAGTCTTCCCCAAGTCCGGGGCAAGTCTGGCCTGAGTCTGGGGAAGAAAAACCCGCGTCAGCCCGGACAGTACAAGAGCCGGCGGGGGCACAAGTCCGGGCAGATGAAAACGCTGTTATCAGGGAAAATAATCACGGAGACGCATTGCCCGTACCCGACAGGGATAAAACGCCGGCAGCCGTCCCGACAGGTCATGAGAGCAAGTCTGACTTAAATGAACACCCGTCTGCCTCAAGTCTGGGCCAGGTCCGGGCTAAGTCTGGGGTGAAAAAATCCCCATCCGGGCAGGCAGAGCACGGGTTCAGCGTACCGCAAGTCGGGGTAACGGAAGACACAGTGATAAAAGGAAAAAAGAAAACGCGCCCCTTGTCTGCGCCCGCCCCTCAATCTCAACCGGAGGTCAATCATGGCAAACCGTAAACCGCGCAAAGGAAGTCTTCTGACCGTCGATGACGTCTATCGTCAGCCTGTCGGTCCGGCACATGACCCGAAAAGCCTGTATGCACTGCTGCTGCGCTTCGTGGCCTGGCGGCAGGAACGAAACTGGTCGGAAACCACGCTGAAAGTACAGACCCATCACACCTATCGCTTTATCCTGTGGGCCACGGAACGGGGCCTGTACTCTGCCGCGGATATCACGCGGCCGATACTGGAGCGTTACCAGCGTTATCTGTACCAGTACCGCAAGACCAACGGAGAGCCGCTGAGCATCCGCACCCAGCGCACCCAGTTGCAGCCGTTACAGGTGTGGTTCAAATGGCTGACCAAACAGAACCTGATACTGGCGAACCCGGCAGCGGACATTGAGTTGCCGCGGGAAGAAAAACGCCTGCCGCGGTATATC
This sequence comes from Photorhabdus sp. HUG-39, assembly GCF_963878365.1. Classification (NCBI taxonomy): domain Bacteria; kingdom Pseudomonadati; phylum Pseudomonadota; class Gammaproteobacteria; order Enterobacterales; family Morganellaceae; genus Photorhabdus; species Photorhabdus sp. HUG-39. The sequence goes on along the minus strand of NZ_CAWNWY010000053.1, from coordinate 3,865 downwards.
CTGAGCATTGATGAAATCGAGCATATCCTGTCGCTGCCTGACCCAAATACGTTGCAGGGCGCACGCGACCGGGCCCTGATGGAGCTGCTCTGGTCAACGGGGATACGACGCAGTGAAGTGGCCCGGCTCGATATCTACAGCATTGACGGGTCACGCAAAACCGTGACCATCCGGCAGGGCAAGGGGAATAAAGACCGGGTATTGCCCCTCGGCGAACGGGCCTTAAACTGGCTCCAGTTCTATCAGCAGCAGGTTCGCCCGCAACTGCTGGTCACCCCGGACATCCAATCGCTGTTCGTGGCAATGGACGGTCTCGACGGGTTGCAGCCGAACGGTATCACGAATGCCGTGAGCGGCTATATCCGGGCCGCCGGCATCGAGAAAAAAGGTGCCTGCCACCTGTTCCGGCACGCGATGGCGACGCAGATGCTGGAGAACGGGGCGGACCTGCGCTGGATACAGGCCATGTTAGGCCATGCCAGCGTGGAATCCACCCAGGTGTATACGCAGGTCTCTATCCGGGCCTTGCAGGCGGTGCACGCCAGCACCCATCCGGCGGAGCAAATGGCCGACGAAAAAGTCCGCGACGCCGATGAGGTGGGTTTACTGGCCGACCTGTGCGCCGACGATAACGCCGACACGGACACGCCGCCGGACAGTTCAGAGCCGACCTCAACCCCCGATAGCCGCTGACCGTTCGCACGCCCCCGTTAAGCTGGGCGGGTTCGGTGTGAGGGCAGACCGTAGCCGGACTGCCCGTTAGCCTCGGCGCACGCGGGGGTAAATAGTCGTCAGGCGGCCCAACCGCTGACGTCCCCGTTGAGCCGGTCCAGGCCGCCCAACGCCTATTGAACATAATGCGGGGGGAATTATACGCACTGCGCCGGCGAGCCAGGGCAACCGCCTGAGCATCGATGAGCGGCTTAATGCGTATAATTGGCATTATGTCTTGCGCCCCCGCGGGTCAGCATTAGCGGGTGTGGCGCACAAGGCTGACGCCTTCTGCTGTCAGCCGCTGAGCCAGTCCTCGGCAAAAACCCGTGTTCTTCTTTAGCTGCCGTGCCAACGTCCGGCCAACAACCCTGAAGGCAGGTCGGCCTGCGGCCTCCGCTCATTGACTTCCCCCCGCCCCAACCCTGCTGCACTGGCTGCGCTGGCTCACACTGCGCTGCGCTCCGTTGCTCGTCTCCGTGCTCGCCATCTCCGCCCCGTGCAGCCCCCGAGGGCTTCCCTGAACAAAATCGCGAGGTCATGCAAGGTCATGCGCAACCCGAAACCCTGGTGCCCCCGAGCGTCACAGGGGCGCCGCTTGCGGGCTCTCTGCCGCCCGCGCCCGCAGAACGGGCACCCGCCGCCCAAACAAGTTGGGCGACGTTCGCCCGTTGCCGAAAAAGGCGCTACCCTGACCAGAGCGCGGCGGGAAAAACCGGCGTTCAGGGGCGAAAAGCGCGTCAGGGGATTTTGGGTACGGCGGTGAACGCACATCGGAAAAAACGGGTTGTAACTGACTGAGTGGACAGGGAAAATCGCTGTTCTCTGGCTCACTTCGCAATGGAATGGGTTGTTGCGGATAATAATGCCCTGAGCTTACCCAAAGGAATGATGGATTACGGTCGGTCAGCATCCAGTCTGGCTACCGCGATGTTAAATGAAGGTAAATCTCTTCAAGAGATTTCAGCGGCATTGTCAAAACATGCCAAAGGTGATCACCCGGAAGGGCAAGATCCGGTAAGAGGGTTGTTAGTCGCTTGGGGGACAGGAATGTCCACGGTAGCAGCACCACTGTTACTACCATCAGGAGCAACAGTGGGAAGTATTTTTGCTGGAGGTATCATCAGTGGAACCGCTAATGTTAGTAATCAATTGACAAATGGCCCCGTGAACATGACTGACGCATTGATAGCCACGGGAACGGGGGCAGTAACACAAGGCAAAGGCTTTTGGTTTACAGAAATAGCGAGTATTACTGGTGCCTATGCAGGCGCTAAATTGCAAGGGAAAGATCCTTTATCGCCTGTAATTGGTGCAGGTATTGGTAACGTGATAGGTGCAGGGACCGGTAAAGTAGTTACTGATAAATTTAAACCTGTAGTATCAGGAGCTGTTGCTGAAGCCATTGGTGCGGGTTCTGGTGCAATAAGCTCTGAAGTTGCGGGCAGTACAGTAGAAGAGAAGTTAAATAAAAACTGGAGTAAAAAATGAAATCTACGATTGTTTTTTCTGACTCTATCCACTATTGCATAGTTATTTATTACAACCTTACTTATAAGATTTGTCGTCGGAATGATTGCTTATTATCAATTTGGCGAAATAGACTTTAGTCTTAATGATGTTATATATGCTGCTAAAGTGGGTATTGCAGGAGGGATACCTTTAGGTATTGGAGCGTCGATTTTAGCTAACCTAAAAGAAAGCAAAGAGAAATTTCCCCCTCCCGGTTCTTAGCTAATAAGAATTCTGGCCTTCTGGTCAGGATTGTTGTAGACAATAATCAGCTAAGCGTTGACCAGAATCGTTCAAGGAGTGAGGAACTGGTCAACTGTCAGGGGGATACCAGTTGTCGTTCTGTTGTCAGGGATAAGTATCGCCAAGAGGTAACCCTTTTTACTCAGAACATTGGTATCTTGGTGAAGTAGACAATAGATGCTAATACCTCATCGATGAGAAAGTTATCTTGAAAAATGCCGTTAAAGAGCGAGCTTCTTCGCGGTAATACGCAGTTTAAGGATAAGTGAGCATGATTGTATATATTCCGTTTATTTTGATGGTCTTGAGTCTGTTGGGATTTCTTGCCTGCTTCATCTATTTTGGCTTGAACAAAAAAGTTTCACTAAGAAGTGTAAAATCTCCGTTGCTCTTTTTTGATTTTTGTTTTTTTAATAAAAACAAACTTGCTAATTTTTCCATGATAATATTATTTGTTATTTATATGTCTGGAATTTTGTTTGAATTTATTAAAAATGAAAATTTAATTTCCTTTGCTGGTTATTTTATTGGAGTGTTTGCAATTCTTGTTTTTCTTATTCATTGCAGATTTTTCTCAAAAAGAAAATTTGCACATAGAAATAATATTGAATTCATAAAAGAGTTTGTTTTTGAAATGGAAATAAGCCTTCAAAATACGTCATTATGGTTATCTAGGTTATTTTATATTGTTTGGCTTTATTTGTTTTTTTCTACGTAATTGTTGTAGACAGTAATGCATTTAATATGGGAAGTCTGTTTGGTTATAAAGGAGGAGGAACTCAGTTTGATCTTATGGGGCAAAGGACCGATACATTTACTAATGAACGGGCTATTCAAAAAAATAGGAGAACAAAATGGTTATCTTAGTTAACAATAACAAGATTAATATCAATGGGCACTTAATTATATTTAATCAAAAGATTATTAAGGCGATAGAAATTGAGAATGGTTCTGTTCTTGTCTTAACTGATATTCCTATAGGAGATGATGGGCTAAATAATCTATTTTCTTATACAAATAATGGAGAATTTCTTTGGCAAATAGAGCCTTCAGATTTACAAAAAGAAGGCCAAATAAGTTACCCATATGAAGGGTTGAACGTTGTTGAAGAGCAATATTTTGTTGTTGATTTTTATGGAAGAAGAATATTTTTCGATCCTTATACTGGCCTATTCTTATCACGAGATATTGTAAAATAAGGTGGATAATAACCACTTAAGCGTTGACCAGAACCGTTCAAGGAGCGAGGAACTGGTCAACTATCAGGGTGATGCCAGGGCACGAGCATACTTTGACTGCTATTCATCCAAAGAAAACTCTTGCCCGATAATCATCGCACCAACCCGCTTTTTTAAGCTTGTTCCTTTGGCTCGGTGCCCCGCAATCGCATTGTTTGACC
>NZ_CAWNWY010000052.1:3814-22197 GCF_963878365.1 Photorhabdus sp. HUG-39 | reverse complement strand
TCCCTAATCTCCTTTACCCCTCCAACTGACTATTTACTTTATCATATGTCAGTCGAGGTCCTCACTTTGGGGGTGGCTTAACTGAGCTGTATTTACTTGCCCACGCTTTCGCTATGTGCAGACAGTCATCGTACATCTTGCCCTTTCTGCTTGCTGATGAAGCTCTTCGGTAGTGATCGACTGCTTTATCACTTGCCATTCCTGCTATAGATGAAGAAAAGCCGAGTCTGGTTAACTCGGCTTGTACGCTCTTCTCAATAAATTGTTCGTGGTTCATGTGCAACCTCCTTTGCCCCTCCCCCAACCAAGCCGAGAGCCATCTGACCAATATCATTGATCAGCCTTTCAGCTTTATTGAGAGTAACCAAGTCATCTTGTCGCTTTCTTAGTCTGCGACCTGCATCAGATGAATCTTCATCAGACGCCCTTTTTGCCAGAACAAGCATGTGTTGCAGTTGCTGGATGGTAAACCCAAATCCAGATTTAACCTCAAGTTCAGTCATGTGATCGAACACTTGAGCCTGTAACTCATAGCTGTAGCTCATTGCCATCAGACAGGATTCACGCTTGGGGAATTTATATCCTGAGTAAATCTCGCCGTTCTGTTGGTTCTTTATGGGGTGTGAGAAATTTTTCGCATACCCCTCACCGAGTACTTTTGGCACCTTTTTAGTGAAATCAGAATGGCGTAGTTTTCTGTACTTTTTGCAGGGGAATGCCAATCCTTCCGCTTCTGCTTTGGCCTTCCTCTCGGCATTGATGTAATCAACCATTTCAAGACTGGTCATCGTTGGAGCTTCGGTTACAGACGAATGTGTTTTGACTGTTAATTGTGTCATGGTATTTACCCTATAGAAGACGAACCTGTTCACACAGAAATGCCGCCCGCAGAAATACCATTAACGGATTTCTCAGGTTCGCTTTCTGTAAGGCTCTGCGTTTAGAAATGATGCGCGTGTGAATGCGCTAGATAATAAAAAGCCCCGTATTAAACGAGGCTATTACTGACACTGAGTTTTAAAATGATCCTCTATTGCTTCAGACATCCTTTTCATCCAATCAGCTAGTTTTAATGCGGCTTCCTTCTCTGAATACAGTTTCGGAAAATCAGAAAATTCAATGCTTGCGATATATTTTCCGAACTCGTCTCTACTGATGATAAGTGTCTGTTCAAGAACTGTGTTTAAGTTGTTGTGTAATACGTAGTATTTACTGAGTTGCGTTCGCTCTTCTCTGTTTTTCTCAAAGTAAATCAAGTCAACTTCCGTCTGCATTTTTTCACCTACTGACACTGAGTTTTGATGTAGTCCTGCAAATATTTAGTTTGCTGTTCGTTTTCAACAATCATTCTTCGGAAATCGAAATAATCTTGTTCAGTTGCTGGGTTAAGTCGTGGGGTGGCTGCATGGCCCACGCTGCCGGAGGAGCCGGTTTGGCCTTGATGACAGGTGGCCGCGATGCGCAACCGGCGATGACCAGCGGCAACATCATTGCGCAGAACATCAATTTCAGATTTGGCATTGGTAAGTTCTCGCGTGTGTTTAATGTCTAACTCGTTCAGCATCGTGATGTGAGAGTTCTGATAGTTGATAGTGTCTGTGAGTTGCTGAATGTCTTCTTGCTGCTGCTTTGTCACGCGTTGCTCTCTCTGTAACTCAGAGTGATAGTAATAAGCTGTCAATGAAATAACGATCAATGCGAGTATCGTGTAATAGTGAGAGTTGAATTTCATAGCAGTAATACCAACAACAAAAACCATGTCCAACCAATCAACGTACATATCACAGCAAATAATGTATCGCTCATATTTCTACCCTTTTCGGAACCTCATGATAAAAACATCGTTTTTTCTGATGACCGGCGAGCGTCTAGGCCCGGTAATACACGCCCACCAGCTTTATTCCACTCCATAAACTGACCCACGGCCCCGCGATAATCACCGGCATTAAGTTTCTTAAGCAACGTAGAACGGACGAAAGCACCGGTGCCACAATTGAAGATGAATGAACACAGCGCATCAAGCTGGCCCTGAGTCAACGGGACCTTAACATTGGCCTCAATCGTGAGGTAAACCGGCGCTAAGTCATCAAGTAAGAACTGCTCGGCTTGTTGCTCTGTAACCACATCACCGGGTTTAACCCCGCGAGTATGACCGTAGCCGATTGTCCAAACACCCGCGGGGCAACGATACGCAGTCAGACTGCATCCTTCATAGCCTTTCAACGCCTTAAGCCCTTTCTCACTGATTTGCATCAGATACCCCCGCTTTGTTATTCAAGGTCCCGCGCATCAACTGGCCGAAAAAGTCAGTCCCCAGATAACCAATAATCACACTGCCGATATAAGCCAGGTCGGTACTCATATTTAAAAAGACAAGTAAATCACGAATAAACCACGCGATAAGTGCGCACATCATTGCGTCAATAATTGTCTTCCAGAACTTACCGCCGTTATATCGACCTCTGAGATAAGCCATTGCGGCAGCCAGTGCCGCACCTAAACCTTGTTCTTTGACTGACAGCAGCCACAACCATAGCTGCATCCAGATGTCTGGTTGCTTGTCCATGAGTTTCATATCCACCCCCGTTGGGGATTGAGACCCCGTTAAACGGGTGTGAAAAGAAAAAGGCCGCGTCAGATCGCAGCCCTTGAAGTGTTGCCGGGTAATACACGCCCGGCGCGTGTTTCCTGCTATACCCCTACAACAAGAAATCGGCTAATATTAACTCACCCCTACAATAACGTGAGACTAATATGATTACAGAAGCAGCCGCTGCTATTACAGCGACAAAGCAAGCTTTCGAATTGTTAAAAGTAATAAAAGATGCAGGTGATGAAATTACTATCACTAATGCCCTTAGCGAACTCAGAGAAAAAATTAGCGAATTACAAATGGCTCATGCGGAGCTCTCCGGCCTTTACCTTGCTGAGAAGCAAATCACAATGAAGCTTACTGAGGAAAATGCCCAAATCAAGATGTTTGCTTTGCAGTCCAAGGATTATGAAATCTATACCACTGATGCCGGTTCGACAGTATACCGATTGAAGACGCTTCCAGATTCTGATATCAAAACGCACTATCTTTGCGCACACTGTTTCCAAAAAAGAGAAATATCGATACTTCAACCAACAGGTGAAACCGTATCGACGAACAAAGGGCGTTTTTGGGAAAACTTTTGTCCTAATTGCGCTACAAATATTCTTATGCATAAGATAATCCCAGTTAAGTCGAATATTTCCGCTCTCTTGCCTCGGTGAAAATATTTACATCGGTGGCCTTTAAAACGAAAAAGGCCACGCCATGCGCAGCCCTGAAAACAATATCGTATTTTAATCGCATTTTGTTGACAGAATACGATTAAAATCGTATTATCTAATCATCCCAAGCGGATAGGCTCTTTAACAAATGAGGAAACGATGGTTACGGTTCAATGGACGAGGAAAGCACGAAAACAGCTGCTTTCAATCGATACCAGATACCGGAAAGCTATCAATGAGAAGGTTAACCAACTTGAAACTTTCCCCGCAGTGATGTTGGACATCAAGAAGCTTCATGACCTTGATAACCAATACAGACTACGGGTTGGTGAATACAGGATAATCTTCGAAATCACTGACGGCGAGCCGGTTATCTGCTCGATAATGGCAGTCAAACGGAGAACATCGACAACGTACTAGGCGGGGCAACCCGCCATTTCCTCATTATTAAATTCACCGCGACTCTTGGCTACACGGATGAATATATGAAAATGCAATACATAAATGATGAAGCAGGAAAACCTCAATATGTTGTCCTGCCAGTAGCTGAATACGAAAAACTTCTCAGCACAAAGGAAGATTGGGAGGACGTGCCATACACTCCGTCAAAATATGATGATGTGACCGTGCCTAACGGCGTCGTGTCTATTATGGTTGATCAGGATGTTTCTATTCTGGCAGCCTGGCGCATCTATCGTGGGCTGTCTCAGCATGAGGTAGCTGAAAAACTCAACACGGCTCAATCAACCGTGTCTCAGTGGGAGGCGTCAGATCGACCACAGAAGCGCACACGAGAAAAACTGGCTGCACTATACAACTGTACTCCAGAACAACTAATTCCATAACCCAACGGCCCCGATTAGGGGTCGTTTACTTTGGCTGTAAACCTTGAGTTTGCTACTGGTAGAAATAGAAAAACCCGCTCATCGGCGGGCCTGAATATTCGTTAGTGAGCATAGCTACAATTTCCCACTATTTGGAGAGATTACGCCAAGTTTATGCAAAACGCAAGCCCTCTCTTTTTTTATCGCGCTACTTTGCTAAATTCAGATGCTGCTCTGCTTTCCTCGATATCACATTTCGCCACCAGCTTTTCATAGAATGGCTTCCAGTTACGCGACCAGCTTGATTGTGTTAGCTCTGGCAAAAGAGCCTTAATTGCTGCATATGCCACTGATGACGGTACCCGGCTATAACCACGGCCAGAACAACGCTCACAGATTTTAATCACCGGCGCACCCGTAGCTTTCGTTGCTTCCCGATCAACGACTTTCCCGGTACCGTTACAACGACAACGACTGGATACAATCCCTTTGCCATTACAAGGAGAGCAAAGTTCATCTACACGCTCAGTTTCTACCCGCTGCTCTATCACATCCTTATATCCTGCGTACTTAATCACATCACGCCGAACCGATATTAGCCCGCGCCCATTACAATGTGTGCATGAAGTGGTAGTCGCTGCTGACCGGGAATATTCTTCAAAAGCCATTTTTGCCAATATCACCAGGCATTTTCCTAGCTGGCGCCCACCCGCTTTGGTAATGAGTTTGGGTACCTGACGTTTGGCATACGAAGTCAACTGTTCAACGGTTCTAACGGTATCTTCATTGCTGACACCATGTTTACCCAAGAACGCCGCCATCCCAAAAGTGGCTTTAGATTCAGCCATCCCTAATGCCGCCATCACATCCGTCCCCGTAATCCGGTCCGTTGATGTGCATTTGGGAGAACTGTTGATTACCAGTCCTTTTGGGCTGAAATGTTTTAATGCTGATTCGAGTTTCATTATTCCACCCACTTCTTAAAAGACAGTTCACGTACTTCATCACCGTTAACAAGTACGTCATTGAAATCACCGTTATCAGGCCAGCGAATACTGACCGTTTCTAAATCATTTTTAGCGACGAGGTTGCCCCTGGCGCACTCAAAAGCCGCGGCGTGGCCGGTTGCTGAATGTAGGTCCATATCAGCGAAAATAATTAAATGTTTAACTCCCGCTGGCACTCTGAAACGCTTCATTAATGCGGCATTCATCACCGACCAAGTGTTACAGCCATAAATTTGTTTGCATGAGAGTGCTGTCTCTATCCCCTCAGCTATTCCCAACGTTGACGAGACCGGGAGCATGCGAATGGCAACAGATCCCGCATGTTCTAAATAACTGTCGTTTTGGAGTGACAGCATTTTTTTAGCTGTCGGTGTATTGGCTTTTTTGTCACCCTCTAATAACGTCCTGTGAAGATAACAAAGCGCCCCTTTATCATCCGTCGCCAGAGAATACATAGCCTGAAAAGCTTTCGTTCCCACGGGCTGATGATTGCAGTACCTGATTTGCTCGACGGGTAAACAGTTAATCCCCCGGTTGCGTAAATAGCTTTCGGCTGGCGTTCCACGCAGATTCACTAACGTGGCATACTTCCTAATCACCTTGTCACGAAATAATGACCGGTCATCTTTATTGACAGAAGATTGAACGCTTTCGGGCTGATGTTCATACGTATTGCCAATGATTTCATCAACTTCCTTCGCTTGTGTTTTAAAATCCTTCTTCTGAGTCAGCGCAAGTAATTTCCAACCGTCACCAATATTACAGACGCAAATAAAGGTTCCGCGACCGTCCTTATCATCACAGCGGTATTTTCCCTTCTGACTACATATTGGACATTTGTCTTTGTAGTGTCTCTTTCCGGTAATAGGAGGCAGGCCGTAATACTCAAAGACTTTCGACCATTGCCCAATTACTGCATCTGTTGTTTTCATGCGCTACCTCCCTGCGTGGCTGAACTGAGTTGTTTTTTCTCCTGGCTTTTTATCCATGAAATCAATTTCCATTTGATGAAATTGTTCACTTCCGGGGTGATCTCTACCGGATGATCATGTAAGCCGTTCGGATACTCACTGAATTTGCTTCTGAAGGTATGGGCACACCAGCCATCACTAATAGGCTTCCCTTGGTTGGCTCGCTGACGCTGGTAATACTTGATTTGTGACCACCAGCTTTGACGTTCTGCCTTGCTGTAGACTCGGTCCTTACCGTTAAGTTTTTTCAGTCCGCGAGAGCGATCCACTTCCACATCTTCACCGCTTAAGGGTTTAAACCCACATTTCGGGCAGGCGTAGACAGCCGGGGGTTTCATGAAGTGACACGATGGACACTCTTTCGGCAGCTTTTCGGCTTTGTCACTGTCAGTACTGCGGGAACTGTCTTTCATGCCGTTGCTTTTTGAAGGTAATGCGTCATACTCGATATCGTCGGGGTAACCGAGACGATGGACAGTACCTGAATGGTCGAAAATACGACACACTTCCTTTCCCGGTGCAGCCCTTAAGCCTCTGCCAAGACTTTGAGCCCAACGAATTTCAGATTTAGTTGGTCTCGCATAAATGATGCACCTGACATCACTATCGAACCCCGCAATCAGCGTGCCAACGCTAACTAATATTTTTGTTACACCCTGTTCAAAACGATGAATGATGATTTGTCTTTCTTCCGGGGGTGTTTCAGCAATGATTACCTCGGCATTCACACCGGCTTTATTAAATTCAACCGTGATAAAATTGGCGTGGGCCACGTTGACGCAAAAGCAGATCGTCGGCTCATCATTACCGTTCACCAGCCAGTTCTTGACGATATCGCCCACCAGCGTTGAATCCCCCATAATCTCGGCTAGCTGGTCCTCTTTGTAATCCTGCCCAAAGTCATCACTGGAAGTTACTTTTACGCCTTTCAGGTCCGGCTTGGTGGGGGCATAAAATTCATAGGAACTGAGTTCACCTTTAGCGATAAGCTCTTTCATCGTGGTTGGTTTCAAGAGCTGTTGATAGTAGTTTCCCAGAAAGGGGGAAAACGGCGTTCCTGACAGGCCGATAACTTTCACATCGGTGTTCTCTGCCAGATACTGAATGACTTCAAGCAGCTTTTTACGGCGTAAATGGGCTTCATCAATGATCAGCAGATCGATGTTGTCCGGGAAGTCGCGACGGATTAACGTGTCAGCCGAGGCAATTTGAATCAGCCGGTTTGGGTCGTGAGGCTGGTAATCCCGCCACACGTAGCCAATTTCCTCCTCTGGCAGTCCGTACTGAATGAACCGGGTGGCAGTCTGACGAACCAAGGTTAGGTAAGGCGCGACGAACATCACCCGCATCCCGCGAGAAACAAATCCGGCTGTGATGAATGCCGATAAGCCGGTTTTGCCACTCCCGGTAGGCGCATATACCATGAAAGTACTGTGTTGTTTCCAGTCCTGACGCAGCATAGACAAGGCGCGGCTCTGGGTTGTATTGGGGGTTATCGTCAGCATGAATACCCCTTATTTACGCAATAATGCCGTCTTGTGATGTTCGATAGCTGACGAAGAAGCTGTGTTCACCCTTCGTAACAGGCTTTCGGCCTCAAGATTTCGACCTTCCCTAATCAACGTGATAGCAATATCAACCAGTTGCTGAGTGCCGCATAAGGTTGCGAATAAGTCGGTATTAGTGACATAATCTCTTTGAGATGGGATGTTCATTATTTCGTCTCCTTTGCAAGAACCGGTGCATGGCTCGCCAAAGTTTCCACCGGCTTCTTGCCTCCTTTGATTTTCAGTTTGTTTTTCCACGCATTGATAATCCGCTTACTGTCCTCAGCATGCTCACGCGCGGGCATGTCGTTGTATTGGCGCTCATAGTCAATTTTGTGGAAATAGGGATTAATGATCACAGGCGCAACGATACCCACCGCGTGTTTGACATCTTCGTCAGTCGGTACACGGTCAAGGTATTTTTTGAAGGTTAATTCTCCGGTATCCACCAGATGGTCAGTGATTTTTTTCAGTTGCTTAACTGCACGGAAAACCCCTTTCACGCTGTCATTATTCGCTGACGGCATGACTTCACCCTCGATCATCTCCCCGTCAATGAACAACGGAATGCTGTCGATAAATGCGCCACGGCTAAGGAATTTATTCACCTCGGCTGTCGTGATAGTCGGATAGGCTTTAACTAACCCGAACAGCGTTACCGCCATTGGCTCGTCATGCCATGAACTCTTGCCTTTTCCGTTTCGGATGGCGGCAATCAATGCGTCTTGATGCTTGAGGCTCAGCAGGTCATAATCACCCACCACAAGGTAGTGAGTGCTCAGTGCTTCCAGATTCACCGGTTTTGCATGACTGTTGTGGGGCTTGTGAGGCTTATGAGGTTTATGTTTTTGGCGTTCAGGCGTGTTCGCCTTGACCATAGCGACAGCCTCAGACTCTGACATGCCAGCAGCGACTAACTCAGCAACAGCTCGCGCAGGTTTCCAGCTCACGAGAGCACGATGTTTTTTGATGATCTTTTCTGCTTTTTCGTTTTTGATAATCATTCTCATTTGTCCAAAAAAAAATAAGGGGGTACTTATTTAATACTTTTCCGTGCCTGCCACTTTTTTTGGCTTTTTGCCCACTTTGATAATCATTCTCATTTGGCTATTTTTCTCATGCTTAGCCCTAGTGATCCCCTAACCACTGCTACCACAGCCAGAAGACACAGCCATTCCCGTACTGCCTGATACCACTGCGATCATCCTGCCACCTCCGATTGGGGCTGGTTCTCTGGCCGTGCTTCCGGTGCCTTAAGCGGCTTCTCGGTATAACCCTGACTCGCTCTGGCATGCTTCCTGACAAACTCCCTGAGCCGGATATTTGCTGCTCGTCTGGCGGCGTTATCCTTCCGATACGAAACCGGTTCTTCATCCCAAGCCGCTTGATAAACCTCTGCATACCACCACAGTGCTTTTCCGCGAGTGGACGGGACGAGGCTCAGTAGCATCTCCTGTATCCACCCGCCATCGTCCGGGTAAAAATGCGACGGCATTGATACTTGAACGTGAGAGTTAGGAAACATGATTTTTCTGAGGGATAGCAAAAACCAAACTTTCTTTTTCTATAGGAGAAATTTCACTAAAGAATTTAGTGCCCTCCTCAATACGGATTGCCATCTTCGGGGATGCGCGACGATAGCTGTATGCAATTTGATCTAAATATCCAACGCTTGTGCCAACAATTTGAGCAAGCTTTATCCAGTCCTGCCTACAGGCTTCTTTTCTCCAGCGATGTAAATCGTTTTTCATGTCTTCACCTTGTAAATCAACATACCCAAAACTTTATCTTTTTGATAAATTATTTGCAAGATTTTTTATCATCATGCATATTTATCAAATTGCTAATTAATGTGATTATTGTGATATGGAAACTAAAGATATAAGACGCATGAACTTGCGCACCTTGATGGAAACTCGCATACGTCAAGGAATAACGAAGGCATACTTTGCAGAGTTGATCGGAATACCAGCCAGCCAACTTAGCCAGCTCACGAGTGGAAATGCAGTAAGAAATATAGGGGATATTATCGCTAGGCGCGTAGAAGCCAACCTTGGTTTACCGGTTGGCTGGCTTGATGTTCCTCAGCATGCAAATGAAATAGATTATAACCGTGATAATAATCACAATGATAATAAACAAAGAAACTATCACTTGCAAAATCTTTCACATGAAGATACTGATCAGTCATACAGGATTGAACAACTCAATGTGGAACTCAGTTGCGGGGGTGGTAGGTTGAACAATGATTATCCCGATGTAATTCGCTCAATAGAGATAGATCCGGAATATGCCAAAGGAATGTTTGGCACAAGAAAGCCATCGGCATTAAAAATAACAACTGCTGTGGGAGACAGCATGCTGGGAACCGTAAACCCCGGTGAACTTGTTGTTATTGATATAACAGTTAACAGGTTTGTCAGTGATGGAATTTATGCTTTCACCTATTGTGATGCATTACATATAAAGAGATTACAACTACTTAAAGACAAGCTTATAGTCATTAGTGACAACAAAACGTATGATAGATGGGAAATTGATTCATCAGATAAGGACTTGTTACATATTCAGGGTTTTGTCGTAGGTAAATGGAAAGCAGACTATACCCGACTTGGATGAAATACAAATAAATCGACCACAAACCAGCCTTAGTGCTGGTTTTTTTATACGAAAATTAATCATATTTATCATTAATTTATCACTAAAATAAGAAAAAAGATAAATTTATTTATCAATTTGCTATTTACTATAATTTATCTTTAAGATAAAGTCACAAACACACAGATGCAGAGAAGGAGACTCTGGAGCTGATTGGCAAAAGCAGCCAGAGTCAGAATAATTAATAAACATCAAGGTGCTTATTATGTTAACAGCGAATGGCAACAAAAAGACTTTTATTTTCGCAGCAATAAGACGCTCTAACATGGAGGTAAATCATGAGTAAACCAGTTACTTTAGACAATGCAAAATACCGCTCAGGTTTAGCCTGTTCACTCTATGAAGTCATTATAGATACAGCAGCCAAAGAAGAATGCTCAAGCACCCTGACCGATCTAATTGCACTTGCTTGTGATATTAATTCGGAGGTTTATCGTTCCCTTGAAGCGGCTCTAAATAGTGGAGGTGAAGAATGAACAGCAATTCTGTAAATAAGCTGCGCAATCTTTCTTACATTAATTTGTCGGCAGATGATGCACTCGGAAAAATAGAAGCTTTAGCATCAGCGGCGGGTTATTTATTTGCTGATGATGAACTGAGTGAAATCGGGTTTGAGCTTCTAAGTATTATCCAGACAATTGCAAGTGAAGCATCAAGGGGAAAATGATGAGTGATTTAGCTGATAATATTTCCGATATGGTTTTAAAGGTCATGCAGATAGATGCGCTTCTCTGTATATGGCAAGAATCATTTAGAAAAGACTGTGATGAATCTTATTTCATCGGTGTACTACAGGGTTTAGTTTTCGAAGTGAAAAAAAAGCTGGATAAACTGGACGGTCAGGCAGTAAATATTGAAAACCAAAAGAAACCTGAAATAGAAAATAATGAAATTAATATCAGTAAATTAAAATTTAAAGATTTATTAGATAAATCTGAGCATCTTGAGGCATTAATGATACCTGTCGGTAAAGCCGTTACCGATGAAGCCGATACAGACACAGTAACATTAACAAATCTTGCTTCTAGCCTGGCAAGCGATCTTGCGCAAGAAATAAGAATATTGGAAGGAGCTTAAATTGTGAAACCAAAAAAAATTGATTATTCCCGTTTTTATGCTGATGGGATTATTAGTGGTAGCGGTATTGATGATGCATTCAGCGTACATACATTACCCGCCTATGTTGTTAGTCGTCATGGACGTTCTTACAAGCGCCAAAGTCGTAGTAGTGCCATTAATAAGCTAGCGCATATTATGACGCAGAAAGTATTTAGCCGGGCCGGACGAGATACTAACTACCCAGCCCAGCCAGTCATTGGCGAAAACAATGTCGTAAACTGGACAGCAGGGGAATTGCTGCCTGAATATATCGAGTGTCATAACAGAGCGATACGGCGAATAAGATTGCTACTTAAGCGTCGAAAAGAAATTGACGCACTGCGCATAAAATATATTAGCGCTTCCTTTGAATATGAGCGATTAAAAAAAGAGTTCATTAATGCCACCAAATAACTAATGAGATTAACCATGTTTAAGATAATCATCACAACCAAAAACCATCGTACGGGACGGGTAACAAAAGAAACCTTCCGCAATAAATACAAGACATATCGAGGGGCAGAAAAAGCTGCTCAGGGGATGCGCCGGGTTTGTATGCCAGATAGCAAAACCATTACTGAAACAGTTGATGCTGAGGTGGTGGAGGTTAAACGTACTTAATTTAACGCTATCTTATTTATTTAGTTAAGAGTGAAAATCAGAATTAATTACAGTGAGTGTTTAATTATGAATATCAGCAAATCAATAATCAACTACGCAGCGAAATATAACATTGGTATAGACGCAAACAATGAGGCTTTAATCGGTGAAACTGATGGAGGAGATGTTTATGTGAAAGCGGTCTGGTTTCATGTTATTAACGAAGATGGTGAATGGTCTGATGAGCCTCTCTTTTCTTACAGCATCAATAAAGGACAAGCAGCAATGCCAGAGATGTTTGGTGAGCCAGAACAGATAGAGATTCCAGCTCATCTTTCATTTTACAGCGCTGAAAATGTAAGTCGCGAAATTCAGGAAGAATTACCAGGCACTATCAATTCCGATTCTCAATTGAAAGAAGTTATCAAGTTCATCGCTGCTGAAATGAAAGCTGGTAATATCGAGTAAGTCAATGTTATTTGTAAATAATAATCATTAAATATGAGACTTAAACAATGAAAGAAGAATGCAAAGTAGAAGCTACTGTTGAAGTTGAAGTTGAAGTTGAAGTGAATGCTGAATCTGTAGTTGAAACTGAAATTGATTTTAAAATTGCTTATGCAATTGATAATATCGAGGGATCATCATGTGAGATTCTTGGTCAGCTTCTTGACTTAAGAAATAATGAGAGGGATGTTGACAAAGTAAATCTTTATATCGAAGCTATTAATAAATACTATTCCGCTCTGGAATTTGCTTTAGCCGCGATAAGAGCATAAAACAATAATCAACGGCCCATCATCAATTAAATATGAGGATAAAAATAACTCCTAAACATCCACATGTCGAACTAATGATATAAATTATTACTAATCTATAAATTAGTTAAATATTAATTACAGCTTAATAGCTGGGGATTGTCTCAGCCTAAAAACAGGATTGTATCTATGAGTAATCAAACATTAATTGAACGTTACAGAAATCGTTTAATCGCGGCAAAACTCAATGCAATGATGATGAAGACTAATAGTCATTGTATTGCTGTCAATCTTAACGATTGTTCTATGTGTACTATCGAGTTATCCGAGGAGATATTAAGGAGGGCTTTGCATGTGTTTTTTGAAGTACCTGTTTATAGCGAATATACACGATGTAAAGCGGATAACTATATTTTAAATAGCTACCGTGATTATCTATCTAAATACGGAGGATTAACAGGGGAAGGCGATGACTTTATGCAAGCCCTCGTTAAGTTAATTGCAGAAAGAGCTAAACACGGCGGATTTTTACCAGAATATACCTTTCAGTAAAAGGACCAACGAAATGAATATTACCCATTTTAATTTCTCACAAAGAGCTATTCAAAGTGAGAAAGATGAAAAATATGAAACGGCGGCGATCCTCTGGAATAAAGTCGCTGAACATGCCAAGCATCAAGTTAACCGTGAATGGGCTGAATATCGTGCTGAACTGAATTTAAAGCGTCATTCATTACAAGGGCGCCATGAACAATGGAAAGAAGATTATAAGCAGCGTCGCAAAAGAGAGAGAGAAGCGAAACAGCTCGCTGATGCTCTAAAGGCCCATATTGATAAAGAGGAAGCATCTCTATGAAGGACTTTCATCAGCTAATAGAAAAAGCCAAAGAGCTTGAAGAAAAATGCCTGTTTAGACGGGCGGCTAATACCTATAGCGAGGCTATTGACTGGGCGCTGACAGATGAAGAACGCGAACGTTGTGCTCTTGATGCTAATCGTTGCTCAAGAGAAGCCCGGTTACCAAATAGAGCAGAGGGATTGTAATGGCGAAAAGGAGAAGAAGTAAAACACAGCAAGGATTTGAAGGTATGACAATACCTCAGCTCTTTCAAATAAAAGAAGGGTCCACAGATGGGTATGTCAATTCCCAAAAGTTCATTGAACCTTATTCGACGCATAGCGGAGACATATTAATGCCACTTAATCGCTCCATGCGCCGCCATGCCAAGAAAATGAAAATTGAAATTAAGGAAGTGAAACAATGAAAGAATTAATCACCATCAATAAAACCCAAATTCCTGTCGTAGAATATCAAGGTCAGCGCATTGTGACGTTCTCAATGATTGATCAGGTTCACGAGCGACCAGAGGGAACAGCTAAAGCCGCATTCAACAGAAACAATCAGCGCTTTGTGTGTGGAGTGGATTATCAAATCTTGGGTCAGGACGATATACGTACCAACCTCCCTGATGGATTATTTTCCAAGTTCGCCCCCAACGGCATTGTGCTTTTTGAGTCTGGTTATCTGATGTTAACCAAGCCATTCAATGATGATATTGCGTGGCAGGTTCAACGGGAACTGGTCAACAGCTATTTCCGTAAACCGCAAACGGCACTGAGCGAGATTGAAATGATTGCCAGGATCGCCAGTCATGCCGCCCAACAACAGCGCCAGATTAACCGCATTGATGAGAAGGTTGAACAGGTTCATGAAACCATTGAGCAAATCAAGCAAGGCGCTATTCCCACAGGTTGGATTGGGTTCTCTCTGGCTGCGACTGAATCAGGATTAACCAATGCTAAGTGCCGTACCTTGGCCGAACAGTACAACGTACCAACGGACAGCATTATCATAATGACACCAGACGGACAACCTCGTCCGATGAAAATCATATTTAAAGAGGACTTTATGAGCGCGTTCCGTCTGATGATGGGCGAAGCCGAGCAACGTAAATCCAAATGGTATCACGCCAAAATGGGCTTATTTCAGGTTATCGGGTGGGAGGGTAAGTAATGATTATTCGTTCATGTCTATTACGTGCTGCGCTGGTGTGTGTCGCTAAAGATGATCTGCGCTACTACCTTCACGGATTACACATCACTCCCAAATACCTGGAGTCAACAAACGGCTGCGTAGCGTTACGGTTAGAGCATGGCGTTAACACTCGCCGCAAAGCTATCGTTCAGTTTCACGGAAGAGTACCAAGGAAAGCAGAAACAACGGAACTGCATTTCACCAAAGAACCTTATGCCGTGCACAGGAGTATTACCGGGATGAGAGTTGGATTTACCGCTCTATCAATATTGGATGGTCGTTTCCCTGATTTAGAGCGGATTCTTCCAAAGAAAGTGGAAAATGTTATCCCTCACTTTCAGGCTGAATATCTGGCTTATCCCTACAAAATGTTTGGGGCTGATACAGAGCTTATCGCTGTTTCTATGCAGCCATCCGGTATGAAAGATGGTTGTTTGATGAAGTTTAGCAACAACATCAATCAGCGTTATGGCAATCCTCAATTTATTGTCATGCCGTGTCGGGTGTGGGAGTCATTGCAATGAAAATCGACTATCAAGATAAGGGCAGCACTGCACAAATCGTCGTTACCAGTTTCATCACTGAACGCCGCAAACACAACCGTTGTATCGATGCCGCCCTGTTAATGGTACCTGTTCGCGCTTGGTCTACTGGCTTTCTATTAAGGAAAACCACCCTCACGGGCAAAACAGCGCACATATTGCGGGCCTACAAAATCATTTGCAGGGAGAGCGAACAGTGACAGAAGAGCACGGCCAGATAGCAGATACCGATGATGAACTGGTCAGAACGGCATTCCATATCGACGATGGCAGGGACTATACACAACGGATCATCCATCGTATGAAGCGTAATTTTTACATCCATGAGGGCGTTTGCCCTCCTCTGCCACCAGCGCCACAAGTGGCCGGAGTGAAATTAACACCAGTTAAGAAGACCAAAAAACGTCGCAAATTACGTAACAAGGAGCAGGAAAGTGAATAAATGCCAAAAGAACGGAAATAAATTATCCGCCTGTAGCGCACTAGCAAAATCCCTTGAACTTGGTTCACCCATAAAACGAAGCAAGGGCTTATTTTTACCAATGAGGTTCATCATGAAAACCGGAGAGCCGGGAACTGATATCGTTCAGTTACATTCCGGTGAATTTGTCGGCACTGGCATTATGGTAAATTACTGCCCTTTTTGCGGACAAGATATAGATACCGTTAGTCACCAGAGGAAAAAACAATGATCATCCACTTAACACAGGTAATCGCCTCAGCTTGGGGCGATCCATCTGACATTACAGATGCGGTTTGTAACGCCGGTTACAGAAAAGCCGATAGAACATCGGAAGAGATGGTATTGATGACACTTAAAGTCATCGAGTATTCTCATTACAGCGATATTCCATATGAGTATTGGCCCAAAGATTTAGAATCCGTACTTGCTGCTGAGCTGAACTTCTTGATTGATGATCTTACCTGGAGTGATAAAACAACTCCGGCAACAGTGGCAAGGGTAATTTTGGAGAATGGTTATCAGAGAGGAGAAAAATAAATGGAAGAGTCCGAGTATATTACAACAAGGGAATTGGCTAAAAAGTTACGGGTTACACCCCACACTATCAGAACGTGGTGTGGGGATGGGAAACAGAAAAAAGAAGGTTTCCCAAAACCCAGATTTCGAGGAAGAGAAAACAACTTCTCTAGGAAGGACATTGAGGACTGGGAGAACGGGAAACAATTTTAGTCAGCTTTTCCCACCAGCGTTCATATGCCTCTCGCTGTTCATTAAGGTAGGTGTGCTTATCGTACACCTGCCACACGCCCGGCAATTTGTGACCAATCATGGTTTCAGCAACGTGGGGTGGCGTTAATTCAGAAACCCCGGTGCGCATGGTTCTGCGTAAGTCGTGAATTGACCAAGAGGTGTAGGAGTCAAAATAAGGTGCCATCTTTTTATTGAGAACAGCAATGATGTTCGCATGTGATCCCCTGGTGAAGGGTTTGCCATCAAATACAGTAAACAAATATTCACTCCCGTGATTTAATTTTTTTGCCTGTTCAATTAGTTTCTTAGCTTCTGAAATAATCGGTCTGACAATAGGTTTTTTTGATTTTCTCCCTGTTTTATGGTTTGCGGGAGGGACAGTCCAAATATTTTTCTCATAGTCAAAGTCACTAACTTTAGCTTTCAGTAATTCACCAATACGACACCCAAATAACAGACATAATTTTATTATTAATGCGTTCCGTGGATTGTATCGAGGGGTATCAATAATACGAAAAAGAACTACAAGCTCATCTTCACTTAGCGCCCTCTCCCTCGTGTCAGCATCAATATCAATGTCAGTATTAGGCTTCTTTCCCTCTAAATCATTTGATGCTACATCAGACAAAGGGGTTGTATGTGTCATTCCTCGCCGAACCGCCCACTTATGCGCCCTCTTGGAATATGTCAATATACGCGCTCCAATGACTGGGGTTCGTTTGGAAACATCTTCAATTAAAGCTAACCAAACATGCAGCGTCACATCATCGTGAGGCAATTTACCAATTTTAGGGAAAACATGAATTTCGAAAGAGCGCAATATTTGATCGGCGTTAACTTTTAAACCTTCCATTGTTGTTTTCCACCACTCTCTTATGAGGTTTTCCACTGTTACGGCGCTCAATGCAGATTCTTTGCGAACACGTTTAACTGTCTTGGGGTTACGATGCTGCTCCAGTTCCCCACGATAAGAAATTACCGAGTCACGAGCATCTTTTAAGCTTGTTGCTGGGTATGTGCCAATATCAATTCGATCCCCTTTCCCACCCCATCTATACCTAAACTGAAATATAATTTTTCCTTTGGGAGTAACACGAACAGACAGACCGTCTCTATCGGACTTAGTGATCATTTTTTCCTGGGGTTTGCCGCTGATTGAACGCAGCCATGAATCAGTAATAGCCATATTAATTCCTCAAAAAATAATACAGCTCTTAATGTAATTTATGTACACTGTCATGTACATAATTTTCATGACACAATATGAATATTTATGATTATCACTGATTAAGAAGAACCCGCTAAAAATAAATTTCAATTTAAAATCAAATAATTAAATTAATTTTCATGACTAAAGATGATCATTGGTGTTGAGGGGTGATTGCAACAGCGCATTTCGGCAGCGGATGTGTTTTTGCACCAGTTCCATCAGGGCAACCCCTTTATGCGTCAGGATCTCTTCATCGCTGAGCACACTGACGTCCACCAACGGAAACGCCTGACGGTATAAGCGAGCAGCCTGTTCGGGGAGCGTAAAACAATCCAGCCACCGGTTTGAGTAAGGATACGGCCGAACCTCACCATGATAAAACAGCAGAGGCGCCACCAAAGGGAGTTCAGTATGGCCTTTTTTCAGGTGAGCCGCCATGGCTAACATGGCATAATACATCAGCCGCCAGGCCATCAATGGGTCAGGGGTGGATTGATGTTCAATCAGGCAATAGATATAACCTTGCCCCCGGGCCGTTTCAACCGAATACAGAACATCACTGTGCAGTTGACGTAAATGCTCATCCACAAAACTGCCGGGCTCCAGTTTCAATGTGGCTAAATCACACAACAACTGGATTTCTTCGGGCAGATAAAGGGATA
>NZ_CAWNWY010000052.1:0-3804 GCF_963878365.1 Photorhabdus sp. HUG-39 | reverse complement strand
GAAACATCTTCAATTAAAGCTAACCAAACATGCAGCGTCACATCATCGTGAGGCAATTTACCAATTTTAGGGAAAACATGAATTTCGAAAGAGCGCAATATTTGATCGGCGTTAACTTTTAAACCTTCCATTGTTGTTTTCCACCACTCTCTTATGAGGTTTTCCACTGTTACGGCGCTCAATGCAGATTCTTTGCGAACACGTTTAACTGTCTTGGGGTTACGATGCTGCTCCAGTTCCCCACGATAAGAAATTACCGAGTCACGAGCATCTTTTAAGCTTGTTGCTGGGTATGTGCCAATATCAATTCGATCCCCTTTCCCACCCCATCTATACCTAAACTGAAATATAATTTTTCCTTTGGGAGTAACACGAACAGACAGACCGTCTCTATCGGACTTAGTGATCATTTTTTCCTGGGGTTTGCCGCTGATTGAACGCAGCCATGAATCAGTAATAGCCATATTAATTCCTCAAAAAATAATACAGCTCTTAATGTAATTTATGTACACTGTCATGTACATAATTTTCATGACACAATATGAATATTTATGATTATCACTGATTAAGAAGAACCCGCTAAAAATAAATTTCAATTTAAAATCAAATAATTAAATTAATTTTCATGACTAAAGATGATCATTGGTGTTGAGGGGTGATTGCAACAGCGCATTTCGGCAGCGGATGTGTTTTTGCACCAGTTCCATCAGGGCAACCCCTTTATGCGTCAGGATCTCTTCATCGCTGAGCACACTGACGTCCACCAACGGAAACGCCTGACGGTATAAGCGAGCCGCCTGTTCGGGGAGCGTGAAACAATCCAGCCACCGGTTTGAGTAAGGATACGGCCGAATCTCACCATGATAAAACAGCAGAGGTGCCACCAACGGGAGTTCAGTATGGCCTTTTTTCAGGTGAGCCGCCATGGCTAACATGGCATAATACATCAGCCGCCAGGCCATTAACGGGTCAGGGGTGGACTGATGTTCAATCAGGCAATAGATATAGCCCTGTCCCCGGGCCGTTTCGACCGAGTACAACACATCACTGTGCAGTTGACGTAAATGCTCATCCACAAAACTGCCGGGCTCCAGTTTCAATGTGGCTAAGTCACACAACGACTGGATTTCTTCGGGCAAATAAAGGGATAGAAACTCTCTGGCCGTTTCAGGCTGCGTTAAAAAATATTTNAGTTCAGTATGGCCTTTTTTCAGGTGAGCCGCCATGGCTAACATGGCATAATACATCAGCCGCCAGGCCATCAATGGGTCAGGGGTGGATTGATGTTCAATCAGGCAATAGATATAACCTTGCCCCCGGGCCGTTTCAACCGAATACAGAACATCACTGTGCAGTTGACGTAAATGCTCATCCACAAAACTGCCGGGCTCCAGTTTCAATGTGGCTAAATCACACAACAACTGGATTTCTTCGGGCAGATAAAGGGATAAGAACTCCCTGGCCGTTTCGGGCTGCGTTAAAAAATGTTTGAATAATGCGTCATGGTGAGGCCGTTTTTCTTTCTTTGCCACAATCCGTTTCTCTTCTTATCAGGTAGTCATTACTACTCATTGTCAAGGTATAATATCTCTGGAAAACCTGCAACCAAGTTACAAAAAACATCTTCCCATATTTCCTCAGGTAGATCTTTACCGAATGCATTAATAGAAGAGCCTAAAGAATCAAATACCAAAAAAGAAAAAATAAGGAAACATTATATTTACAACAACTACTCAATGAAAGCCATTCATTTAAATGAGTTTTTAACTTGTATTCGCAATAACCACTTTATCAAAATATCGATTACTTATATTTACGCCAATAACAATAAACTTATCAAGCATCGAAAAAAACCAAAATGTTAATTTATAGAAAAATAATTACATCATACTTTTCTTAAATGAAAGAATATATCCAGAAAATAAATGAAGAATTAATATTTTCATTGAAGAAAATTTATAACGGATTTTGCTAATAATCCTACGTCTTAAAACATACTAAAAAAGTATTCTTACAAGTAAAAATAAACCTTGACTTATAATTTCAATTGTATATTTTTAGTGCATAATACTATTTTAAGCTAAATTCAAAACAACAGGTTACTCATTATGGATGCTTTAGATGAATTTTACGAAAGAAATCCTTCGGCCAGAGGATACTTGGATAACAGTAACAATGAAGAAAGAAAACTCCTAAAAATTCAAATGGATAAACAAAATGAATTGATGATGCTTATGAACAGAGTTGCCGATAAATATGTAAAATGGAGTCTGGCCAAAGACCATTTTATCGGTGAAGTCATGGCCTATTGCCAAGAAAACACATCAAAGATAAATACCGGGGAGATCTCAATCTCTGAAGCAATAGCTTTATTAGACGAAGAAATCCGATCATTAGAAGAGCAAGATGCAATGCTTTCTCAAAAGAGTGTAAGGCAAGCCATTGTTGTAAAGAAAAAGGTAAACAGTGAAAATACTAAAAGCAGGAATAATGAAACAGTTAATTTGATTGTCTCATGGATTGGATTTGTATCTGGCAGCATACAACTCATAGGTGGATTTCTTGCTATTGATACCGGTGTTGGAGCAGCACTTGGAGCACCATTGATGGCTCATGGCTTCAATAATATTGTTGAAAGTGGTTATTATATCCTTTATCGCGAAAGCTATACTGGGCCAGTTAAATTCGTCTATGAAGGGGTTGGAGAAAAAGCTTTTGGAATGGATAAACGCGATGCTGATGTGGTATATACATCGGTTGATGTTGGTATGTCTATTAATGGTTTTTTTGGTTATAAGCTTTAATCAGACAATCAAAGATTATATCGGTATATAAATGCTGATCTGCTTATTGGCTTGAAACGACGAGGTATAGAAACGATGAATTACAAAGAGATAGCTTTAGAGATTTTCGGTGACGCAAATACCGTTTTTGGGCAATATAGATCATATTGAAGGAAGATATAGAATGGTAGACTATTTATATATTATTTTTTCTTTACTTGGACTCTATCCACTATATTGTACTTTTAAGAAACTTTTAATTCCCTATGATGTTTACATTAACCTTTTAGCTGTATTACTTATGATGGCATCTAACATTTTTCATCTAAATGTTGCCTATACTGGTCGAATTCCATTTCTTAGTGTATCCACATCAGATAATGATTTTATGCTATACACTTCTTTTATACTATCTTTCTTGTGTACCATTACATTTATGATCGCATGCGGCAAACATTATAGGAAAAACAAATGGTAATTTTGCAAATAGAATAAACTCACCCTAGATTAATGATTTATTCATCAGATATATTAAGGATGTAAATAATAATTCATTTTTATGCTTTATTTGATAATGGTGATTTAAACACTATATATGGTCAGGCGAGGAGTTATTGATGAATTTGGATTATGTTTCATTGTCCTTAATTCTTCTATTCCCTGTTTATTTCTGCATAAAAAGACTATTGATGTCATCTAATTTTTATCCCCATTTTTACGCAATAATATTACCATTGGCCTTTTCAGCATTTCATCTTTATGTTTTTAATTTCGATTCAATACCTTTTTTTAATGTGGATATCACTGACAATGACTTTTTACATTATTACTCTTTAGCTTTAGGTTATTTAATCTGCGTTCCTTATATAATAGCGAGACGAGTTGTTATCAAATAAATATGAAAGATAGATTCTAATAATATATGGACAATACAAGTCATATTAGGGGGTAAAAAATGGGTTACATATATATTATTTTTTCTTTATTTTCACTTTATCCTCTATACTTTGCTTTTAAGAAA
>NZ_CAWNWY010000051.1:0-22808 GCF_963878365.1 Photorhabdus sp. HUG-39 | reverse complement strand
GAGATAACCGCTGAAAGCATCTAAGCGGGAAACTTGCCTTGAGATGAGTCTTCCCTTGACTTGAGGTCACGGAAGGAACGTTTAAGACGAAGACGTGGATAGGCTGGGTGTGTAAGCGCAGCGATGCATTGAGCTGACCAGTACTAATGAACCGAGAGGCTTAACCTTACAACACCGAAGGTGTTTTGGCGCTCAGAAGACAGCGGGCAGAAGCCGGGTGTCAGAAGAGAGTAGAGAGACGATTTTCAGCTTGTTGAACAGATTGATTCGGGTGGTTGCGGAAGAAGAGACGCGCCGCCTGGAATAAACCGAATATGCCTGGCGGCGATAGCGCGGCGGTCCCACCTGACCCCATGCCGAACTCAGCAGTGAAACGCCGTAGCGCCGATGGTAGTGTGGGGTCTCCCCATGTGAGAGTAGGGAACTGCCAGGCTTTAATTTTTTGCGCCAACAGTGAGTTTGGGCAACCATTGCTGATATGGCTCAGTTGGTAGAGCACACCCTTGGTAAGGGTGAGGTCCCCAGTTCGAATCTGGGTATCAGCACCATGATAACGAATAAAGAATAAAGAATTTGTCTGGCGGCAATAGCGCGGTGGTCCCACCTGACCCCATGCCGAACTCAGCAGTGAAACGCCGTAGCGCCGATGGTAGTGTGGGGTCTCCCCATGTGAGAGTAGGGAACTGCCAGACCTTATTTTGAGACAAAAAGGCCATCCAAAGGGGTGGCCTTTTTGCATTTAACAAAGAATTAACTTAGTTTTCCAACTGTTTTCCACGCCTATAGCTGATAAACTACTTATTAAATAGCTTTATTGAGTGTTGAGTGAATGCTTTCTCTTAAAGAGTTTAATACCTTTGGGTTATCAGCCTATGCTAAACGTTTAGATATAGCTGAATCTGCCGAGTCTTTATTAGCTTTATGGCAGAAAGCCAAAAGCGAAAAACAACCTGTATTACTGCTTGGTGGAGGAAGTAATGTCTTATTTACTGCGAATTTTGAAGGAACTGTGATTCTGAATAGAATTATGGGGATTCAACAGCGGGAGACAGATGAATCATGGCATTTACATGTAGGGGCGGGAGAAAATTGGCACGAATTAGTCTGTCATTCTCTTAAAAATCAAATCTATGGATTAGAGAATTTGGCTTTAATTCCTGGTTGCTCTGGTGCAGCACCAATTCAAAATATTGGTGCATATGGTATTGAATTTAGAGATGTGTGTGAATATGTAGATGTTCTTAATCTAGAAACTGGGGAGCAAACGCGTCTTAGTGTTGGTGAATGTCAGTTTAGATATCGGGATAGTGTTTTCAAGCATAAATATAAAGCAAATTATTCTATTATTTCTGTAGGATTATTGTTGAAGAAGAATTGGCAGCCAATATTGAACTACGGTGATTTAACTAGGCTGTCGAAAGATAATGTAACTCCTCAGCAGATTTTTGATTCAGTATGTGCAATGCGCACCAGTAAATTGCCTGATCCTGCAATAACAGGAAACGCGGGGAGTTTCTTCAAAAACCCAATTGTCAGTGTGGAAGTTGCGGCAAAAATTAAAGAAAATTACCCTGATAGTCCCCAATATCTTTACACGAATGGGATGTTTAAATTGGCGGCAGCTTGGCTCATTGAACGTTGTAATTTAAAAGGTTATCGCATTGGAGGTGCATCTGTGCATCTTAGACAAGCTCTAGTATTGATAAATCAGGAAAATGCTACAGGTAAGGATGTAGTCTTATTGGCTGCTTACATTCGCAGGCAAGTGATAAGTAAGTTTGGTGTATTACTTGAACCTGAGGTTCGTTTTATTGGTTCTAAAGGCGAAATTGATGCTGTGGAATGTATTTCATGAAAGATATAACCGTGCCATTACAGTTGATTAAGATTTTGTCTGACGGTGAAGTTCATTCTGGTCAACAGTTGGGACAATATTTAGGGATGAGTAGGGCTGGAATTAATAAACATATACAGACAATTCGTGAATGGGGAATTGAACTAGAAACAACTCCTGGCAAGGGTTATAGCCTTATGGCACCTATGCAGCTACTTGATGAGTCTACTATTTTGCAATACTTACCTCAGGATCGTATAACTGTTTTGCCAGTTATTGATTCGACTAATCAGTATTTGCTTGAACGTTTATCTGAATTGAAATCAGGGGATGCTTGTGTTGCAGAGTACCAGTATGCTGGCAGAGGGCGGCGTGGAAGGAAATGGGTTTCTCCCTTTGGTAAAAATCTTTATTTATCTATGTATTGGCACCTTGAGCAAGGACCTGCTGCTGCAATTGGATTAAGTTTGGTTGTTGGCATTGTTATTGCTGAAGTATTGCATCGATTTGGCGCTGATAGAATTAGGGTAAAATGGCCAAATGATTTATATCTTGATGATAAGAAATTAGCGGGAATCTTAGTTGAACTAATAGGAAATACTGGTGATGCTGCTCAGGTTGTAATAGGTGCGGGTATAAATATTTCGATGGACCATAAGGACGAAGAACCTATTAATCAGCAATGGATTAATTTGTTGCAGGCAGGAATTCAAGTTGATCGTAATAAATTGGCTGTAGAAATAATACTTGATCTAAGGAAAGCTCTAATTCAGTTTGAAAATGAAGGTTTGTCTTCATTTGTTTCTCGGTGGTTTGAGTTAGATAATTTTATGGATAGGCCGGTGAAATTAATTATTGGTAGTCAGGAAGTGTATGGTATAGCCAGGGGTATTAATCAGCAAGGTGCTTTGTTACTTGATCAGAATGGTGTCATAACCCCATATATCGGCGGGGAGATTTCTTTAAGAGGTCGTTGAAAATGACCGGAAGAGAAATGTCTTCCGGGTTCGGAGACTATCTTTACTTACGTAGCCTTACGCTTTCAATAGTGTGATTAATACCTTTTGTCATGATTAGGCTTGCGCGTTCTCGAGTTGGTAAAATATTTTGTCGCAAATTCAGTCCATTGATCTCTTGCCAGATATCAGATGCAGTATTTATGGCTTCTTCTTCTGATAGTTTGGAGTAACTGTGGAAATAAGAATCTGGATCGGAAAAGGCACCTTGGCGGAATTTTAAGAAACGACTGATATACCAACTTTTGAGTAATTTTTCTGGTGCATCGACGTAGATAGAAAAGTCGACAAAATCAGAGACAAATACATGGTGTGGATCATGGGGATAATCCATACCGCTTTGTAATACATTCAAACCCTCTAGAATTAAAATGTCTGGTTGTTTAATGAATTTTTGCTCATTTGGTACGATATCATAGGTAAGATGAGAGTATACTGGTGCGGATACTTGTTTAGAGCCCGATTTAATATCAGATACAAATTTCACTAAGCTATGCATATCATATGATTGTGGGAACCCTTTCTTTTTCATCAGTCCACGTTCATTCAGCACGCTGTTAGAATGTAGAAAACCATCTGTAGTAATTAATTCTACGCTTCTGTGTTCAGGCCAACGACTCAGCAGAGCTTGTAATAGACGTGCTGTAGTGCTTTTACCAACAGCAACACTGCCAGCAATTCCTATGATATAAGGGACTTTTTGTCCATCAGTACCTAGAAATTGTTCGAGCACTGCTTGACGACGTAAATTTGAACTAATATAAAAATTGAGCAAGCGAGATAAAGGAAGGTAAATCTCAACAACTTCTTCTAAAGAAATTTCTTCATTAATTCCTTTTAAATCAATTAATTCTTCTTTTGTTAATGTCAGTGGAACTGAATCACGTAAGGTTGCCCATTGTTCACGATTGAATTGCAAATATGGAGTAGCCAAAAAAAGTTCTTTTTTATTCATAAACCAACATCTGCCTGTTTGTGCAGGTTTGACAAGTTGCAATAAACAACCTGTACCCGACAAAAAATAAATCGCATGATATCGACTGATGAGCGGCAGGCGTAGGCTTTTTTATATTTTTAGCGGTTTTTTTTGTAAGAAATGCAGAATTGTAAAAAATTGAGTTGTTTTACTTCTTAATGTTAGTTTCAGCTGTTTGCTTATCACGATAGAAATTTAAATGATTCAAGGTGAAGTGTCCTATCAAGTTTTATCGAGCACTTGTAATCGGTTCCTTAGTTGGTAGGTAATTGGGTGTTTATTTTTTAAGCTAAAATTATTGAAAAAAACAGCTAATCGAATGGAGGTGAGTGTTTTATAACCGAATGATCAAGGAAAGCAATTTTTTTGTTGCATAGAGCGTTCACACTGCCTAGAATGCGCAGCACTTGATGCCGGCATAGCTCAGTTGGTAGAGCAACTGACTTGTAATCAGTAGGTCCCGAGTTCGATTCTTGGTGCCGGCACCATTAAAAATTTGGAAAGGTGGGGTTCCCGAGCGGCCAAAGGGAGCAGACTGTAAATCTGCCGTCACAGACTTCGAAGGTTCGAATCCTTCCCCCACCACCAAGAAATCAGATTTAATCTTGATATTCTTTTGGTACTTAACTGAAAGCAAAGTATATTGAGATCAACATACAGCTGATTAAAGTCAGGTAGCCGAGTTCAATGCGGGCATCGTATAATGGCTATTACCTCAGCCTTCCAAGCTGATGATGCGGGTTCGATTCCCGCTGCCCGCTCCAAGATGTGCTGATATAGCTCAGTTGGTAGAGCACACCCTTGGTAAGGGTGAGGTCGGCAGTTCGAATCTGCCTATCAGCACCACTTCCTTAATGTCCTTGTCTCCCGATTTTATTCCTGTAAGCGATATTCAACGAGCAATTGCTTGGTTGATGTGGTGGAACCACCGATTCCGTGTCTTAGAGGGACAATTTAATGTCTAAAGAAAAGTTTGAACGTACAAAACCGCACGTTAACGTTGGTACTATCGGCCACGTTGACCACGGTAAAACTACCCTGACTGCTGCTATCACTACTGTATTGGCTAAAACCTACGGTGGTAACGCTCGTGCATTCGATCAAATCGATAATGCACCAGAAGAAAAAGCACGTGGTATCACCATCTCTACTTCTCACGTAGAATACGATACCCCAGGCCGCCACTATGCGCACGTTGACTGCCCAGGCCACGCCGACTATGTGAAAAACATGATCACCGGTGCGGCTCAGATGGACGGCGCAGTCTTGGTAGTTGCCGCGACTGACGGTCCAATGCCACAGACGCGTGAGCACATTCTGTTAGGTCGTCAGGTAGGCGTTCCTTACATCATCGTGTTCCTGAACAAATGTGACATGGTAGACGACGAAGAGCTGCTGGAACTGGTTGAGATGGAAGTGCGTGAGTTGCTGTCTCAGTACGATTTCCCAGGCGATGACACGCCAGTTATCCGTGGTTCTGCTCTGAAAGCGCTGGAAGGTGATGCAGAGTGGGAAGCGAAGATCATTGAACTGGCCGATGCCCTGGACAGCTACATTCCAGAACCAGAGCGTGCAATCAACCAGCCATTCCTGCTGCCAATCGAAGACGTATTCTCTATTTCAGGCCGTGGTACCGTGGTAACTGGTCGTGTAGAGCGCGGTGTGGTTAAAGTGAGTGAAGAAGTTGAAATCGTGGGTATCAAAGAAACGACTAAAACTACTTGTACTGGCGTAGAAATGTTCCGCAAACTGCTGGACGAAGGCCGTGCAGGTGAGAACGTCGGTGTTCTGCTGCGCGGTACCAAGCGTGACGAAATCGAACGTGGTCAGGTACTGGCGAGACCCGGTTCAATCAAGCCACACACCACTTTCGAATCAGAAGTTTATATTCTGAGCAAAGACGAAGGTGGCCGTCATACGCCATTCTTCAAAGGCTACCGTCCACAGTTCTACTTCCGTACAACTGACGTGACCGGTACCATTGAACTGCCAGAAGGCGTGGAAATGGTGATGCCAGGTGATAACATTCAGATGAAAGTTACCCTGATTGCTCCAATCGCAATGGACCAGGGTCTGCGCTTCGCTATCCGTGAAGGTGGCCGTACAGTAGGTGCTGGTGTTGTTGCTAAAGTTATCGCTTAATAGCTAATAATATAATTAAGTACCTAACTCTAGAATAAGTTTGCATTTTGTCTTGTTTTAGAACAGACGCCTGGTGTGCTACATTAGGTGTCTGTTAGTGAGTATTTTAATTGATATAATCCTTCCTTAAATTCTCTGTATGAACCACCCCGTTGGGTTGACTCTTCGTGTTTTAAATTTTTGATTTTGATCGTTTGTTCCTGGAAGCGTCATTTAGCTGTTTTATCAGGATATTCTTAGAGTATATATACATCATTCATCTATAGAATACGTTAGTGATAACTCATGATTTTTCCAAATAAGTATTTGTCTTCAGATTTAGATAAGTCATATTTTCTTTTACATACAGGTAGTAATATCTAGCCCATTCTTGTTCTGCCTCTGTCGGTATGTTCTAACAGAAAGAGGGGTTACCCCTGAAAAGATTACGGCATAGCATGTTCGTTTTCGTACAACTAAGTATGTGAATTCTATATCCCGTAATATCTTAAGCGGGTTGTTCTGTCTAGCTATCAGTTCTGGAACAAATTGCTGATGTAGGAGATAGTTTTAGATGGAATAAGTTTAAGAAAGTTCCTGATAGAGATAAAAGCCTTCCTAGCCAAAGTGTTATAGAAATGAGAGAACTACCTCTATTTGACAAGGCTAAAAGAATATTTGGAAGAAGCTGAATCAGAAAATTAAAATGCGAATGATTATTGAAATGAGACTCATTATTATTTAATATGCGCTATAATGTGTACCAGAGAGTGTTATTTATGTATGTCTGCCTATGTAATGCGGTGAGTGACAAAACAATACGTAATGCGGTGCGTCAACATCATATTCATTCTATTAAAGAACTAAAACGTATTGTGCCTGTAGGCCGTGATTGTGGCAAATGCATACGCCAAGCTAGAGAGCTAATTAATGAGGAGATTGCACAGCTACCCAAGAT
Organism: Photorhabdus sp. HUG-39; assembly: GCF_963878365.1. Taxonomy (NCBI): domain Bacteria; kingdom Pseudomonadati; phylum Pseudomonadota; class Gammaproteobacteria; order Enterobacterales; family Morganellaceae; genus Photorhabdus; species Photorhabdus sp. HUG-39. The sequence continues at coordinate 15,903 of NZ_CAWNWY010000051.1, read as the reverse complement.
AGGTAACGTTGCTTGATAAAAAAGAAGTAAGTTTACTACTACTCTGCTGAATAGGTACTACACTTTAAGTACTGGAAGCGGAGGGGTAAACTATGAAAGGTGATAAAAAAATGATTGTTCATTTGAACAAACTTCTTGGAAATGAGCTTGTTGCAATTAATCAGTATTTTCTGCACGCCCGGATGTTCAAAAATTGGGGTCTTACTCGACTTAATGATAAGGAATATCATGAATCTATCGATGAAATGAAGCACGCCGATAGGTACATTGAACGTATCCTTTTTCTTGAAGGGATTCCTAATTTGCAGGATCTAGGGAAACTGAACATCGGAGAAGATATCGAAGAAATGCTCAAATCTGACTTGCAGCTCGAATTGCAAGGAGCTAAAGATTTGAAAGAAGCGATTGCTTATGCTGATTCGATTCATGACTATGTTAGCCGTGATTTAATGATCGATATTCTAGATGAAGAAGAAAAGCATATTGATTGGCTGGAAACTCAATTTGAATTAATTGAACGTATGGGGATTCAAAATTACACTCAAGCACAGATTCTTGAAGGAGAATAGTTATAGTTACGGAAAAATGCCCTATCTGCTAAGTTAGGGCATTTTGTTTCATGCCCCTTTAATTTTACTCCGGACAGATCTGCATCTTGCTTTGTTAATTGATTTGCGTATAATATGCGGTCTTACTTACGTGTAAGTCTGGTTTGTTAGCCAGTAAATGCGCAGTGTTTTTTTTGCTGCCCATTTAAAATACCCCCGATATGGGGGTTATATATCGAACGATTACACTCTCCCATCAATCGAAATGGGATCGAGGAGTGATTATTTACGTTTATAAAATAGTTGGAGCTCTGGTCTCATGCAGAACCAAAGAATCCGTATTCGCCTGAAAGCATTTGATCATCGTTTGATCGATCAATCAACTGCGGAAATTGTCGAGACCGCTAAGCGTACTGGTGCGCAGGTTCGTGGTCCGATCCCGCTGCCGACTCATAAAGAGCGTTTTACCGTTCTAATTTCTCCGCATGTTAATAAAGATGCGCGTGATCAGTACGAAATTCGCACTCATAAGCGTCTGGTTGACATCGTTGAGCCAACCGAGAAAACCGTTGATGCTCTGATGCGTCTGGATCTGGCTGCCGGTGTAGACGTGCAGATCAGCCTGGGTTAATCAGGTCATTGAACGATTAAGAGGTTGAAACAATGATTGGTTTAGTCGGTAAAAAAGTGGGTATGACTCGCATCTTCACTGAAGATGGCGTTTCGATCCCTGTAACTGTTATCGAAATTGAAGATAACCGTGTTACTCAGGTTAAAGATCTGGATAACGATGGTTATCGTGCAATTCAGGTTACTACTGGTAGCAAAAAAGCTAACCGTGTAAACAAACCTGAAGCAGGTCATTTCGCTAAAGCTGGCGTTGAAGCTGGCCGTATCCTGCGTGAATTCCGTCTGTCTGAAGGCGAAGAATATGCTGTAGGTCAAAGCATTAGCGTTGAGATTTTCGCTGACGTTAAGAAAGTCGACGTTACTGGTACATCTAAAGGTAAAGGTTTTGCTGGTACTGTTAAGCGCTGGAACTTCCGTACCCAAGATGCTAGCCACGGTAACTCTTTGTCTCATCGTGTTCCGGGTTCTATCGGTCAGAACCAAACTCCGGGCAAGGTATTTAAAGGCAAGAAAATGGCAGGCCAGCTGGGTAATGAACGCGTAACTGTTCAAAGCCTGGATGTAGTACGTGTTGACGCTGAGCGCAACCTGCTGCTGGTCAAAGGTGCTGTTCCAGGTTCAACTGGCGGCAACCTGATCGTAAAACCGGCTGTCAAGGCGTAACGTCAAGGAGATAGGAATGGAATTGGTAATGAAAGACGCGCAAGGCGCGCTGACTGTTTCCGAAACTACCTTCGGGCGTGATTTCAATGAAGCGCTTGTGCATCAAGTAGTTGTTGCTTACGCAGCTGGTGCACGTCAAGGTACTCGTGCTCAGAAAACCCGTGCTGAAGTTTCTGGTTCAGGTAAAAAACCATGGCGTCAGAAAGGCACTGGCCGTGCACGCTCTGGTTCTATTAAGAGCCCAATTTGGCGCTCTGGTGGCGTAACTTTCGCAGCTAAGCCACAGGACCACAGTCAAAAAGTTAATAAGAAAATGTACCGTGGTGCTTTAAAAAGCATCCTGTCTGAATTGGTACGTCAAGATCGTTTGATCGTTGTCGAGAAGTTTTCTGTAGAAGCTCCTAAGACTAAGCTTCTGGTTCAGAAACTGAAAGAGATGGCGCTGGAAGATGTGCTGATTATCACTAATGAAGTTGATGAGAATTTGTTCTTAGCAGCTCGCAACCTGTACAAGGTTGATGTTCGTGATGTAGCTGGTATTGATCCAGTGAGCTTGATCGCCTTCGATAAAGTGGTTATGACTGCTGATGCTGTGAAGCAAGTTGAGGAGATGCTGGCATGATCCGTGAAGAACGTCTGCTGAAAGTACTGCGCGCACCGCACGTATCTGAAAAAGCTTCTACAGCGATGGAGAAAAGCAACACCATCGTTCTCAAAGTTGCGAAAGACGCGACTAAAGCAGAAATCAAAGCTGCTGTGCAGAAACTGTTTGAAGTCGAAGTTGAAGGTGTTAACACTTTGCTGGTAAAAGGTAAAACTAAACGCCACGGTCAGCGTATTGGTCGTCGTAGCGACTGGAAAAAAGCTTACGTCACACTGAAGGAAGGCCAGAATATGGACTTCATCGGTGGTGCAGAGTAAGTCGGAGGAGTAAAGAACAATGGCAATTGTTAAATGTAAACCTACGTCTCCGGGCCGTCGCCACGTTGTTAAAGTGGTTAACCCTGAGCTGCATAAGGGTAAACCTTATGCTCCATTGCTGGAAAAAAGCAGCAAAACCGGTGGTCGTAACAACAATGGCCGTATTACCACTCGTCACATTGGTGGTGGCCACAAGCAGCACTATCGTTTGATTGACTTTAAACGTAATAAAGATGGTATCCCTGCTGTAGTTGAGCGCTTGGAATATGATCCAAATCGTTCAGCAAATATCGCCTTGGTTTTGTATAAAGATGGTGAACGTCGTTATATCCTTGCACCTAAAGGGCTGAAAGCTGGTGATCAGATTCAATCTGGTGTTGACGCAGCTATCAAAACTGGTAACGCATTGCCAATGCGCAATATCCCTGTTGGTTCTACCGTACATAACGTAGAAATGAAACCGGGTAAAGGTGGTCAGTTGGCTCGTTCCGCTGGTGCATACGTTCAGATCGTTGCCCGTGATGGTTCTTATGTAACTTTGCGTCTGCGCTCTGGTGAAATGCGTAAAGTTCTGTCTGACTGCCGCGCCACTTTAGGTGAGGTTGGTAATGCAGAACATATGCTACGTGTTCTGGGTAAAGCTGGTGCAAGTCGCTGGCGTGGTATTCGTCCTACCGTTCGTGGTACGGCGATGAACCCGGTAGATCACCCACATGGTGGTGGTGAAGGTCGTAACTTTGGTAAACATCCTGTAACTCCTTGGGGTGTTCAAACTAAAGGTAAGAAGACCCGTAGTAATAAACGTACTGATCAGTTCATCGTACGTCGCCGTACTAAAAAATAATTAGAGGATAAACCATGCCACGTTCTCTCAAGAAAGGTCCATTTATTGACCTGCACTTGCTGAAGAAGGTAGAGAAAGCGGTGGAAAGCGGAGACAAAAAGCCTATTAAGACTTGGTCCCGTCGTTCAACGATCTTTCCTAACATGATCGGTTTGACCATCGCTGTCCATAATGGTCGTCAGCATGTACCAGTTTTTGTTTCCGACGAAATGGTTGGTCATAAACTAGGTGAATTCGCGCCGACCCGTACTTATCGCGGCCATGCGGCCGATAAAAAGGCTAAAAAGCGCTAAGGTAGGAGGAAGAGATGGAAACTATCGCTAAACATCGCCACGCTCGTTCTTCTGCTCAGAAGGTTCGCCTTGTAGCTGACCTGATTCGCGGTAAGAAAGTGTCGCAAGCTCTGGAAACTCTGACCTATACCAATAAGAAAGCTGCTGGTTTAGTGAAGAAAGTACTTGAGTCTGCTATTGCTAATGCAGAACACAACGATGGTGCTGACATTGATGATCTGAAGGTCACGAAGATTTTCGTAGACGAAGGCCCGACCATGAAGCGTATTATGCCTCGTGCAAAAGGTCGTGCAGATCGCATCCTGAAGCGCAGCAGCCACATTACTGTGGTTGTGTCCGATCGCTGAGACTCTGGAGACTAGCAATGGGTCAGAAAGTACATCCTAATGGTATTCGCCTGGGTATTGTCAAACCTTGGAACTCTACTTGGTATGCGAATACTAAAGAATTCGCTGACAACCTAGACAGCGATTTTAAAGTTCGCCAGTACTTGAAGAAAGAACTGGCAAAAGCGTCTATTTCACGCATTGTTATTGAACGTCCTGCTAAAAGTATTCGTGTAACTATTCACACTGCTCGCCCAGGTATCGTAATCGGTAAGAAAGGTGAAGACGTAGAAAAACTGCGTAAAACTGTAGCGGAAATCGCTGGTGTTCCTGCGCAAATTAATATCTCTGAAGTGCGTAAGCCTGAACTGGACGCGAAACTGGTTGCTGACAGTATTACTTCACAGCTGGAACGTCGTGTTATGTTCCGTCGTGCTATGAAGCGTGCAGTCCAGAATGCGATGCGTCTAGGCGCTAAAGGCATTAAAGTGGAAGTCAGTGGCCGTTTAGGCGGTGCTGAAATCGCGCGTACTGAATGGTATCGTGAAGGTCGTGTACCGTTGCACACACTGCGTGCAGATATCGACTACAACACTTCAGAAGCGCACACCACTTATGGTGTACTCGGCGTTAAGGTATGGATCTTCAAAGGTGAGATCTTGGGTGGTATGGCTGCTGTTGAACAGGCGGAAAAACCGGCTGCACAACCTAAAAAGCAGCAGCGTAAAGGCCGCAAGTAAGGAGAGTCGCTGATGTTACAACCAAAGCGTACGAAATTCCGTAAAATGCACAAAGGCCGTAACCGTGGCCTGGCAGCAGGTGCGGATGTTAGCTTCGGCACTTTCGGTCTGAAAGCTGTGGGCCGTGGCCGTCTGACGGCACGTCAGATTGAAGCGGCGCGTCGTGCTATGACCCGTGCAATTAAACGTCAAGGTAAAATCTGGATACGTGTATTTCCAGACAAACCTATCACTGAAAAGCCACTCGAAGTGCGTATGGGTAAAGGTAAAGGTAACGTAGAATATTGGGTTGCCTTGATCCAGCCTGGTAAAGTCCTTTATGAAATGGACGGTGTGCCTGAAGAGCTGGCTCGTGAAGCATTCAAGCTGGCAGCAGCGAAACTGCCTATCAAGACCACCTTTGTAACTAAGACGGTGATGTAATGAAAGCACAAGAGCTGCGCGAAAAAAGCGTTGAAGAGCTGAACACTGAGCTGCTGAATTTGCTGCGTGAACAATTTAACCTGCGCATGCAGGCTGCAAGTGGCCAGCTACAACAGTCTCATCTGTTGAAACAAGTGCGTCGTAATATCGCACGCGTTAAGACTTTACTGACTGAGAAGGCGGGTGCGTAATGACCGATAAAATCCGTACTTTGCAAGGTCGTGTTGTAAGTGACAAAATGGAGAAATCTATTGTTGTTGCTATTGAGCGTAAGGTGAAACACCCTCTGTATGGTAAATTCATCAAACGTACGACTAAACTGCATGTACATGACGAGAACAATGAATGTGGCATTGGTGATGTGGTGGAAATCCGCGAAACCCGTCCACTGTCCAAAACTAAATCTTGGACTTTAGTTCGCGTTGTAGAGAAAGCGATTCTGTAAGCTGGCTCGAATAGAGTAAACGGCTCAGGCTATGGGCCGTTTATTTTTTCTATCTATATCTGAGATGTGGTGTTATAATGCCGCGCCCTCGTGATATGGGGTATCTGAACGGCCTCTTCATATTAAATTATAGTAGTGAAGTGGGCTCAGTAGTAGTTGACATTTAGCGGAGCACTAAAATGATCCAAGAACAGACTATGCTGAACGTGGCCGACAACTCCGGTGCACGTCGCGTAATGTGTATCAAGGTTCTGGGTGGCTCGCACCGTCGCTATGCACACGTCGGCGACATCATAAAAGTCACCATCAAGGAAGCAATTCCTCGTGGTAAAGTGAAAAAAGGTGATGTCCTGAAAGCGGTAGTGGTGCGCACCAAGAAGGGTGTTCGTCGCCCTGACGGTTCTGTCATTCGCTTCGATGGCAATGCTTGCGTGTTGTTAAACAACACAAGTGAGCAAGTTATCGGTACGCGTATTTTTGGGCCGGTAACTCGTGAACTTCGTAATGAAAAGTTCATGAAAATTATCTCCCTGGCACCAGAAGTACTCTAAGGAGCGGACAATGGCAGCGAAAATCCGTCGTGATGACGAAGTTATCGTGTTGACTGGAAAAGATAAAGGTAAGCGCGGTAAAGTAAAACAGGTTCTTTCTACTGGGAAAGTCATTGTTGAAGGTATCAACTTGGTTAAAAAGCATCAGAAGCCTGTTCCGGCTCTGAACCAGCCAGGTGGCATCGTTGAAAAAGAAGCTGCAATCCAGGTTTCAAACGTTGCGATCTTCAATGCGGCAACCGGTAAGGCTGACCGTGTAGGTTTTAGATTTGAAGACGGAAAAAAAGTTCGTTTCTTTAAATCTAACAGCGAAACTATCAAGTAATTTGGAGTAATACGATGGCGAAACTGCATGATTACTACAAAGACGAGGTAGTCCAAAAACTGATGACTCAGTTTGGCTACAATTCTGTCATGCAAGTCCCTCGGGTCGAGAAGATCACCCTGAACATGGGTGTTGGTGAAGCAATTGCTGATAAGAAACTGCTGGATAATGCAGCAGCGGATCTGGCAGCAATCTCTGGTCAAAAACCATTGATCACCAAAGCGCGCAAATCAGTTGCAGGCTTCAAAATCCGTCAGGGCTATCCAATCGGCTGTAAAGTGACCCTGCGTGGTGAACGTATGTGGGAGTTTCTTGAGCGCCTGATTTCTATTGCTGTACCTCGTATTCGTGACTTCCGTGGTTTGTCTGCTAAGTCATTTGATGGTCGTGGCAATTACAGCATGGGTGTACGTGAGCAAATCATCTTCCCTGAAATCGATTACGATAAAGTGGATCGTGTTCGTGGTCTGGATATTACTATCACCACAACTGCGAAATCTGATGATGAAGGCCGCGCACTGTTGGCTGCTTTTAACTTCCCGTTCCGCAAGTAAGGCAGGGTATTCATGGCTAAGCAATCAATGAAAGCACGTGATGTAAAGCGTGCGAAATTAGCTGAAAAATTCTTCACTAAACGTGTGGAATTGAAAGCTGTCATTTCTGATGTGAATGCATCTGATGAAGAGCGTTGGGATGCTGTTCTTAAGCTGCAAACGCTGCCACGTGATTCCAGCCCTTCTCGTCAGCGTAACCGCTGCCGCCAAACTGGTCGTCCGCATGCGTTTTTGCGGAAGTTTGGGTTGAGCCGTATTAAAGTCCGTGAAGCCGCCATGCGCGGTGAAATTCCGGGCCTTAAAAAGGCTAGCTGGTAATTGTCACCAATTGAATCACGGGAGTAAAGACAGATGAGCATGCAAGATCCCATCGCGGATATGCTGACCCGTATCCGTAACGGTCAGGCCGCGAATAAAGTTGCGGTCACCATGCCTTCCTCCAAGCTGAAAGTGGCAATTGCCAACGTGCTGAAGGAAGAAGGTTATATTGAAGATTATAAAATTGAAGGCGACACCAAGCCAGAGCTGGAATTAGTACTGAAATACTTCCAGGGCAAGGCTGTTGTAGAAAGTATTCAGCGTGTAAGCCGACCAAGTCTGCGCATCTATAAGAAAAAAGATGAGCTGCCACAAGTTATGGCTGGTTTGGGTATCGCTGTTGTTTCTACCTCTAAAGGTGTAATGACTGATCGTGCAGCTCGCCAAGCTGGTCTTGGTGGCGAGATTCTCTGCTACGTAGCTTAATTCGGGAGGAAAGAATGTCTCGTGTTGCAAAAGCACCCGTCGTTATTCCTACCGACGTAGAGGTAAAACTCGACGGTCAGGTTATTTCGATTAAGGGTAAAAACGGCGAGTTGAGTCGTACAATCCACAGCGCAGTTGAAGTTAAGCATGCAGATAATCAACTGACCTTCGCTCCACGCGATGGTTATGTTGATGGTTGGGCACAGGCGGGTACAACTCGTTCTTTGCTGAATGCTATGGTTATCGGTGTTACCGAAGGCTTCACTAAGAAGCTTCAACTGGTAGGTGTTGGTTATCGTGCAGCAGTCAAAGGCAATGTTATCAACATGTCTCTGGGCTTCTCACATCCAGTTGACCACGAACTGCCAGCAGGCATTACTGCAGAATGTCCGTCACAAACTGAAATCGTACTAAAGGGTGCTGATAAACAGGTAATCGGTCAGGTTGCGGCAGAACTGCGTGCCTATCGTCGTCCTGAGCCTTATAAAGGTAAAGGTGTTCGTTACGCCGACGAAGTCGTGCGTATCAAAGAGGCTAAGAAGAAGTAAGGTAACACTATGGATAAGAAAGCAGCTCGTATCCGTCGTGCGACCCGCGCACGCCGCAAGCTCCAGGAACTGGGTGCAACTCGCCTGGTGGTACATCGTACCCCTCGCCATATTTATGCGCAGGTTATCGCACCAAACGGTTCTGAAACTTTGGTGGCAGCTTCTACTACAGAAAAAGCTATCAATGAACAACTGAAATACACTGGAAATAAAGAAGCAGCCGCAGCAGTTGGCAAAGCAATTGCTGAACGTGCATTGGAAAAAGGTATTAAAGATGTATCCTTTGACCGCTCTGGTTTCCAATATCATGGTCGAGTCCAGGCACTGGCAGATGCTGCCCGTGAAGCTGGCCTTCAGTTCTAAGGTAGAGGTGTAAGATGGCTCACATCGAAAAACAAGCTGGCGAACTGCAGGAAAAGCTGATTGCGGTAAATCGCGTATCTAAAACCGTAAAAGGTGGCCGGATTTTCAGCTTTACCGCACTGACTGTTGTAGGTGATGGTAATGGTCGCGTTGGTTTTGGCTACGGCAAAGCACGCGAAGTTCCGGCAGCAATCCAGAAAGCGATGGAAAAAGCCCGTCGCAATATGAAAACCGTCGCATTGAACAGCGGCACTTTATATCACCCAGTAAAAGGTGCACACACTGGTTCCCGTGTGTTCATGCAGCCTGCTCACGAAGGTACTGGTATCATCGCAGGCGGTGCTATGCGTGCTGTTTTGGAGGTGGCTGGTGTTCGTAACGTACTGGCTAAAACCTATGGTTCCACCAACCCTATTAATGTGGTTCGTGCAACTCTGGATGCTTTAGACAGCATGAAGTCTCCAGAAATGGTCGCAGCTAAGCGTGGTAAATCCGTCGAAGAAATTCTGGGGTAATGGCCATGGCTAAGACTATTAAAGTAACACAGATTCGCAGTTCAATTGGCCGTCTGCCTAAACATAAGGCAACTTTGGTTGGTTTAGGTCTGCGCCGTATCGGTCATACAGTAGAGCGTGAAGATACTCCTGCTATACGTGGTATGATCAACTTGGTTTCCTATATGGTTAAAGTTGAGGAGTAACAGATGCGCTTAAATACTCTGTCTCCGGCTGATGGTTCCAAGCATGCGCCTAAACGTGTAGGTCGTGGTATTGGTTCTGGCCTGGGTAAAACCGGTGGCCGTGGTCACAAGGGTCAGAAGTCTCGTTCTGGTGGTGGCGTACGTCGCGGTTTTGAAGGTGGTCAGATGCCTTTGTACCGCCGTTTGCCAAAATTTGGCTTTACTTCACGTAAGGCGATGGTTACAGCAGAAGTTCGTTTGTCTGATTTTGCTGCCGTTGAAGGCGATATCATCGATCTGAACGCATTGAAAGCAGCTAACATTGTTGGCACTCAAATTGAATTTGCGAAAGTTATTCTTTCTGGCGAAATCAATCATGCAGTAACTGTGCGTGGCCTTCGTGTTACTAAGGGCGCTCGTGCTGCAATTGAAGCTGCTGGCGGTAAAATTGAGGAATAAGTAACAGATGGCTAAACAACCAGGATTAGATTTCCAAAGTGCTAAAGGTGGACTAGGCGAGCTGAAACGTAGGCTGTTGTTTGTTATTGGCGCGTTAATTGTTTTCCGCATTGGTTCTTTTATTCCTATCCCTGGTATTGATGCCACTGTGCTTGCCAAATTGCTCGAACAGCAAAGGGGCACCATCATTGAAATGTTTAACATGTTCTCTGGTGGTGCTTTAAGTCGTGCTTCCATCTTTGCACTGGGGATAATGCCGTATATTTCTGCGTCTATTATTATTCAGTTGTTGACGGTGGTTCATCCAACGTTGGCAGAGATTAAGAAGGAAGGAGAAGCTGGTCGTCGTAAGATTAGCCAGTATACTCGCTATGGTACTTTAGTGCTGGCTATATTCCAGTCAATCGGTATTGCTACTGGTTTGCCGAATATGCCAGGAATGCAAGGGCTGGTGATCAATCCAGGGTTTGCTTTCTACTTCACGGCTGTTGTGAGCCTAGTTACTGGGACTATGTTCCTAATGTGGTTGGGTGAGCAGATTACTGAGCGTGGTATTGGAAACGGTATCTCCATCATAATCTTTGCTGGTATTGTTGCGGGTTTGCCGCCGGCCATTGGCCATACCATTGAGCAAGCTCGGCAAGGCGATCTGCACTTCCTCCTGTTGCTGTTGGTTGCAGTGTTAGTGTTTGCAGTAACTTTCTTCGTTGTTTTCATGGAGCGTGGCCAACGACGTATCGTTGTTAACTATGCAAAACGTCAACAGGGTCGCCGAGTTTATGCTGCACAGAGCACACATTTACCGTTGAAAGTGAATATGGCTGGGGTTATCCCTGCAATTTTTGCTTCCAGCATTATTCTGTTCCCTGGTACCATAGCTTCCTGGTTTGGGGGAGGAACCGGTTGGAACTGGCTGACTACTATTTCAATGTACTTGCAGCCTGGGCAACCGCTTTATGTGTTACTCTACGCGTCTGCAATCATCTTCTTCTGTTTTTTCTATACTGCGTTGGTTTTCAACCCGAGAGAAACAGCAGATAACCTGAAGAAGTCCGGTGCATTTGTACCAGGAATTCGTCCGGGAGAGCAAACAGCCAAGTACATTGATAAGGTAATGACACGCCTAACTTTAGTTGGTGCGATGTATATTACTTTTATCTGCTTAATCCCGGAGTTCATGCGTGATGCGATGAAGGTGCCATTTTATTTTGGCGGTACTTCGCTACTTATTGTAGTTGTAGTCATCATGGACTTTATGGCTCAAGTGCAAACTCTGATGATGTCAAGTCAGTATGAGTCTGCATTGAAGAAGGCAAATCTTAAAGGTTATAACCGTTAATTGGTTTGCTTGAGAAGTTACGGAGAGTAAAAATGAAAGTTCGTGCTTCCGTCAAGAAATTATGTCGTAACTGTAAAATCGTTAAGCGTAACGGTATCGTTCGCGTGATTTGTAGTGCAGAGCCTAAGCATAAACAACGCCAAGGCTAATAAAATAGCATATTTTTCTTGCAAAGTCGGTTTGAGCTGGCTAAATTAGCCAGCCAATCTTTTTTATATCACAGCAACACTATTTGAGTATCCTGAAAACGGGCTTTTCAGAATGGTGTTGCGGTAAATAAATAATTTAGGAGTGCATAGTGGCCCGTATAGCAGGCATTAACATTCCTGATCAGAAGCATACCGTAATCGCTTTAACATCGATCTACGGAATTGGTAAAACTCGCTCCCAAGCCATTTGTGCTGCGGCGGGTATTGCTGAACATGTTAAGATCAGCGAGCTGTCTGAAGAGCAAATTGATAAGCTGCGTGACGAAGTTGCCAAATACGTTGTAGAAGGCGATTTGCGTCGTGAAGTAACCCTGAGCATCAAACGTCTGATGGATCTTGGTACTTATCGTGGTTTACGTCACCGTCGTGGTCTACCTGTTCGTGGCCAGCGTACTAAGACCAACGCACGTACCCGTAAGGGTCCACGTAAGCCGATCAAGAAATAATCGGGGTATTGTATAATGGCAAAAGCACCTATTCGTGCACGTAAGCGTGTAAGAAAGCAAGTCTCTGACGGTGTGGCTCATATCCATGCTTCTTTCAACAACACCATCGTGACCATTACTGACCGCCAGGGTAATGCCTTGGGTTGGGCAACTGCTGGTGGTTCCGGTTTCCGTGGTTCTCGTAAATCTACTCCGTTTGCAGCTCAGGTTGCAGCAGAGCGCTGTGCTGAAGCAGTGAAAGAATACGGAATTAAGAACCTGGAAGTTATGGTTAAAGGACCTGGTCCTGGCCGCGAGTCAACTATTCGAGCGTTAAATGCGGCAGGTTTCCGCATTACTAACATTACTGATGTGACTCCGATCCCTCATAACGGTTGTCGTCCACCTAAAAAACGTCGCGTTTAATAGCGTTTACTTTTTTAGGTTCGATTGGAGAAAGAAAATGGCAAGATATTTGGGTCCTAAGCTCAAGCTGAGCCGTCGCGAGGGTACAGATCTATTCCTGAAGTCTGGCGTTCGCGCGATTGACACCAAGTGTAAATTAGAACAAGCACCTGGGCAGCATGGCGCACGTAAACCGCGTCTGTCTGACTACGGTGTGCAGTTACGTGAGAAACAAAAAGTTCGTCGTATTTACGGTGTTCTAGAACGTCAATTCCGTAACTATTATAAAGAAGCAACTCGTCTGAAAGGCAACACAGGTGAAAACCTGCTGAGTTTGCTGGAAGGTCGTCTGGACAACGTTGTTTACCGTATGGGTTTCGGGGCGACTCGTGCTGAATCACGCCAAATGGTAAGCCATAAGGCTATCATGGTAAATGGCCGCGTTGTTAACATCGCTTCTTATCAGGTATCCCCGAATGACGTAGTCAGCGTTCGCGAAAAATCGAAAAAGCAGTCTCGTATCAAGGCGGCTTTAGAGCTGGCTGAGCAGCGTGAGAAACCAACTTGGTTGGAGGTTGATGCTGTGAAGATGGAAGGTGTGTTCAAACGTATTCCAGAACGTGCCGATCTGTCTGCTGACATCAACGAACACCTGATCGTCGAGCTTTACTCTAAGTAAAGCTTAGCACCAAAGAGAGGACACAATGCAGGGTTCTGTGACAGAGTTTCTAAAACCGCGCCTGGTTGATATCGAGCAAGTCAGTTCGACGCACGCCAAGGTGACCCTTGAGCCATTAGAGCGTGGCTTTGGCCATACTCTTGGTAACGCACTGCGCCGTATTCTGCTTTCGTCTATGCCGGGTTGTGCGGTGACTGAGGTTGAGATTGATGGTGTACTGCATGAGTACAGCACCAAAGAAGGTGTACAGGAAGATATCCTGGAGATTCTCCTCAACCTGAAAGGGCTGGCGGTAAGAGTTCAGGGAAAAGATGAAGTTATTCTTACCTTGAATAAGTCTGGCATTGGCCCTGTGACTGCAGCCGACATTATCCACGATGGAGATGTCGAAATCGTCAAGCCGCAACATGTAATTTGCCACCTGACTGACGAAACTGCTTCTATAAGCATGCGCATTAAAGTTCAGCGTGGTCGAGGTTATGTGCCGGCTTCTGCCCGGATTCATTCGGAAGAAGATGAGCGCCCTATTGGTCGTTTGTTAGTAGACGCTTGTTATAGCCCAGTAGAGCGTATTGCCTACAATGTTGAAGCAGCGCGTGTAGAACAACGTACCGATTTGGACAAGTTGGTTATCGAGATGGAAACTAACGGTACAATCGATCCTGAAGAGGCGATTCGCCGTGCAGCTACTATTTTGGCTGAACAGCTGGAAGCTTTTGTTGATTTACGTGATGTACGTCAGCCAGAAGTAAAAGAGGAGAAGCCAGAGTTTGATCCGATCCTGCTGCGCCCTGTTGACGATCTGGAATTGACTGTCCGCTCTGCTAACTGTCTTAAGGCAGAAGCTATCCACTACATCGGTGATTTGGTACAGCGTACCGAGGTTGAGTTGCTTAAGACACCTAACCTGGGTAAAAAATCTCTTACAGAGATCAAAGACGTACTGGCTTCACGTGGCTTATCTCTGGGCATGCGCTTAGAAAACTGGCCACCAGCAAGTATTGCTGATGAATAACTAGATCACAGGTTAAGGTTTTACTGAGAAGGATAAGGTCATGCGCCATCGTAAGAGTGGTCGTCAATTGAACCGCAACAGCAGCCATCGCCAAGCTATGTTCCGCAATATGGCAGGTTCTTTGGTCCGTCATGAAATCATCAAGACGACTCTGCCTAAAGCGAAAGAACTGCGTCGTGTCGTTGAGCCGCTGATTACTCTTGCCAAGATCGACAGCGTAGCTAATCGTCGTCTGGCATTCGCCCGTACTCGTGATAACGAAATCGTGGCAAAACTGTTTAATGAGCTGGGCCCGCGTTTTGCGAGCCGCGCAGGTGGTTACACTCGTATTCTTAAGTGTGGCTTCCGTGCTGGTGACAATGCTCCGATGGCATACATCGAGCTTGTTGACCGTGCTACTGAAGCTCAAACAGAAGTTGCGACTACGGAGTAATCTGTAGGGGCATATAAAAGAACCGGGTTTATCCCGGTTTTTTTACGCTTGCATATATGAATCTCTAACTTATTTTTTTCATCCTGCTATGCTGATATCTTGAACAATGTTATCTATTGTAGGAGATATAAAGATGTATCGTATTGGTCAACTGGCTAAATTAGCGAATGTAACTCCTGATACTGTGCGCTTCTATGAAAAACAAGGAATGATGGAACATCAGAACCGTACTGAAGGAGGGTATAGACTTTATACAGAGCAAGATTTACAGCGCCTTCGGTTTATACGCTATGCTAAGCAATTGGGGTTTACATTGGAAGCTATTACAGAATTATTGTCTATTCGTGTAGATCCAGCCCATCATACTTGTGAAGAGTCAAAGCAAATTGTAGATTCTAGGTTAATGGAAGTGGAGGAAAAACTTCTTGAAATGCGAAAAATGCGTGATTCACTTAAGATGTTAAGTGATGCTTGCTGTGGTAGTTCTCATATAAGTATTTATTGTTCTATTCTTGAAACTTTAGAACAAGGTGCTTTAAATAAGAAATAAGTAATTTTTCTTTATTATTGAAAATTCAGAGAGTACAATCGCTACGTTTGTAGATAAATTAATATGATAGAGGTATATGATGATTATATATCACCATAAGAAAGGTGTAATAAAGGATAATGCTCTAGAAGCTCTATTACGTGATCCACTATTTAAACAACGAGTTGAAAAAAATAAAAAAGGAAAAGGAAGTTACCAGAGGAAAGAAAAACATAGCAAAGCAAGTCGCTGGGAGACCAGTGGTAAGGGGTCATTAGATTCTTTACTACTGGTCTTTTAGTTTAATAGGTCTATTTCCTACTTTTCAGTAAGCTACGAATTTCTAATAATAATTTTGTTTCGGTAATTGGGAGTATCTGATATAACTTCAATTTCCTTTTACTAAATGATCTGTGTATTAGTTTCATTGTGTAGAAAAATAGTGAATGATGGTACGGTGTTCTTTTAAAATCATATCGATGCTGACGTCAGCAGCTAAATTGTCAAAATTACCTTTCATAGTAAATTCATAAACTGATTTAAAAGCTTCATGACACTCTTGTGACTGCTCCCCGCCGTAAAAAGCGGCGAGGCTTCCCACTTCTCAGGCCGCCACCGTCTTTATGACGGATTGAAGCTGGCCTCCATGGGCAGAAACGACGAGTCCCGCCGCCTGTAATGCTGTTATCCTTCATTCCGCACCTAATTCAGGAATAAACCGCTTTATATTGTGCGCCTAATAAATTCAAAAGCTCATGGTGGTAAGATTGCATTCCTGTCACCATTTTATGTTCTTGAAATTCAAAGGTGCTG
>NZ_CAWNWY010000050.1:0-22957 GCF_963878365.1 Photorhabdus sp. HUG-39 | reverse complement strand
CATTGTTCAGCGCAGGTTGAAAACATAAAGATTACCTCAAGTCGGGTTTGTTATTGAGATCAATCTATGAGGAAAAAGTTCAATAACGAGGGGGCAGGTTAAAATATTTGTGTAGGAAAGACAGGTGCAGCCCCCAGGGGCTTCCCTGCTGAACAGCGTCACCTGCGGGCCTCGCCGGCCCGCACCCGGCCAACCTGCGTCAGCGGCGCAGACAAGCTGCCCCGCCGCCACGGGTTATCGATAAAACCCGGTTCTGGCAGGTTGAAAGGCGGTGTACAAACACGTCAGCAAATACACACAAGGGGTTAACGGCAGCTAACACCGCCGCTATACTGCTCAATGTGCAGACCGGATAAGGGCGTCAGGGTATGGCGGTAGCGTGCACACATCCTGAAAAGGCACGTCGGGTCAAAAAAAGTTGCAGGAGCAAAATGGGCGAAACGCGTCCTTCTGAAAGCCTTGTCCTGTGCGGCCTGGCATCGCCCTATAAGTATGACTGCCTCGGAGCTGATGCCCCTTTTGTGGCCAATATGAAGACACGGAAAGCGGTTTATTTTATAACCGGCACCGTTATTACGAGAGGGAAACAGGCCAGTACTTATCGCCGGACCCTTTGAATCTTAGTGGCGGATTTAACCCGTACAGCTATGTCCATGATCCGGTGAATTGGATTGATCCGTTCGGGTTAACTGGCTGTCCGGGGGCTAAATACCAACCTGAGGAAGTATTGGGTCGAAAAGTTTATAAAAATACACAAGATGTAACACCGGAAGCGCCTAAATTTGTACATAGTAGTGTCAATAGAACGGTTCAGAAAAAAATTGCAGATGGCTGGACTAACTTAGATTTAATGAAAAATGGCTATGCCCCAATAGGACCTGATGGAAAACAGATAAACTTGCACCATGTTATTGGGAGAGAGCCTGGTCCAATGGTTGAAATAGTTTCTTCAACTCACAAACAGTACCATAAGCCATTACATGGTCTCATTGAGAATGGAAATAGTTTTAGACAAAATAACTCTTTAGCTTATCAATATGATAAATTCAGAAAGAATTATTGGAAAACCAGAGCACTAGATTTTATGTGAGATAAGATATGAATAAGATAGAAGCATTAGTTCAGAAGTTATCCTCCTTATGCGAAGACGAAGTTGTTTGGCATACTCCAGTAGACAACGAACAAATCCGTATCTTAGAAAAAACGTTGAATATAATCATTCCTGATGATTATAAATTTTTCTTAAAAAAAACAGGTGGAGGTGGTGTTGTAGAACAAGAAATATCAGGCATTGAAGATAATAATGCGTTAATAGATTATGGTGGTACTATCTATGGTGATACAACACGATGTCGTTCTGAATTTCAATTACCTAAATATCTGGCAGTTATTTATATGGTAGAAAATGAAATTTATTGGTGCATTGATAGTTCACCTAGTAACTTTGGAAAAATTGTAAACTATGACCCATATCTTAAAAAGGTAGATGCTATTATAAGCGATAGTTTCACTTCTTTTTTTGAAGAATATGTTGAACTAAGGACTCAATAATTTTTATAAAAAACTAACCAAGCCAGCTGAATAAATCTCAACTGGCTTTCATCTTCATTGAGTCTCTGGATTTTTGACTATTGATAATATCACTCCTTGTTTAGATCAACAGCAGTAATCATAATATTTATTCTAATGAAGTAAGGCAGGAAATAGAAATAGTTCGACGTCAGCATGAAAATGGTAATATTAATGATCGAGAGGCTAGGGATGCTATAAGAAAGATTCAAATGGATATGAAAAATAAGATCTGGTCAGGAAGCGTAACTACAACAAAGTGTGGGAGATTGAATTGATGAATTACTATGTCTTAATGAATGATTATAAATCCTCAGTAATACCAAGATATCTTCATGCTATTGTAGATACAAAAAAACAAGTAAATAACAATTGGGATTATAACTGCTCTGAATACTCATTCCCCTATTACATGAAAGAACCAGAGTGCCCCAATCAATTGTTTTTATTATGTAATAAAAATATAGGAGCTCTGCGGTTTAATTATTATAATCACGGAGCAAGCCATATTATATCTGATAATTTCATTGATTTATTTAGTAATTTAAAAATTTGTGAAGTTATATCTAAAAAATTAATAGCAACTTCAATCAAAGATGGTAATATACTTAGGGATGATTTTAATTACATGTATTTCATAGGTGATGATACTCTTCTAGATTTGGATAGATCTGAATTAGAAGAAGACAGGTTTAACAATCCACACTGCATTGATGTATTTACACTACGTAGCACTTTACTTGCTGATTTTTTATTTCTTTCCGAACACGCAACAGAAATATTTGTAAAGATGAAAGTTAGTGGTGTGAAAATAGTTAAACTAGATGATGCATTTAAAAATTATTGTATAGACTATAGATATGATATCGAAAGTAAAAGAAAAAAATAAAGAAAAAATTACCATAATGTTAATATAAAATAGCTGAAGGGAATATTAGAAATTTTGTGTCATTTCAGGAAATTAAAAAAAAGAAATGACACACTCCTTGAACCAATGGTGTTACAGGATTACCTTATCATCGTTCTGGTGGTCCGAACCCGTACAGTTATGTCCATAACCCGGCGAACTGCATTGATCCTCTGGGATTGGCGGGTTGTGATCCTACTGGATACCATAAACGCAAGGCCCTTCGAACAGATGTTTATAATGCTCAACGTCCTACGGCTGGTCGTCATGCAACAAAACATATCAACGCAAAAGATATTAATGAAGCTAAAAATCTGAGTGTAGGTAAAGGAAGCTTAGATAAAAGACCTGAAGCATCTTATTTCCCGGAATATGCAAGTAAGGTAGCTGGCTTTGAGAAACAAGCTGCATATGGAGCTATTCGCAATGGCCATGCTTTTGACCACGGCGGAACTCGATTCATGTTCTATAAAAACCCTACCGGTCATGTTGGGTATAATGAAGGGCAATTAACCAATTGGGTAAGAATCGAAATGACGAATGCCCCTATTCCTACTATTCACAGTTTCCCGGCATCGTTGGAACAAGTCGGAAAATACATTCCCGGAGTTCGTTAATGAAAAAAGATATATGGAAGAATATTCAGCCCTTGAGAATACCTAGTAGGTGGGTAATTGATGTAAATAATTTCTATGACTATGAACCTACTAAAGAAAATATGGATTGGTTCTATGGATCAATTTTGATTAGTGGACATAATTCTCTTGATGGCCTTTGCTTTGATTCACGGTATGAACCAGAAGGAGATCCTAACGGTTTATTTGTATTAGATTTCTTTATTATAAAAACAAATAAAAAGACAGGAAAAACAGAAGAGGAAAAATTCCTAGGTAGTAAGCAAACAAGAGATAAAGCCAAGTTCATTAACATACTTGAAGAATTTATGTTTACTGGAAAATATGAATAGTTAAATTTAAAGCCGGAAAGATCCCCGTGATCTTTCCGCTTTGTTATTTTTATACTTAAAATAAATATCTTACAGGCTTGATCTTAATATATTAAATATATAATTTAAAATCATAAAAATATAAAATAAATAAGAAGATAAACAAAGAAATAATACAGAAAAATATAATATTCATTGTAAATATATACATAAGCTATATTTTAGTTATTTTATTCTGTTTTCTCCCTGAAATCGCAAAAAGCCGGAATCGCTTCCGGCCTGTTTCTTTCTTACCGTGGTGAATACCCGTGACACGCCAGTGCCGACTGGAGCCGCCCTATCGCGGCCTTGATAACCCAGGCTTCCGCATCATCAATCGCACAGGCGCGTATCTCCGCCCAGTTCAGCCGCTTCACCAGTTGGGCTAAGGCCAGCGCTTCAATATGGGTTAACTGAATATCCTGTAAATGTTCAATCGCTATCGTCATCTCATGCTCTCCCCTTAACCCGCAAAACCGGTTATCAGCGGTAAGAGTCCGGTCATCTCACCTTGTTCTTCCCCTCCGGCCCATGCACGCTACGGCTTCCTTCCTTTATTTGGAGACTGATATCATGAGCCGTAGCCGATATACCCCGGAGCAAAAACAACACCATGTGACCTAATGGCGGCACAGTGGCCTGACCCGAAAACAGTATTGTGAACAGCATCAGCTGAATTTTTCCTCTTTCCGCGACTGGATTGCCGACAGTAACAAAATGCGCCAACCTCTCAGCCAGACATTGCCCGCCCTCTTGCCGGTTTCACTCCAGCCTGACGACACGCACACCGTCACCTTGCATACCCCAGACGGCTATGCCATCGCCTGTCCATTGACGCTGCTGCCTGACGTGATGCGGGTACTGGCCCGATGCTGAAACCGCAACAGCTCTTTCTGGTGCGAGAGCCCGTCGACATGCGCCGGGGTATTGATGCCCTGACCCAGCACCTGGAGGGACTGAATTTGCGCTGGCAGGACGAAGCCGCTTTTGTCTTCTGCAACAAGGCCCGCTCCCGTCTCAAGGTGTTGCGCTGGGACCGACACGGCGTCTGGCTGTGTACCCGCCGTCTGCACCGGGCCCATTTTGTCTGGCCGAAGCAGGGCGAGCGCAGCTGGGTAATGACGCCCGCCCAGTTTGACTGGCTCATCCGCGGCATTCACTGGCAACAGATGACCCAACCCGTTCCGCCCGCGGACACTGGCACTGGATATGGAGCCTTACTTTTATTATCAGGGAACCGTTGATACTTTTCCTGTCTCCGCCCAGAAGAGTATTATGTTCATCACTCTAGACGTGATACCTGACGGCTTCCACAAAAGCCATAAAAGCCGGCGAAGCCTGTCGCCGGTTGGGATAATAAAGATGAAATCCCTGAAAATATGGGCACCAGTCCGCTAAGACTTCTTTTAGTGTCCCGTCGGCAATGTAGGGTTTAGTTAAATATTCAGGGACATAAGCCAGCCCTATACCATCCAGTGCGCTATTTAAAATATGAATAGTACTATTTGAGGTAAATTGACCATTGACCCGAATATTCAGCTTTCTGCCATCTTTTTCAAATTCCCACGCGTAAACGCCGCCAGCAACTGAATGACGGACATTAATGCAACGGTGGTTTGTCAGATCATGAGGAGATTGCGGAATTGGATGCTGCTCAAAATAGGCGGGTGTCCCAACTACGGAGAGGCGCCAGTCCGGGCCAAGACGTACTGCTATCATATCCTTACTGATAGCTTCGCCAAGCCGGATTCCGGCATCAAACCGCTCACTGACAATATTCGTGAAACCGTAATCGATACTGACTTCCACGTTAATATCAGGATATCTGGCAAGAAATCTGGCAAGCATGGGCCTCAGGATCATCTGTACCGCATCGTCTGAGCAAGTGATCCGAATCGTACCCGCAGGCTTATCCCGAAGCTCACCTAATCTTTCAATTTCAGCGTTAATCTGCTCAAAAAGAGGACCAATAGAATGTAATAATCTTTCCCCTGCTTCTGTCGGTGCGACATTACGTGTTGTACGGGTTAATAAACGTACCCCGAGTCTTTCTTCCAGAGCTTTAATGGTGTGGCTGAGTGCCGATGGCGTGACGCCCATTCTTGCCGCGGCCTTTGTAAAGCTTTGCTCCCCTGCCACTAACAAAAATGCTTGAAGATCGTCCATCTTGAAACCTCAATTGTTGAATTTTTCTCATAAAAGCATGCTAATTATAACGTCTAATCAAAGAAACATTATGCAATTAAGATCTACATGAGTTTGATTATCGCCATAGCTGTTTGGGATGCATAAAACACGTCATTCCGTTCTGCTATCAGATGAATGCCGGAGAAAAATGAAAACGGTTAATACTGATGTAAGATCATACACGCATTCAACCCAGCCTCCTGCATGGGGAGCGGTCTTTTCCATGGCTCTCTGTGTTGTTGTACTGATTGCGTCAGAATTTATGCCCGTCAGCTTGCTGAGTCCAATCGCACAGGACTTGCAGATGAGCCAAGGGCAGGTAGGTCAGGCTATTTCAGTTTCAGGTTTTTTTGCTGTGCTGACCAGCCTGCTGAATACTCCCCTGACAGGTAAATTCGACCGGAAAAAAGTGCTGCTGAGTTTCACGCTACTTCTGACAATATCCGGGATGATTGTGACACTGGCCGCTAGTAACGTGGAGTTCATAGTCGGACGGGCTTTATTGGGCATCGCCATTGGTGGTTTCTGGTCAATGGCGACGGCGACCGTGATGAGGCTGCTTCCACCTGATTCTGTTGCGAAAGGGCTGGCTCTGATAAACGGCGGCAATGCGCTGGCGGCGACCATTGCAGCTCCGCTGGGTAGCTTTCTGGGACAGTATATTGGCTGGCGAGGTGCCTTTTTTATAGTGATCCCACTTGCCATACTGGCATTTGTCTGGCAATGGCGGGGGATTCCTGCGATGGAAGCCAGTAAAAAAAGCGAAGCAGTTAATCCATTCAGGTTGCTGAAAAAAACGCAGGTTGCCTTGGGTATGGCTGGCATTATGTGGTTATTCATGGGTCAGTTCGCTGTTTTTACCTATTTGCGACCGTTTCTGGAAACGATTACTGGCATCAGTGTTACTGAATTATCCCTCATACTCCTTCTGTTGGGTGCTAGTGGTTTGGTTGGAACATACTTCATCGGATTGTTATTAAAAAAACGGTTGTTTGCCTACCTGATTGCTATCCCTCTCGCGATGGCAGTGGTTGCGGTAGTCCTTACCATTTTCGGCAGTTCTGGCATGGCGGTTGCGGCGTTACTGGCAACTTGGGGATTAGTCGCCACGCCAGCACCAGTTGCTTGGGGACTCTGGTTGAGCCGCGTACTGCCGGATGATGCCGAAGCTGGTGGTGGCCTAATGGTCGCGACTATTCAGTTGGCTATTACGCTGGGAGCCAGTTCCGGTGGAGCAATGTTCGATGTCATGGGCTGGAAAAGTCCCTTCGTCTTTGGCGCGGTATTACTGTCGTTATCTGCCATTTTTACCTGGGCTGCACAGCATTCAGCCCATCCTGGCGTTATTGCTCATGGGTAAACATGGGTAATAGCAGAGAAAGCAGAGTTCGGGTTTATACGCCCAGGCAATGGTAGAGCGTGGTTTTGTCACTTTGGCTTGGGATGCATCCTATAACGGCGAGAGTGGCGGCGAACCTCGTTCGATTGCCTCTCCAGAAGCTTTTGTGGAAGACTTCAGTGCCGCTGTTGACTTTATTGGCACCCGCTCATTTGTTGACAGAAATCGCATTGGTGTCATTGGTATCTGCGGGAGCGGAGGGTTTGCACTCAGTGCTGCGGCTGTTGATCCTCGTATGAAGGCCATAGTGACTATCAGTATGTATGATATAGGCCGGGATCGCCGTCAGGGATTGTGGGACACAATGACCAAAGAGGATAGGGTCAAAGCACTTGAAGACATTGTTCAGCAGCGTTACGTCGAATTTGAAGGTGGACAGAAACGCTATGTTATAGGGACTCCAGAAGAAATTACCGCCGAGTCACCGGCTGTCGCTCGCGAGTTCTATGATTACTACCGGACGCCGAGGGGGTACCATCCTCGCTCAACAACAGCAATGTCTCTGACCAGTAACCCGGCATTAATGAATTTCTTTCCGTTCTCTCAAATAGAGGCAATCTCGCCCCGTCCGATTCTGTTCATTGCGGGTGAAAAAGCTAATTCCCGTTATTTCAGCGAGGATGCTTACAAATTGGCCGCTGAGCCTAAGGAGCTTTACATTGTTTCCGGCGCATTGCATGTGGACTTATATGATCGGACGAAATTCATTCCATTTGACAAGATTACATCATTTTTCACTGATAATTTAAAATAAGATAATAACAAACTAAAGGTGCATTTAGCGCCTTTAGTTCAAGCCGTTTGCTATCCCTTTCCCTATAAATGATGCGGAATAAGTTCATATTATCCTTGACTGTCCGTGACATATCCTAATCGATTCAGGTAATTCAGTATTTTTAATCAGTGATCAAATTAGTTTTAACTTGTACTGATCTTTTTTCTATTTACGTTAACGATATTATTTTAATTCCTTCTATTAAAATAATTCCTAATAAATTGTTTTTCAACTTAATCTTATATTTTGTATAATTTGTCGCATTGAATGATTTTTTAAATATTGAATAGGTCGCATTTTGGATTAATATCATGTCTATTATTTAAAATAGGCAGCTAATTTTCATGACATTTGCCAAAATAAAATTTTTTATAATTAAATATACAAGCGTTTAGTTTATATTTAAAAATACTTAATGTTGGTAGATTCACATAATAAATAAAAATAATGATTTCAATTTTAATAATGAAGCTCAGCGTTTGCCAATGAAAATTGCAGAAAATCAAATGAGATTATACCCTATGGATTTCAAGATGCATCGCGACGGCAAGGGAGTGAATCCCCGGGAGCATAGATAACTATGTGACCGGGATGAGCGAGTGCAGCCAACAAAGATGCAGCTTGAAAGATGACGGGTATAGTCAATTTTCTTAACTGGATAGTTAATTTTATATTAAGTTATCATCAAATTGTTCACTTCTTTTGTTGTTTTGGTTATCGGTTTACTCTGGTTTTTGAAAGTTAAATTCGGTCAAATTTTATTTTATATTTGAATAGATAAATTTCATGCGTTATTAATGAATAATTATTTATTTATTCGTTTCATCTATATGTAGTAGATTTAATTTATTCACTGTTTATTTCCTATTTATTCATTAAATGTGCATAGACAATGCATAAAAATACTTTTTGGAATTTTGAACGAGATCAAAAAGTATTTTTTTTGTGTACAACTTGTGTTGACTTTGTTAAGTGTGGGCAACAGTATCTGTCTAATGGCTGAGCAACTCTGTTTTAGGAAATAGTCATGGGATTAATAAGAATAATATTAAATAGATCCTGTAATCTTATTATCTTTAAGGCTTTTTAGGTTTCAGTTTGGTAAACCTTTTACTCGGCATACATTAAATAAGGTGTGTAAGTGTGAGATGAAAAATGATGCTGGGCATATTACTTTCTCTCGTCCGCGTACTCTCTATTTTAAGGGGAAATGATCTATGTTAGAAAATATTC
Source organism: Photorhabdus sp. HUG-39 (assembly GCF_963878365.1). Lineage (NCBI taxonomy): Bacteria > Pseudomonadati > Pseudomonadota > Gammaproteobacteria > Enterobacterales > Morganellaceae > Photorhabdus > Photorhabdus sp. HUG-39. The sequence goes on along the minus strand of NZ_CAWNWY010000050.1, from coordinate 13,902 downwards.
AGAGAAGTTGGTTTGATCACTATATGGTGCCCTGTTTCTCTCCTGCTAAGTTCATACCTGTTCGGGCCAAAGGTTCGAAAGTATGGGATCAAGATGGTAAAGAATATATCGATTTTGCCGGTGGAATTGCCGTTAATTCATTAGGGCATGCACATCCTGAATTAAAGGATGCGTTAATTTCTCAGATTGATAAAATATGGCATATAGGTAATGGTTACACCAATGAACCTGTCCTGAAATTAGCAAAAAGACTCGTGGAAAATACTTTTGCTGATAAAGCGTTTTTCTGTAATTCAGGAGCGGAGGCTAACGAAGCAGCATTAAAGTTAACCAGAAAATATGCCGCTGATAAATATGGAAAAAATAAGAATGAGATTATTTCATTTAAAGATTCTTTTCATGGTAGAACATTATTTACCGTTACAGTAGGAGGGCAGCCAAAATATTCACAAGATTATGCTCCTCTTCCGCAAGAAATTACGCATCTTCCTTATAATAATTTATCTGCGATCAGAGAACATATTTCTGAAAATACCTGTGCGGTTATTGTCGAACCTATTATCGGTGAGGGCGGTGTTATTCCCGCAGATCCTACATTCTTGCAGGAATTACGTACCTTATGTGATCGTTTTCAAGCGCTGCTTATTTTTGATGAAATTCAAACTGGGGTGGGCCGTACAGGATACCTTTATGCTTATCAGGAATATGGTGTCGAGCCTGATATTCTTACCAGTGCTAAAGGTCTCGGTGGCGGTTTTCCTATCGGCGCTATGTTAACAAAACAACATATTGCAGCGGTTTTTCAACCTGGAACGCACGGTACCACGTTTGGCGGTAATCCTTTGGCGGCGGCAGTTGCCAATAAGGTGCTTTCTATTGTTAATCAAGCGGAACTGCTCACCGGCGTTTTACAACGTCATGATTACTTCATGGATAAATTATCGAAACTGAACCAGCGTTACCAAATATTCAGTTGCTTGCGAGGTAAAGGGCTGCTTTTAGGTGCTGAATTGGATAAGGCTTGGCAGGGTAAGGCGAAGCAATTAACTAACTTGGCAGCAGAGGAGGGATTAATTGCTTTGATCGCGGGTCCAGATGTGTTGCGCTTTGCGCCAGCCTTAAATATCGAATTTGCTGATATTGATGAAGGTCTGGTTCGTCTTGAAAGCGCCATCATGCAGTTTGTAGGTTAATAGTAAATCGAAGGTGACGTTATGATGCTTTTCCGAGCTGTCCGGCATAGTGACTTAAATGGGGTTCAGTCTTTATCTCAACGCGCGGGTATAGGTTTGACATCTTTTCCTAATAACCTGGAGCAATTATGTTCACGTATTACACGTAGCGTTGATACTTTTGAGGGAAAACTGACCAGGGCTCAGCAGGGATTCCTTTTTGTGCTGGAAGATACCTGCGTGAATCGGGTGGCGGGTGTCAGTGCCATCGAAGTGGCGGTTGGGCTAGAGGAACCGTTTTATAACTTTCGGGTACAAAAAACCATTCGTTCATCACGTGAATTGGGGATTTATAAATCTATTGAAACGTTGACTTTGGAACAAGATCAGACCGGTAACAGTGAATTGTGTACTTTGTTCCTTGATCCGGAATATCAGAAGGGAAGAAATGGGGCATTTCTCTCCAAAGCACGTTTTCTTTTTATCGCCGCATTTAGGGATATTTTTTCTAAAATTATATTCGCTGAAATGCGAGGGGTTGCAGATGAGCAAGGAAATTCCCCTTTCTGGAATTCACTGGGACAACATTTTTTTGGCATTCCTTTTTCCCAGGCAGATTACTTAACTGGTATTGGGTCGAAAACCTTTATTGCCGAACTCATGCCCCTTCATCCTATTTATATCTCCTTATTATCTGCTGAGGCGCAGAAGGTGATTGGGCAGGTCCATGAGAAAACAGTACCCGCGCGGGCAATTCTTGAAAAAGAAGGTCTTATCTATCAAGGCCATATCGATATTTTTGATGGCGGCGCTTTATTACAGGCTGAGATTGACCGGATACGTGCGGTAAAAGAGAGTCGTCTCATTTCTGTCAGTAAAGTCGAATCAGTGACCAGAGATGATGGTGTTCCTTGCATCGTTGCCAATCAGCAGTTTAGTGAATTTCGAGCGCTTTTATTGAATGTGGCGTGTGACAGTAATGAACTTTTTTTAACAGCCGCAGAGATGGATGCACTTCAAGTAAGCGATGGGGATCAGGTGCGACGGGTTAGTCTCTTTCCAAAGGAAAATTAAGCATGAATTATAAAGCACATTACATTGGGGGAAGATGGATTGAGGGGCAGGGTGAGTCGATAACTAAATTTTCCCCAATAGATCAACAGATTCTGTGGCAAGCTAACAGCGCTGATGCTTCGCAAGTCAGAGCCGCTTGTCATGCTGCTCGTGAGGCGTTTTATGCTTGGTCACATTTGCCCGCCAGTGAGCGGATTAAGGTTGTTCAGACGTTTGCGGCTTTGCTGAATGAGGAGAAAGAAACGCTTGCTCGTGTTATCAGTCAGGAAACCAGTAAACCGTTATGGGAAACTCGGACTGAAATACAATCCATGATAGGTAAAGCGGCTATTTCTATCGAAGCGTGGGAACAGCGTACCGGTGAGTCAGAAACGATTATGCCAGACGGCCGTGCCTTACTGCGTCACCGTCCTCACGGCGTGATGGCGGTTTTTGGTCCATATAACTTTCCCGGACATTTGCCTAATGGTCATATTATTCCCGCGCTTATTGCGGGTAATACGCTGGTGTTTAAACCGAGTGAATTGACACCGATGACCGCAGAAGAGACGGTGAAACTATGGGAAAAATCCGGTTTGCCCGCAGGTGTGCTCAATCTGGTTCAGGGAGCACGCAATACCGGGACAGCATTGCTGGAGGATAAGCAGATTGATGGCGTGCTGTTTACGGGAAGTGCCAATACTGGCTTTCACTTTCACCGAGTGCTTGGCGGTCAGCCAGAGAAGATGTTGGCACTTGAAATGGGGGGAAACAATGCATTGATCGTCGATAGTTGCGACGATATTGATGCCGCTGTTTACACCATTGTGCAGTCAGCGTTTATCTCTGCTGGTCAACGTTGCACCTGTGCCCGCAGATTATTGGTCAAAAATGGTGCGCACGGAGATGCGGTGATTAAGCGTCTGGTGGAGGTGACAGAGCGGATCGTACCATCCCATTGGGATGCCCAACCTCAACCGTTCATTGGTGGAGTCATTTCTTTACAGGCTGTGCAGAATCTATTGGAAGCTCAAGATCGGCTACAAAAATTGGGTGGTATCTCTTTGGTTTCGCTGGAGCAATGCCAGCCGCAATCAACGTTGTTGACCCCAGGGATTATTGATGTTAGCCAAGTCGCTGATGTTCCTGATGAGGAGTATTTCGGGCCGCTGCTCATGCTTATGCGTTATGACACATTTGATGAGGCGCTAGCAATCGCCAATAACACCCGATTCGGATTGGCTACCGGTTTAATTTCGCCGGATGCTGCTCTGTTCCAACGTCTGTCGGAAGATGCCAGAGCGGGCATTGTGAACTGGAATAAGCCGTTGACTGGGGCTTCCAGTAAAGCGCCTTTCGGTGGCATTGGTGCGTCAGGAAATTACCGACCTAGTGCTTATTATGCTGCTGATTACTGTGCCTGGCCGATGGCATCTCTGGTTACCGACGAACTCACTTTACCTGAAACACTTGCGCCGGGGCTTCATTTCCCTGATTAACCGTTTAACGGGAGAGGTTTTCAACTTATATAATTTTTCCAGGGGGATTTATGGCTGGTTTTGAAGCAAATTTTGATGGGTTGGTCGGCCTGACCCATCACTATGCGGGGCTTTCTATGGGTAATAAGGCTTCGATTAATAATAAAGACAGCGTATCTAACCCGCGTAAAGCCGCGCTGCAAGGGTTGATGAAAATGAAAGCGCTGGCTGATGAGGGGTTTATTCAAGGAGTGTTTCCTCCTCAACAACGCCCTAATATTCCAGCCTTGCGTAATTTAGGCTTTGTGGGCAATGATGAGCAGATACTGCATAAAGCAGCCAAATATTCTCCGGTGTTATTATCAAAACTGAGTTCTGCTTCATCAATGTGGACTGCAAATGCGGCAACCGTGTCACCTTCGGCGGATAGCGCTGATCAGCGAGTTCATTTCACGGTAGCTAATTTAAACAATAAATTGCACCGTTCGTTGGAAATAGAAACGACGGCCGCTGCGTTAAAAGCCACTTTTGCTGATCAAAACTATTTTGTCCATCATCAGGCTCTTCCACAACATGAAGATTTTGGTGATGAAGGGGCGGCAAACCATAATCGCCTTGGCGGTGATTATGATACGCCCGGCGTACAGGTGTTTGTCTATGGCCGTAGCGCATTTCGTGGCGGCCCAATGCCCAAATGTTATCCTGCGCGGCAAACATTGGAAGCCAGTGAAGCGATTGCGCGGTTGCATCAGCTTAATCCGGCACAAACCGTTTTTGTACAGCAAAACCCGGTCGCCATTGACAGTGGGGTTTTCCATAACGATGTGATTGCGGTCAGCAACCGAAATGTCCTTTTTCACCATCAATATGCTTATCTTAATCAGTCTCAGGTTCTGACTGAAATTAAAGAGAAAATGGCGGTGTTGGGACAGAATTTTGTCACGATTGAAGTACCTGCTGAGCAGATCAGCATCAAAGACGCGGTTGATTCTTATCTCTTTAATAGTCAGTTACTGAGTAAAACCGATGGGAAAATGGTGATCGTTGTTCCTGAAGAGTGCCGCCAACATTCCGCTGTCTGGGATTATTTGCAGTCGCTGAGTGCACAGACCTCTGCACCAATTAATGAAGTTCGTGTTTTTGATTTGCGGGAAAGTATGCGTAATGGCGGCGGCCCCGCCTGTTTGCGTCTGAGGGTGGTACTTAACGATGCTGAATTTCGCGCTGTTAATCCCGCAACATTGATGAATACGCAGCTTCACCAGCGTCTGACCAAATGGATAGCGCACCATTATCGTGATGAATTATGTGCTAGTGATCTGGCCGATCCCCAATTACTTCGCGAAGTTTATACCGCGCTGGATGAGCTTACGCAGATCCTGAATTTAGGATCGATCTATGAATTTCAGCGCTAAATTGGAGCAGATATGGATCTGTTAACGTTATTGCTTGAAAAAAAACTTGCCGACCACCTGATATTTCCAGAAACAATAAATGCGCATTGGCTGGCAGAAGGGGTACTGCAATTGATTCCCGATGAAGGGGGAAATCGGTCTTTGGTGATTTCTGCCGGTATTCACGGTAATGAAACCGCGCCTATTGAAATATTGATTCAGTTACTTGCACAGTTGGCGGATGGCACGTTAACACTAAAAAATAACTTGTTGATCATCTTTGGTAATTTGCCTGCGATGCGTGTGAATCGACGTTATTTACATCATGATTTGAATCGCATGTTTGGTGGCCGTTACCTGAATTTTCCGCTAGGAAATGAGCGATCACGTGCGGCTGAACTTGAAGACGTTGTGAGTCGCTTTTTTGCTGAACCTTTGGTGTCGTCGATAAATATTCGCTGGCATATTGATCTGCATACCGCTATACGCGCTTCTCACCATGAGCAATTTGCCTTGTTACCTGCTCAGAATCGCCCCTTTTCTGCTGAATTTATGCAATGGTTGCATGACAGCGATATTGATGCGCTGGTTTATCATCGTGAGAAAGCCGGGACTTTCAGCCATTTTCTGAGTGAAAAGTTTGGGGCGGATAGTTGTACAATGGAGATGGGTAAAGCAATGCCTTTTGGGGAAAATGATTTAACCAAATTTCAAAAAATTACGGATGCGCTTTATGGTTTAATTTCTTTATCGCCAATAACAGCACGTATTAAATCTGAGCTGAAACATTACCAGGTAATTAATTCCATTATTAAGAGTCACGACAGTTTTCAACTTCATATCCCCGCAGATACCTTGAACTTTACTGAATTGCCAGAAGGGTTTGAAATCGCCAGCCAACAAGATCGCCATTGGAAAATTAAATTTCCGGCGAAATTTATTTTATTTCCTAATGCTGAGGTTGCTAATGGATTAAGGGCGGGACTGTTACTTGCTTTAAATAAAAAATAATTAAATAAATAAGGCATTATTCCATTTTCTTCCTGAAGCCGTGGTAGAAAGATTTAGCAGTTTAATGCTTATCCTAATAGGCGTAATTGTTGCAGGCCGTTCTTATAAATAAACAGTGAACACGGACAGCGCGGAAAAACCGGAGCGTACACGTAGTACGTGAGGATTTTGAGCACTGCCTTGGTTCGCTCTTTATGGCAAATAAGGGCAAATAAAATAGCCTTATTGGGGTAGGCAGTTAATGACGGACGGGTATTATCATGAAAAAAAATAATAAAACTCAACAAAACCTTTCGGCAGAGAAATTTGCTGATACACAAACGCTTCATAGAGGGCTGAGTGCACGTCATATTCAATTGATTTCCATTGGTGGTGCTATTGGCACAGGTTTATTTATGGGGTCAGGAAAAACCATTGCTGTATCGGGTACATCGATCATTATTACCTATGCGATTGTTGGTTTTTTTGTCTATATGGTGATGCGGGCAATGGGAGAATTGCTGCTGACTAAACTGAATTATCGCTCTTTTGCTGATTTTGTATCGGATTATTTAGGTACCAAAGCCAGTTTTTTTCTCGGCTGGACTTATTGGATGAGTTGGATTGTCTCTTGTATTGCTGATGTTGTTGTGTGTGGCGGCTACATTCAATATTGGTTTCCCGGTGTTTCTCTTTGGGTGCCCGCATTTATAACGCTAGGTTTACTGGGTACTTGTAATCTTCTTTCTGTCCGCTTATTTGGCGAAACTGAATTCTGGTTCGCCATGATTAAGGTAATTGCGATTTTAGCGCTGATTATTATTGGCGTTGGTATGGTGATGGTAGGCTGGCAATCACCGGATGGTATGATCGCCTCTGTGAATAATTTGACTGATCCATCGGTATTTTTGCCAAATGGTATTTTTGGTTTTTTTGCTGGTTTTCAAATAGCGATTTTTTCTTTTACCGGTGTTGAGTTAGTTGGCACGATGACGGCAGAAACAAAAGATCCGGAAAAGATATTGCCGAAAGCAATTAATTATATCCCGATGAGAATTATGATTTTCTATATTTTCTCCATGTTGAGTATCATTGCCGTCACTTCTTGGGGACGGATCTCCGCTGAAACCAGCCCTTTTGTGACATTATTTGCCTTGGCGGGTCTGCCTGCCGCTGCCGCAGTGGTTAATTTTGTTGCATTAACCTCGGCAATGTCTTCTGCTAATAGTGGATTATATGCTTGTACACGTATGCTTTATGGCTTATCAACGGAAAAAAACGCCCACCGGAAATTTAAAATTCTTTCCCGCAATACGGCGATTCCTGTACATAGTTTGATATTTTCTTGTTTCTGTATGGTGGTTGGTACGTCACTTTTATTTATCGTACCGAATGTCATGCAGTTATTTACTATGGTATCAACCGTTGCTTCGATTATGGTGATTTATAGCTGGTGTGTGATTTTGATTGCCTATTTGGTTTATCGTAAGAATTACCCTGATGTGCATAAACGTTCAATCTTTAAGATGCCTTTGGGGGTGTTAATGACTTGGCTGACTCTGACTTTTTTCATTTTTACTATAGTGGTAATGGTTTTTGACCCGGATACCCTGGTCGCACTTTGTGGCACGCCTTTATGGTTTATTTTGTTAAGTATTTTATGGCGCGTAAAGAAGAAAAATGAGGCACAGGAAGAACAACGTTATCAGATATCAAAAGAGAGTTTTCGTTCATAGACAGGAATGAAGAAATAACGAATTGAAACAGATAGGAAAATGGCTTTAATGGCGATTTCATATTAGCCGAAACGGCTCATTTGATTGCATGATATTCAACGGATACCAAACAATTAACTCAGGTGATAATCAAATCGTTTGGCGGGCCGGGACTTGCCTTTGCAGATATTTTAGTCAAAGTTGCGTTATTTCTTTTGACCTACTTACGATTGAGAATTTGTTAAACCTCATGACCTCGGTGCTTTTATTAAATTTTTAAATTAAATTTATTGATGATTTATTTTGTTTTTCGTCAAATTTTTTAATTTATTTTGAATCGTTCACCGATAATGTTCGATAGACAGGCTGGACGTCTGTCATAAAAAAACATCACGCTAAATAATGTCAATAATTAGCGTAGGGCAGCAGCATGACGTGGCTTGAATATGAGCACAATGATATGTTTGCAAAATGTAATTATGTAAATGGAATAGACTGTTATTATTGGTTTTTTGTGAGTTTAGCTAAAATAGAATTGATGGGAATCATGATATCGGCAGCGTTGATATTTGGCTGTTAAATGACCGTTTTAGTCAATGCCTTTGGTCTCTCTACAGCAAGGATATACAACATTAATCTTGGCTATTAGTGTATATTAAATAGTACAGGGTATAGATTAAACATTAACATTACTAATTGTTTGATAATAGATTATATGTAAATATATAATCTATTATCAATTGTCTACTGATAATTGATAACTGTTGTGGAGGCGGATGTTCATAGTGAGTGAAATTTAACGATCCACCAGGAAAATCGAAATGGGTCATACAGTTTCCAGAGCTATAACACAGCCTTTAAATTGCTAATAAAATCAATAATATTAATATAGGCACATATGCAGCAAATTAACATCTCAAACAGCCACCGTTTGGTTCAATCTGAGGCTGAGCTACTCGACCTTATTCTTGCCGAAGTAACTAATACTCCACATCCGGATCTCGTCATTATGGCAGGGCATTTCATGCTCTTTCTTGATGAAGAGCGAGGATGCCTTGTTCCGGGAGTCATCGAAGAAAATACGGCTCCTATGCGAGAAAAAATTGAACGACGCGTAGGAATTTTTCCAGGATATACTTGGGAACTTGGTGTTCGAATCGCAGAGCAGCTTAAACATCAATTCGAAGCGATAAAATTTCTGCTGCTCATCAACGATTGGCAATATGTTTCGCGCGACAGCGGGCCAGCATCTGAACTAAGACGTGCCTTCTATGAACAATTCTCCGCGCTTCTGGCCTCGTACAAATCTATCCTAGAGCGCAGTGGGCAATTTTCTGAGCAAAACATGCTCGCAAGCCGGAAACATCCTATTGCCTATCCGGAGACTTGGCTGAAATACCGATTCCAGAAAAGCGCCGATAAGTTGGTCAAAGCAGGGCTATTAAATCGCCGCGTTTTCGACAATGGCCCTGATGCCGGAACTGAAATTTCTCTTGTGGACGAAAACGGCGATTATCGACCCCTCATTACCTGCGGCGTTACCGGATGTGCGGGAGAGATCACCGAGATGATCTCCGAGGTCTACAACGCGCAACATCGTCTTCTGGTGATCTTCGCCCCCGGCGAATGTTTCCAACCGGTCAAAACAGGGGTAAGCACCGCGCTCTCTCTGTATGGGCTTTCGGGCATGAAGGTGATTGTTGCGGACCCCGGTGGAAGCGGAGAGATGCAGACACAAGAGATCTACTCGAAGCTTGTTAACGTTGCCGTCTTCACTTCCTGATGGGGAGTCGCTATGAATGTTAATGAAAACCCGACTGGCGTAATCTATCTGGATCATTGTGCTACGACACCATGCTTTCCTGAGGTCGTCGACATCATGCGATTCTATATGGAGCATGAATTCGGTAATTCTTCCTCCGCCCATGTGATGGGGCGTCGCGCCCGGCATGCGATAGAGAATGCCGCCCAACAAGTTGCGTCTCTCATCGGTGCTCGCCCAGAGGAGATCGCCTTTACATCGGGGGCCACAGAAGCCAACAATATTGCGCTTTTTTCAAGTTTTGCCCATAACGAATGCGCTCCTGCGGGAGCGCTACTTTGCCCTATCGACCACAAATCTGTGTTACTCGTCGGTAAGGAGTTGAGCCGTCGGGGGCTTGCTGTCGAGTACATGTCAGTTGCCGCCAATGGCCGGGTACAACCGGAAGATGTCATGACTAAACTGACCGCCGACACCCGTATCGTCAGCGTTGCTCATGTGAATTCTGAGCTGGGTACAGTTCAGCCGGTGGATGAAATTGCTGCAATCACGCGTCGGTCAGGCGCTTGGCTACATGTGGATGCCGTCCAGTCTGTCGGCAAAATTCCCATGAACGTCAAGGAAACTGGAATTGATATGCTTTCGTTTTCCGCCCACAAAATGCGGGGACCGAAAGGCGTTGGGGCACTCTTCGTCGATGCGCGTGTTGCGGGGCATTTGAGGCCCTTCATCTATGGCGGCGGCCAGAATCATTTGCGCAGCGGTACCTTGCCAACGCCGTTGATTGTCGGGTTTGGTCTTGCGTGTCAGATGATTCAGTCAACCCTTATGCAACGCCAGGCAAAAGTCACTGCATTGAGAGACTATTTTATTACTCGCCTTCGTCAAAGGGTGCTGAATGCCGTGTTGAATACCGATATCTCTTGCAGTTCCCCATACATCGTGAACGTTCAGTTCGAAGGTATCGCTTCGGAGGCGCTAATATCCGGGTTGCATCAGGTGGCTATATCGTCAGGTTCAGCCTGCAATTCTGCGGAACTACAGCCTTCACACGTGCTCACTGGCATTGGCTTGAGCTCGGCTCAGGCTAATGCGTCGGTTCGGTTCTGTTTTGATCCGGATCTCGATAATGCGATACTGGATGCCGCAATTGAACACCTTGTCTTCCGATTAAATTCTATTCGCTAGGAGCATTATCTATGACTATGCAAACTTCCTCCCCAAGCCCTGGCACTGGTTTTTACGAACGGGCTTTCGGTAGTTTCTCTGCGGAAGCGGTATCTGAGGTACGCAAAGAGACCTATGGCGAAGACCTGGGGCAGAACAACTGGTCCTCTGCTGATGAGTTTAGAAAGTTCTCCCAATGGCTTCAATTATCTGACAGCTCGCATGTGCTGGATGTATGTAGTGGGTCTGGAGGGCCGGCTCTGTTTTTGGCAAGGACCAGCGGCTGTAGCGTGACGGGGGTTGACATTCATCCTCATGGCCTCCTTACCGCCCGGCAACTTGCGGCAGATTTCGGACTGGAAGATCGAAGCCACTTCGTCGACAGTGATGTTCGTCAGCCTCTGCCATTTCCTGACGGCACTTTTGATGCATTATGGTGCATCGACTCAGTAATTCATATTCCGGATCGATTGGCCTTGCTGCGCGAATGGTGCCGGCTACTGAAACCGGGCGGACGGTTCTTGTATACCGATCCTACTTTGGTAACGGGTATGCTGAGTAAAGACGAAATCGTGATACGTGGCATGCCGGGTTATTTCCTCTATAGCCCGCTTGGGTTGAACGAGCGTTTAATCAGCGAGGCGGGTCTTTGCCTCGAAAGGCAGGTGGATCTTACCCAAAGCGTTGTTGAACTTAGTGAGCGCTGGCGTGCCGGGCGTGAGAAGCGCAGGGAGCAATTTATTGCAATAGAGGGTGAAGAAGCGTTCGAGCGGATGCAGAATTTCTTGTCCACCACACAATTAGTCTCAATCGAAAGGAGGCTGTCGCGCATGGCCTTTATTGGTTATCGCCCGTAATATCTCTTACCTCTTTGCCTTATTGGGCAAGGAGGTATCTTACGCATTTTATCTGAATAATGGTGTTAACCTTCGGTCAGCTCTCAACTTTACTGTTTCTGGTTAGACGACACATCATGTCTGCTATTCTCCAGATTTCCTTAAATAAATAATTATTAGTATTTATTATCAATGGAGCTTTTATGAATTATTGAGATATTATTACAATGATGAGATAATATTCTTTAGATTATTATGGTATAAAAAAACGAATAATTATTTTATCTTTTCTATTGTTGTAGTTATTTTTATTTTATGTTGCTGGTATATTATTGTCATGTTGTTTTTTATATGTAAATGACATATTTTTTAATTTAATTATATTGGAATTTGTTTTTGTTTTTTACAGTTAAATAATCTACCTTGTTTGCGACAGATGATAACAATGAAGATTAATATATTGGTTAATTTATTATATATTGTCTGTAATAGTGTTTTTAAATCAACATATAATGATGAAATCTATTTTCATTTAATTAGATATCAAAAAAACAAATAAAGCAAGGATAAAAATATGAGTTTTAATAAAAAGGTTTTACTTATTTCCCCGCTTTTATTAGCGATGAGTAGTGTTAGTATGGCATGTATGAAAGATCCGGAGAACATTAGAAATCAGGTAAAAGATGCAATAACTGCAAATGGATTGGCAAAAACCAAAGTAATGTCTTTATACACAAATTGTGTTCTTAGAGTTAAAGACAACACACCAAATAAACTTACGCTAAAGAGTAGTAAAACCTCAAATAGTGATAATGAGGCAGAAAAATCGATGTACTGGTATCGAGGAATGGAGATAAAGGAATATCAAACATTTGATAAGAATAGGAACGAGAAAATTTCTTGCGTTCAAGAAAACAGTTTCTGTGGAATTGCGCCTCAATTCACTTACTCACAAAGTTATCTAACGAATAAAAAACCAGGTGTTGTTATTGAATTTAAGACGGAAAAGGCTGGCTGGTTATATAATGACTTTACAACTAAACATGGATGTAAGACTAAAGCTGAAGGTGGAGGAACGTATGGGCTTGGTGTAACAGGAACATCGGCAAGTTGTGATTCTGCATATAAGCAACACGGAATAGGAAATATATTTAATGAGTGGTTATCAAAGAATAAAGTACAAGCCCAGGTCGCGTATGTATTATTACAGAAAAAGAAAAAATAGGCTTCTCTGTGCTGAAACTATGCAATTATCAATCTTGAATATACGCAGATAACTATAAAGGTGAGGTGCCGCATATATGCGGCATGATTAAATTGTTTTTTGTATTTAATTGTGTTCAGTTAGATAGCAGAAAAACTTTCATTGAAAAATATTTTACAATAGTGATAAATAATTATTTGATTTTTATGTATTTTATAATCAAGCATAATTGCAATCTTGTGAAGGTTATTTAGATTGTTATGATATAAAAAATCATTAGTTATTATGTTATATATAGAACAGTGAATGTTGATAAATTGCTTATTTTATATGTTGTTGAAATTTTTATATATTTGTTATTATGTGTTTAAATAAGATATTCTTTAGTTTAATGATTCTGTAATTTGTGTTTTTTGATTTAGTAATCTACTCTTAGTTAAGAAAGTAAATAATAACCAATTTAATTCAATGAGTTATATTATAATGTTCTATTGTTATTAATTTATTATTTACGACTGAATTGTAATTTGAATTATTATTTATGCTGTAAATTAAATATTAACTTAATAATAACGAAATTTATTTTTGTTCCATTTCGTGCTAAAACCATAAATCAAGTAAGGAAAGAAATATGAATTTTAATAAAAAGGTTTTCTTTATTTCTCCGTTTTTATTAGCTATGAGTAGTTTCAGTATGGCTTGTATGCAAGATACGGCGGAAATTAGGAATCAGGTAAAAAATGCAATAACTGCAAATGGATTGGCAAAGACTAAAGTCATGTCTTTATATGAAAATTGTGTTCTTCGAATTGAAGTCAACACAGATTATAAATTTACACTAGAGAGTAATAAAACTGTAAATAGTGATAATGAGATAGGAAAATCGATGTACTGGTATCGAGGAATGTATATAAATGAATATCAAGGATTTGATAGGAATAGGAATGAAAAAATTCCTTGTGTTCAAGACAACTCTTTCTGTGGAATTGCGCCTAAATTCACTTAGAGCCTATCCCAAAAGGAATTGTCATATTGTATAATATTCTAGAACGGATAATTTCTGAAGGTATAGAGAGTATGGCAAACAACAAATGGCGGCTCAGTGATGAACTTTGGGGAAAAATGGCGCCA
>NZ_CAWNWY010000049.1:0-24708 GCF_963878365.1 Photorhabdus sp. HUG-39 | reverse complement strand
TAAAATTCATTCTGGAACAACAACAAAAATAACCTCAACTCTCTTAAAAGATTTTTCGCTTTGCACTTCAATAGTGCCCGCCCCTCGCGGGTTTTTTCATATCTGGACGCTTAACTGCGGTTTTTTTATGGGTGAAATATGGCAGAAGAATTTAAATGGCGAACTCAGATACAAAATAGTCCAGCGGGTGAGTTCGCGCACAATGTCAGGAAAGTACAATTTGGTGATGGGTATTCCCAAGTTGCTGTGAATGGTATTAATACAGAGTCACAGAAATGGCCTTTTACTTATACGGGGCATAAAGATGAAGTAATACCGATACTCAATTTCATCAGACAGCACACGGCTAAAAGCTTCATATGGAAACCTCCGTTTTGTCAGAAGGGGCTTTACAGAGTTGATGCTAGTTCTATCACTATGACGCCGCTATCTCACACAGTAATGACAATCAATGCTACATTCGAACAGGCATTTTCAGCATGAATATCACATCAGATGTACAAAAATTAGAACCAGGCAATCGAATTCAGCTAATTGAAGTTGATGGTAGCAAGTTTGGTGGGCCTGTATTGCGGTTCCACGCTTACAACATGCCACACACTACAGAAGAAATAGAGAAGGCCGGGGCCGACTTAAAACCAAAATCCATTTGGTGGCAAGAAAAAGAGTATGGCGCATGGGCTTACGACATTAGCGGTATATCAAAATCAAGTGATGGTTCACCGCCACGGCCAAAATTAACTGTTTCTAATATCAATAGCCTTATCTCTTCTCTTTGTCTGAAATTCGAGGACATGCTACAGGCTAAAGTAACTGTTTTTGACACATTTTCACATTATTTAGATGAGAAGAATTTTCCGTCAGGAAATCCAACGGCCAACTCTGATGAGTGTTTCAAGCAAGTTTTCTATATTGATACTAAAACGAGTGAAATAGCCGGTGAGATTGTAGAGTTTGAATTATCTAGCCCGTTTGATCTGCAAGGCTTACGTATTCCAACCCGGCAAATCCACACAATTTGCACTTGGTGTATGAGAGGGTGGTACAGGACCGGCATTGGTTGTGGCTATGCCGGTACCCGTTATTTTGATAAAGACGGGAAGCCAACCGATGATCCGTCCAAAGATGAGTGCGGTGGGTTACTGTCAGACTGCAAAAAGCGTTTTGGTGAAAATGATCCTTTGGATTTCGGAGGATTTCCGGCATCAGGTTTAATTTCGAGGTGACAATGAGAGAAAAAACTATAGACGCAATATTTGAGCACGTAAAGTTAGAATATCCCAATGAATGCTGTGGTGTTATTGCTCAAAAAGGCCGAGTAGAGAAATATTTCCGTTGCCGTAACTTATCAAAAGAACCTACAGAACATTTCGAGTTATCGCCAGAAGATTATTCATTTGCAGAAGACTGGGGAACAATAACAGCAATTGTTCATAGTCACTGCGGGGATGGTGTGACAACTCAGCCGAGTGAATTGGACCAGTTACAGTGCGATGCCACTGGGCTTCTGTGGGTTATTGCTTCGTGGCCTGAGGGTGATATTCGGGAAATATTGCCGCGTGGAGAAAGGCCGCTAACTGGACGGGCGTTTGTGCTTGGTCATGCCGATTGTTGGTCTTTAATTATGGATTATTACAAAAAAGAGCATGGTTTATCTCTGCATAATTACAGTGTTGATCGTCATTGGTGGGAAGAAGGCGAAAACCTCTATATGGAGAACTGGCAGAAAGAAGGTTTTATCGAGATCACGGACAGCCCGCAAGATGGAGACCTTGTAATCATGCAAGTTCAATCTGACGTACCCAATCACGCTGGTATTTTAGTGAACAATGGAATGCTGCTTCATCATTTGTATGGACAGTTAAGTCAAATTATTCCGTACAGCGACTATTGGCGTGACAGAACTGTGAAAATTGTAAGACGTAAGGAATTGGTATGAACCAGTTAAAAACAGTTCGGCTCTACGGCACGCTTGGAAAACAATTCGGACGTGAACATACAATTGCAATTGATTCCCCGAAAGAGGCCATAAAAGCCTTGTGCGTGCGTTGTGATGGATTTGAAAAGTTTTTAAATGAAGCTCATTTGAAAGGGCTTGAATTTGCCATATTTAAAGGCAAACGAAATATTAGCAATGAAGAGCTTCACTTAACCACCAGCGAAGAAATCCGTATCGCTCCGATCATTAAAGGAAGTAAGCGCGGTGGGTTCTTCCAAACAATGTTGGGGGTCGCGCTTATTGGGGCGGCAATGTTAACAGGCCCGGCAGGGTGGGCGGCATTTAGTGCAGCAGGTACATGGGGCGGGGCGCTTGCATTAGGTGGTGCAGCCATGGCTTTGGGTGGTGTTGTCCAGATGCTAGCTCCGCAGCCACCGGGATTAGCAACGCGTCAGGATGCAGATAATAAGCCGTCATACGCATTTGGCGGCGCAGTTAACACTACAGCGCAGGGTAATCCCATCCCTGTGCTTTACGGTGAAAGGGAAGTTGGTGGGGCGATTATTTCGGCTGGGATATATACCGAAGATCAGCAATAACAATATTTAATTAATTTAAGTAGGGTCGCTAACGCGGCTTTTTTTATGGGTGGAATATGGCTCAATTAATTCAAGGGCGAAAGGGCGGTGGCGGCAAAGGGCATACGCCTGTTGAGTCACCAGACAACTTATTGTCTACGTCAACAGCAAAAATATTACTTGCAGTTAGTAATGGTGAGATAGCAAGCGACTTAGATGATACAAAAATATTTTTGGATGGAACGCCGATAGGAAATGCTGACGGCTCAAGAAATTTTGAGGGCGTCACATGGGAATTCCGGCCAGGTAGTCAGCATCAAGAATATATCAAGGGAATGCCGAGTGTTGATAATGAAATTAATATCGGAATGGAGCTTAAGAGTGATCAGCCGTGGATACGCTCTATTAGTAATACACAACTCTCAGCCGTGCGTGTCCGGTTTTCTGTTCCTCAATTATTGCAACAACGCGATAACGGAGACACGACGGGCTATCGTATTGAATATGCAATAGGTTTAAGCACTGACGGTGCGGGATTTAAAGAAGTAATTAATGCTGCATTTGACGGAAAAACAACATCAACTTATGAGCGTTCGCACCGTATTGACTTGCCCAAGGCAACTACTGGCTGGCAAATTAGAGTACGTAGGCTGACGCCGAATAAAAATTCAGGTCGATATGCTGATAAAATTAATATTCAGTCAATAGCCGAAGTTATTGACGTAAAATTACGTTATCCAAATACCGCGCTTTTGTTCGTTACATTTAATGCTGAACAATTTAATAATCGAATTCCGAAAATTAGCGTTCTATCTAAAGGATTATTGATTAAAGTTCCATCAAACTATAATCCAGTTAGTCGGACTTATGCCGGAATGTGGGATGGTACATTTAAATTAGCGCATAGTAGCAACCCCGCCTGGGTTTTTTATGACCTCTTATTAAGTAAATTATACGGATTGGGTGATAGGCTTAATGCGAGCCAAGTTGATAAGTGGGAGCTTTATAGAATTGCTCAATATTGCGATCAATTGGTGCCAGATGGCCGCGGCGGAGATGGAAAAGAGCCTCGTTTTGTGTGTGATATGTATATACAAGCACAGAATGAGGCTTATACAGTATTGCGTGATTTAGCGTCAATCTTCCGTGGAATGACGTACTGGTCAGATAATAAAATCGTTGCAGTTGCTGATATGCCACGTGATGTTAGTCGTATTTTTACTAAGGCGTCGGTTGTTAATGGAAAATTCAATTATGGAAGTGGTAGCCAGCGCAATCGATATACTCACGCTCTTGTGTCATATGGCGATCCGAGCAATCACTACAATGATGCCGTTGAAGTAGTTTCTGATAATAAGCTGGTTAGACGATATGGTGTAAACCAAACTGAAATCACCGCCATTGGTTGTACGCGACAGAGCGAAGCTAATCGGCGAGGAAGATGGGCGTTGCTAACTAATGCTAATGACAGAACAGTATCATTTGCAACCGGGTTAGAAGGAAAAATACCCCTTCCCGGAGATATCATAGGCGTTGCTGATGAGTTGTTTTCTGGTCGTGTAATCGGCGGTCGGGTATCTGAATGCAGCGGCAGAAACATCACGCTAGACAGAGAGCCAGGCGCAAAAGCTGGTGATCGGCTGTTGATTAACTTGCCATCCGGCAAATCAGAAGGCCGGACAATTCAAGCTGTAAATAATGTTGTGGTAACAGTAACAACAGCCTATTCAGAAATGCCACAAAAAAATGCTGTGTGGTCTATTGATGCTGATGATTTAGCAATTCAGTTGTACCGCGTCACAAGTATTGATGATAACAACGACAATACATTCACTATTAACTGTGTTTATCATAATCCCGATAAGTATAGTCATATTGATACTGGTGCTCGAATTGACGAAAAGCCAATTTCTGTAATACCGCCTGGCGTTCAGCCACCAGCAAAAAACGTTCGTATATCTTCATACACGAAGATTGTTCAAGGTTTGGCTGTAACTACATTGCGATCTGATTGGGATTCTGCTGACAATGCTATTACTTATGAAGCTGAATGGCGTCGTGACAACGGCAACTGGATATCAGCGCCGCGAACGTCAGCGTTGGGCTTTGAAGTAGACAACATTTATGCAGGACGTTATCAAGTCCGTGTTCGTGCAATCAACGCTTCTGATATTTCCAGCATTTGGGCTAACGCGCAGGAAACAGCGCTAAAAGGCAAAGAGGGTAATCCCCCAGTACCTTTAAATTTCAGAACAACGCCCATCATTTTCGGTATTCAGATTGATTGGAACTTTGGCGAAGACACATCAGACACGCAACACACTGAGATTCAGTACAGTAAAACAAATGATGGCAATGATTTGATGCTGTTGTCTGACGTTCCTTATCCTCAGCGAACTTATACAATGCAGGGCCTTGCTGCGGGTGTGGCTTTCTACTTTCGTGCACGACTTGTTGATAAGACTGGTAATCAAAGCCCGTGGACTGAGTTCGTACGTGGTGAATCGTCTTCAGATGCAAGTTGGATAATTGATGCTGCCGGTGATCAATTCCTCACAACAGACGCAGGGAAAGCACTTCAATCTCAGATTGATGATAATTCAGAGGCAGAACTTGAAAATGCCGCGGCACGTGGAGCTGATACTAAGCGTTGGATGAAAGAGAACGGAGACAGAAAAGCTGAAATTGTCGAAGTACGCGAAGTACAAGTATCAGATCAACAGTCACTTGCACGTTATCAGCAGCAAGTGAAAGCTGAATTTGCTGGAAACAAGTCTCTCATTGATGAGAATAAAACGGCAATTTCTGGAACAAACAAATCTCTTGCAGAGCATAAAACTCTCACTGAATCCGAGTTTAAAAAACAAAAAGCGATGATTGAAACCAAGGCTACAACTGTTTTTGACCAAAAAGGAGACGGTTCAGCAACGTACACAGTAAAAGCGGGAGTTAACTATAACGGACAGTATTATGATGCGGGGATGGTTATTGGTGCAGAAGTTAAGAATGGGAAAGTCAGTACGAATATTGGTTTTAATGCTGAAAATTTCACATTTATGAATCCAGCGAATGGAAAGTTAGTGCCATTTATGTCGGCCAAAAATGGACAATTATTTATTCGCGAGGGGTTTATTGATAAAGCTATTATTCAAGAATTATTAGTTGGTACTGAAATTAAATCGTTGAATTACATTCCGGGAAAATCAGGGTTCTATTGGAATATGAGAACAGGTCAAATGGAAAATATTGGAGTAGATAATCAGGGTAAAATGAAACAGACAAATACAACTATTAGTATTGCTGATGCAAAAGGTGCTCTGCGCGTGCAAATCGGAAAAATAACAGGGGTATTTTAATATGTGGGGATTTGAAACATGGGATGCAAGCGGAAATAAAAATAATAGCGGTGTTATCCCATTTTTGTTGGCAGGAATAATTGATGTCCCTGCCAGAGTGAAATCATTTAGTTATACGTATGTATTGCCAGAAGGGTATGAGATTGATTATACAATATTGGATACAGAAATTAATTCTTTGACTTGGCGAAATGCGCCAACTTATAATATATCAATAAATAAAGGTACGATATCAGCATTACAAACACAATCTCCATTTGGAATACCATCAGATCAACCAAAAACAATATTAGTCTTTTATAAAAAGGTGAGATAATGTTTAGTGCATTACTAACAACTCCAGATGGAACGCCGTGGATTATACCGAACAGCACGCCTCTCTGTTTGCGAGAAACGCGAATATTGCAAGATAAAGATATTGATAACCGTGGTCAAGTTAATCTCAATATTCCTACATCAACGCGGTGCTTAATATTCTCTGTGTGGATTGTGTGGCGAAACTTTGCACTCCCGAACGTTTATCAATTTAAAACGGATAATAATAAGTGGGGATTATCTGTATATGGGGGTATCAATCAGGGTGATCAATTAAAAATTTATATTTTTACAAACGATGAACAGCGCCCGCCGATTGGTGATTGGGGTATTTGCGTGTGGGGGGAAGATAACAAGTGTATCTTACATCATCTAAGTAAGGCGCTGGCAATTAAAGGGGTAATGAAAACATTCCCATCAAACTCATCAGATTATGTTTATATAAATTATTCTGAAACAATAGCGGGCAGAGTTGCAGTAATGGCGACAGCTGCTGGATTTGGATTTTATCATTTGCAAGTTGGTGGACCCCATGGAGGGCAGTGGCTACCCGTTGATACTGTGTGGACGCCGCAAGCTTTACAAAGTGGTAATAATACGATTATTAGTTACTATAGTCCAGATTATTCACTGCGTGATGTTTCAGAATATTCACAGTTTAGTGGAATTGCAGGAAAGAATATATATATAGATACAACTAGATATGACTAGTTAAATCGTAATATAAAATTAAATGAGTACTTAATCATGTCTTCATATAACACAGGCACAATTTCAATTGCTGCCAACTCTGATATTGCTATAGGAACAGGGACGCACTGGAAAGATAACAAGTTCGGTGTTGCTCCAGCTCAGACTATATTAATCAAAGTCGGGAATACATTTAAATTATCAGCAATTAAAAACGTTAATAGCGATACTGAATTAGTCTTAATCGATAAATTTTCCGATGCGGTTTCTAATGCTACATATTTTATTCAAACATCGGTTCCCGATACTTACTCAGATGCAGCCCGAAAAGTTACGGCGCAATTGGGTTATACAGATGAGCTGTTGTTTAATCTGAATAAGTGGATGACAGAGAACGGGGTAGTAACTGTTGTTACGCCCGAAGGCAAGACAATTCAGCTTAAGTCTATCAATGCGCTTGCATCAGATATCAGCAACAGACTGACAAAAAATCAAAACGGCGCCGACATTCCCGATAAAAATGCGTTTGTGAAAAACCTCGGTTTGGTGGAGACGGTGGAGAGGGCGAAAAGTGCCGTGCCGAACAGTCGGAAAATTAACGGGAAACCTTTGACCGGGGATGTCAGTCTGAGTGCGGGGGATGTGGGGGCATGTCGTGCTTATAGCGGCTCGATCAATACAGGCGGTGGCACATGGACTACTAAAGAGTTTATCGTATGGCTTAAGCAAAACGGGGCCTTTGATGTTCCATACTGGATGTGTAAAGGGTCTTGGTCATATGCCAGCAATCGCATAATCAACGATACAGGCTGCGGCAATATCTGTCTTGCGGGGGCTGTGGTTGAAGTTATGGGCGTAGAATCTGCAATGACTATCCGTGTTACAACACCGACGACAACAAGCGGAAACGGTATCGCGAACGCGCAATTTACTTATATTAATCATGGTGAAGGGTACTATCCCGGTTGGCGCAGGGACTATACAAAAGATGAAGTTGTGCCAACAGGCGTCCCGCTTCCGTACCCTCACCGCTACACTCCACCCGGATATCTTACATGCAACGGTCAAACGTTCGACAAATCACAGTACCCGCGATTAGCAGAAGCTTATCCCGCTGGCAGAGTACCCGATTTACGGGGCGAGTTTATCCGGGGATGGGATGATAGTCGGGGAGTCGATCCGGGGCGTGTGTGTGGTACGTGGCAAGCTGACGAAAATAAATCCCATAGTCATATTTTGCCGACTGCAAGGATGGCTGTGGGTGTTGATTCTACATCAAGCACATGGGTCGTTGTTGAAAACGATGTGTCACAGACAAAAGTATCAACACACGCGTCGGGTGCAAACGAAACCCGTCCCCGCAACGTCGCATTTAATTACATAGTGAGAGCAGTATAATGACAGAACAAAAGTACTCTTTAGAACATGAAACAGCCGTATTGGGTAAAGATGGTTTAGCGATTCAACCTGGCTGGATAAAGGTTTTTCACTCGAATCAGATAACGAGAGAATTCATCGCGTCAGATATCGAGTACGTAATGCTTGGAGTTAGTTTATCAGCAGGTGCTTATCCCGACGCCCCGGAACTCCCTAAATCTCATGATGAGGCTGTGTGCCGAAGTGTTGATAAAAGCCGCTGGGAAATCCTGCCAGACTATCGTGGAAAAGTGGCTTACGACACGCTGACTCGCGACCCGATTGAAATTACGGAAATCGGTGAGCTGCCCGACACGCTGACATTCAAGAAACCGCCCACCGACTTCGATACGTGGGATGGCAAAGAGTGGGTAGTCGATAAAGACTTACTCAAGTCTCATCAAATCAACGAAGCAAAGCAACAACAAGCCGCACTGTTACAACAAGCAAATGAAACAATCTCATTGCTACAAGACTCTGTTGACTTAGAAGTCGCTACAGACTCAGAGAAAGAAGCTCTACTCGAATGGAGAAAGTACAGAGTGTTGCTGACTCGTGTAGATGTGAATCAAGCGCCGGATGTGCCGTGGCCGGAAGTACCGAAATAAATTGTTGACATATGTTTTTAAATATGTTTAACATTAACTTACTGCTGTACAAGTAGCTTAGAAATACTGATTTTTGAAAAGTATGTATACTGCCGAACAGGCAGAACGAAGCCGGTTAATCCGGCTTCACAATCTCCCTCTCATCTCAGAACCGCCCGCCTAATAGTATAAAAATCCATCGCTACACTTCATATTGAGTGCTTTTCCTGTTTGTACATAGTTGTGTATATATTTTGTTTTATTGTGATTTATTTTTATTTAAGTTTTTGTTTTTATTGTTATTTTTAATTACAATTTATTTGCTGCCGGGATATGCAGGAATGGCTCCTCCAATTGGTGGAACTGTTGAATGCAGGGTATAATACAACCGAGCAGCGCAATGTGGTGTTACGCTATATTTTACTGAATGGACATACGCTGGATCTCTCACATTTTGTCCATCAACTGATTGAACAATCTCCGGAGCATGAAACGATGTTGATGACTATTGCAGAACAGCTTGAACAAAAAGGGCGCGAGCAAGGTATCAAGCAAGGTATTGAACTAGGCCGAGAAGAAGGCCGAGAAGAAGGTAAACTGGAAACGGCTCGTGCCTTATTACGGCATGGCGTGAGTTTGGACATTATTGTCACTAGTACCGGACTGAGCCGGGATAAAATTGAAATGTTAAAGCATTAAATTAATCTTCTCTTTCACAGTAAAATGCCGATATTCAAGATCGGCATTTTTGTTCTTATTCAGGATGATGGCTATACAAGGGACTTTTACGTTTTCCCGGCGAAGCTGAAACCGGTCAGACTGAAGTAACAATCTCCGGAGCATGAAACGATGTTGATGACTATTGCAGAACAGCTTGAACAAAAAGGGCGCGTGCAAGGTATCAAGCAAGGTATTGAACTAGGCCGAGAGGAAGGCCGAGAGGAAGGTCGAGAAGAAGGTAAACTGGAAACGGCTCGTGCCTTATTACGGCATGGCGTGAGTTTGAACATTATTGTCACCAGTACCGGACTGAGCCGGGATAAAATTGAAGCGTTAAAGCATTAAATTAATCTTCTCTTTTATAGCAAAATGCCGATATTCAAGATCGGCATTTTTGTTCTTATTAATAGCGTTTTGAAAGGCAGTAGGAAAAGGTTAATAAGGAAAAATAAGAAATATTATTATTCATGATAAAAGCAAAAACCTCGTTATTTTTAACGAGGTTTGTCAGCGGTTTGGAAGCCTCTAATGAGGCTTCTCGGTAGAGTTTTATTATCTTCTACCTTCATATTTACCGACATGATAATTTGATCCACAATTATCTAATTTTTTTATACCTTTAAAGTACCATGTAATCCCATTCTCTGTATATTTATTAGAAAAAGAAGATTGACCACCATTTTTAACAACATATTTAGTATATATACGCGTGCTATCGTTATAGGATATAGGTGAATTATAACAGTTGCTCCAATTAATATCTACGTTTGCTGATGCAACCCCAATTCCTCCAGTTAATGCAATACCTGATACTAATGCTCCGACTACCAATAATTTCTTGAACATAAAAATACCCTCTTTAATAGTTTTATAATTTGCATGATTTAATAACTTGCACATTAAGTGTATCGCTTTTATAAAATTTGTCAAAATTTTGAAGTTAAAAATATTTATTTTAATCTTGTTAATGTTAGGATTTTATTTTATAAAATAGGAAAGTATTTACTGAGGAATATAAAGCCATATGTAATAATACATGCTAAATCATCACATGGATTATATTTCAGTTTTAAAATCTGCTTATATTTTTCATTTTAGATTAGAAATCTAACTTCTTATTTACAAAAGCTCCTCCCTCAATATTAAGAGTCCTCTGTCAATTAGACAGTTTCTAAAAGGCACAACTAAACGGACAGAAAGGGCATTTCGCCCCTTCTGCTGCTTCTCGTGTGACCTTTAAGAGATCAGTGATGACGTCAGCATAGCCTGCGAAGCTGGACGGATTTGCGGTAGGTGGTCGCGGGCACCACCGGTATCAGGGAACGAAGCCATAGCCCCACTCAGCTTCACCAGGCTCGGCCCCTCTGTGTCCGGGACAGCGACAACGGCATGGGTTGTGATGACGGGTTGCTTGCTGGCCCAAGACAGTTCCATCAGACCTTCCTTGGTGTAATTCCATTGGGTAAATCCCTCGACCAGGTGGTCCACGTTGATCACCGACGAGGAACCTTCCAGCTCGATTTGCAGATGCCGATGGGACATAGCCTGACTGTCAAATACCTGACGCACTATCAGGGCCGTTCCGTTGCTGGAATCGGTTAACATCAAGTCGTCATCGTGGCGGTTCACCAGGATGCTTTCCGGATCAACCAACGGTAGGATCAGGCGGTCTAAGGCTTGGCCCTGGTCGTCGTTATCGATGACTATCGTACGGTAATGGGACCATATCGCCCGGCTGAGGCGGTAGGTATCGCTATCGGTGCCGCCATGCAGTACCACGCTGTCGACACCATCAATGAGCGGTGGCGTCAGATCGTCCTTGCTGTCCTCTACAACCCCGCCTTGAAGTAGAAGGGAAGAACCGATACGCTCCACGCTTGTGAACCTATTGAGCATCTGTGCACTGCCGTCCTTGATTTGGTACAGAGCTTGAGTCATCGGGCTGTACACATATGCCGTCTTTTCACCAGCGGCGATCCCCACAAAGCGCAGATTGTTCGAGACAGGGATTCCATTACCCCAAAATACCTGACCGCTGTCGATATCGAACCAGCCTAGTTCCTTGTTGTCCTGCAAGGTCAGTGTCCCTTTGGCCTGCCACTGGTCGGCGAGTTTGGTGAGCGCCTGTGGCAGTTGGGCTTGGTTGTTCTGCCGCCAGTCTTTGTCAACGCCAACTAACTGCAACTCGCCGTTATTGGTTCGTAGTAAGATCTCGCCCTTGACCGTGATCAGACGTATGCCGGTATCGACCTGTCGCGCTTCCTTGAGATGCAACTTAGGTGTCAACTCACTGGCAGTAGGAAGTCGCGCCGAGGCGCTAAGTATCAGATTGGCGCCGCCAAAAGCCGTGGTCAACGCCTTTTCGGTCATGGCTAGTTGACGATACAACTTGCCGCTTTCGGGCTCGAAAAGCAGTGCTGAGGGGCTATCCATTTCGAATCCCAGCAACTGCAACGATTTGCCCTGTAGTGCCGCTGAAGCCACCACCACTTGGCCGTTGTGGTACCACACTGGCAGTAGGTTTTTGCCGTCGGTGCCCTTGATCCCGAACACTGCCAGAGTGGTGCTGCCGTCGGTAATGTTAGCCAGATCTTGCCACCAGTGGGTACGCCCCTTGAGCCAATGCTCATTAACCGCTTCATAGTTAAGCTGTCCCTGCGCATCGAGCCGGGCCACACGCCCATCCTCGGTGATGGCGAGCAGGCTACCATTCAGGTTGACCAGATTAGCCAACGCTGGCGTGCTGATGCGTAATGCGCTGGGATGATTGGCATTGAGAACAGTCTGGCCGGGACCTTCCTGACGGAACAGAGCTTTCTGTTCCTTGCTGTAGAAGAAGAACACTTCCGTACCAGTGGGGAGGGGAATGCTGCCCGCCAACACGAGATCGGCCGGGATCGGCCAGGCACTGCGGGCCTGTTCGTGCGCTTCAAAATGCAAGGTCTGATCCGCCGGTGGCGCCAGATTCGGCTTGATCAGCATCAGCGTCCCATTGCCGGTGCGTATCCAGTAGCGATGCGCTACGCCAGCCGCATCCACGCCGAACACTGTGACCAGCGCCGCACTGGTCGGTTGTATCAGCCGTGCGCCCAGCGTATACGTCGGAGTTTCACGTTGAATGCTATCGTTCTCGTAGCCTTGGAGTATAGTCTTGAGCTCATCACTATGCAGGCTGGTACGTGCCGAAAGCTGGAGTAGCGCATCATCACCCACCGCACTGACTAACTCCATTCGGTCACCGAGGAGCCGATAGCTTAGTTCAGCTTCCTTCCCTTTTAGCTGATAACGGCGTGCCAGATAGACCGCATCCCCCTCTTGCCATAGCCGACTGATCTGGCCCGCACTCTGGTTGAACCAAGGCTCAAACTGTGCGTCGACCTGTCCAGTGGCGATGTCTACCCGCCACGCCGCCGCGTTGTCGGCATCGTAGAAATAGGCATGGTCGCCCATCACCGCACCCAGTTGTGCATGCTTGGCTTGTTTGTGGAGGGTGTCGGTGAATAACATCCGCTTGTTGGCTACGTCGTAGAATGCCCGACCAACATCATGCCCGTTGTGGTTGTAGTTCTCCACCACCACATACTGTCCGTGTAACTGATGCGCCTTGGCTAGATCGTTCAGATGCTGCTCGATGCTATGGCCCGGTACCTGCCACTTGCTCGCATCTTCGCTTATCACCTGCGTTGTCAGGTCGGAGAAGTTGACTTCGCGCACCTCGCCCTTGCGGTTGACCACCAGCACTTGCTCTTTCCGGTTTGAATCGAGTTCGACCACCACTCCACCAACTACCAGTCGGTTCTTCGACACACTAATACTGTCACTGGCGAGCTGGCTGCTGTCGATGATCCAGCGCGACGGCGCACTGCCGACCAGATTGTGCGGGACATCGCTCGTAAGCTTCACGCTGGTGCCTTCGTTCAGCCCGATCAGGTACTCGCCACCGGCACCCTTGATTTCGTAATGCAAGTAGCCATGTAATTCCTTGGGCAGCTCGGGCGCTATCAGTTGCCGGTTGCGCTGGTCGAGCACCACTTCGATTGGTGTCGCCACATACTCTTGATGAATCCTACGAATCGTCACCTCCCCCGGAAAGATGTAGAAGTCGTAGTCGAACCGCTTATCCTCTTCAAGCCTGCGGATCACATCAAAACCGGCATCATGACGCGTAGTTGCGCCAGGGAGCTGCATGTATTCGTAACTGATGAAGGACTTTGGGGTACCGGGCAGGATCAGCACATTGCTGTCGCTGTGGTCGAGTTTGTGGGAAACGTCCTTGTAACCAATTCCACTGCGCACCTCGATTGCTTGGCTGCGGTCATGGACCATCTTTGGAAAGTCGCCGATCCAGAAGAAATAATTGATTCTTCCTGAACCGGTAAAGCCCGAATGGGTGCGGTAAATGTACTGACTGTCGAAGTCGATCTGATTCTTGCGCAGATCAAGGGTTTTAATCACAGCCCCAGCCAGGGGCACCAGCACTTTCTTTTCGTTGTCATACCGATATCCATTGCCTTTATAGGCATTGTCGAGCGTGTTGAAGTAATGGCCTACCGCCTTGGCATCCTCGGCAACCGCACCAAAGGCTTGCGCCAGTGCCGTAAAGCCCACTGCGAGCCCGCCAAGGATCACTCCTCCAGAACCGAGCACAGCGCCCGCTGTTGAGGCACCGACCAAACCAGCCCCCACCCCGGCTGTACCAGTGACGAAGCTAGCCGAGTCGAACGCAAGCTGGGTACCGAACACCGCCTTCTGAACATCGTTCTCAGCGTGGGCCAGCTCATAAGCATCCAGGCCGACCATAGCGCCGCCAAACAGTACGCCTGCGCCTTCATTGACGGTGTGCCCCAGGATGGAGGTAAAGTCCTTGAGTGAAGTTTCGGCGGCCACCACTTCGCCGCGCAACGCCGTACGCACCAGTTCGCTGACTTTAGTCACGTCCTGTACGCCACTGTGAGCCATCTGGACAAAGTTGATGTAGCTGTGGACCTTGAGCGCGGTGGACAGATCAGGCGAAGCGATCCCACCTGCCGCATCGTTGCGGTTCTTGTCGGCAAACCATTGGATCAATGTCTGTATCGCAAACCCGGCGTTTAGCCCATCAACAACTGGAGCTGCTTCGCCGATACCGCCTTTGGGCTGTATCTGGCCGTGTTCGAGGGTGAAATGTTGGCCTAGGGTGAGCACATGTTCATCGATAAAGCGGCGGAATTCGATAAAGGTGGCATCACCGCTGCTCACCCAACGGGTCTCATCGGGTTGGTCGCGATTGATGAACTGGATTCGATAACGGCCTTCGCCCTGGTCCTCGGTATTGCCAATCACTGGCATCCAGCGCTGGTCAAGGTTGTTTTCTTGGGCAATCCGTGTACTGGTCTCGGCGAACCTTGCTCCCCACTGTTCGGCATCGAGGATCGCCAATGCAGTGTGCAACCGGGTGTCCTTGGCAATCCGTACTTGGGTGTTAACCGCCTGCTCAACCTGCCGCCGTTGCTCTATGACCGTGGTTAGTTCATCGGGACGAGTCAGGTCGGCCACGTTCAGGTCGTTACCCACTGGCACCTTTGCCATCTTGCTGGCATCGATCTCCACCAAGTTGAAGATAGGGGCTAACTCGCTGCCAAGCGAACCGTAGTGGGCGGCCAGTTTGCGTCCCACCAAGTGATTCTTCATGGCCTGGAAGAAGCTGCTTGTACTGTTGAAGGCAAAAATACCGACATTCGGATCATAGAAATAGTAACGGCGTCCTTCGAGTCCGACCGTACTTCCCACCATCATCGAGTGATTTGGGGTATTGAGCGCGAACGTTGAGGTCTTGGTCGTCTTTTTCAGCAGGGAAACCGCTTCGGACAATTTGACTTTCCCGCGCACCGTTGACGCCTGTACGGCCTCAACGTTATCGGAGTGCAATTTGATCAGACTGTTTTTCAGCAGCGTGGAATTGTTTGCGTGGGGATCGGCGGCAGCCAGGAAGAGTTTTTCCACCAGACTGTTGATACCCGCTTCGCCGCTGTTAGCCAGCGCCACCGCCATCGCTCTGACCAAGGGGTAGCAACGGCCGCCGGACTTGTCGCCGACCAGCGACAGGTAAAAGTCCTGTGGCACCAGACGGTCGAAGCTACTACCGGCGCGATGAAAACCCTCGCTGTACACTGCCGTCCACTTCAATACTTTGTCGATGTACTCTGCCTGGCTGGTTTCAGTAATGTGAGCACTCAAGGCACCTTGCTGCTCAGAAGTGAGCTGGCCTTTGAGAAACAGGATCTTCATCTCCAAGGCTGACATCCTATCGTACATCCCAGGGATGCTAATATCGCGGAAGTTACGCTGACCATCGGTAAACGTGGTGCCATACACACGATGTTGGTAAGCTTCGGCGATCGCATAACGCTCGCCCACGCTACTGGTATGCTCCGGTCCACCGTTCTGGATGGGCGTATTGTCGATCCGCACTACGGCAGCCATGCCGTCCTTGGACTTGATCTGCTGCCATAACCAGCTTTGTTCGACGAAGCCCGCTTCACGCAGAACCGTATCGTATTGCGCCTTGTAATACTCCAGAGTGATATTAATCTGTTTTATCTGTTGGTCGATCAGGTTGTGCTGAGAGGTATTGCGTTGCTCTTCATAGAGTTTGCTTCGTTTGTCTACTAGCTGCTTGATATCCGCGTTGATCCTATCGTCAACCTCGGCATGTAACTGAATCCACGCGGCAATTGCTGGATGATCAGGAGAAAATTCACCCTCTGTGTATACACCATCGGTGATCCCTTCGACTGACACCCCGAACTGGGCAGCGACTTTCTTTAGTTGTTGATGAACCTGCTCGCGGTAAGTGGCGAATTGAGCTTGGTTGCGTTTAACCACTTGGCTGTCCGCGATCTGGATCGAGAGCGGTTCTTCACCGCCGCGTAGCTTTGTCCAGCTCATCTGGCCGTCTTGCTGATACTCCTGGCGCTGGAACACCAATTGCCATTCACCATTGACATACTGCATGTACGCCACGGCGAGGCTTTTGGTGGTAGCAGCTACCCGGTAATCTTTGTAGTCCACTGCCATCACCACGTTATCGTATAGCAGCGAACTGTTGACTCGGCCGTCGTGATAGACCCGGTAGGTATTGGCATCAAGGCTGGTCACCACCACCGAACCGCCCGATAGCGTTCCAGTAAATAGAAAGCTCTCCGCGATCTCATGCTTAGGAATGTCTACGTAGGCTGGTGATGCATTGGCCTGGTCGGCGCTGTCGTAGTTGAGAAAATACGCTGGTATGTTGTTAACGCTTGTTGCTACATCATCATTAGCACCTCGATCGGTGTATTCGAGCTCGTACAAGCCTGATCGGATTTTCACTAGCTGGGCGTTCCCTTCCGCCGGGAGACTCCCCGACTTGATTAATGTCTCGGCACTGATGGTGTTGGATTTGGCGAATAACACAGGATCGGCGGTGAACTGATGGATGTCGGCGCTGCTCTGACGAGGCTCAAAACCGCCACTCATGGGCACCAGCTTCCCCTTGAGCTCGCTATCCCGTAGTGCTTGTGAGAGCAACGCCGGAATGTGTACATCGTACCCGCGCATCTGCAAGGTATACGTCAGGGCTTTCTCGATTGGAATATCGGTAAGTAAGGACTGTGTACCCGCTGCGGCAATCAGTTGTGCTCGGGACTGACCGTGACTGCTCGATCCACCCTCGGCTGTTTCAGAGTAGGAAATGCCTTTGCCCACGCGATACATACCAGTCGGGGTGTGTTCGACAAAGGCTGTCGCCGGTAACAGTTCGCTAAGCTTTGAGCTGATGGTTTGAGCATGCTCGACCCCGGCTCTGGAAAGGTAGATCACGGCTTGGTCGGTACGGCTGCCCAGATTTTTCGGCCCCATGATCTTGGCCTGTTCCAGCCAGCCGCGATTGTCATCATTGAACAACTGGGGCAACGCCCGGGCAAGTAAGTTGAAATGCGCCTTGTTAACGTTGATGGTCAGCCGCGCACCAAGCTTGCCGCGGACGTCATAACGTTGCGCAAAATCCTTGGGCAGCATCCGGAAAGCTTCGGCATTGCCTAGGGCGTCATCTGTTTGCGAAGATAGCGCTGTTTTCTCATTGCCTTGTACCAAGATGTCGATTGTTGTGATGCGTGTCGCCAGTGTCTTGATATAACTGACAAATGCCAGTTGCTCGCTTTTGTCGAGGCTACTGATGCCGACCGGTCTGTCATTACTGTAGCGCCAATAAGCGTTGCTCTCCAGCGCCCGTTCCAGCATTTTCTGTTGTTGGAGCAATTCAGGACTCCATTTGCGACCATTTTCACGGAACCCCTTCTTGATCTCTTGGACCAGCATTTGGATTTTCGGTTTGCTCCTCATCTCTCTAAAGGTCGTTTGCGCAGACGTGAGCAGCGATTGATAGCTGTTACTGGGCATAATGGTTCTCCTTAGGAAAATCCTACTTTGGTATTTATGGGTTGCAACATTGCAAGAATGGTTATGGCGGACACGGTTGGCCGCCTGTGATCTAAGAATCCTTCATCTGCAAGGTCCACAGTCGGGCATAAAGCCCGTTCAAGGCGAGCAGTTGCTCATGGCTGCCCTGTTCGATCACTTGACCTTGGTCGATCACCAGAATTCGATGGGCATGGCGCAGGGTATTAAGGCGATGGGCGACGCTGATCACTGTGCGGCCCTGTGCAATGCGTTGTAGGTTGGTCATTACCGCCGCTTCCGACTCGTAGTCCAGGGCGCTAGTGGCTTCATCCAGTAGCAATATTCCCGGATTGGTCAGTAGTGCTCGGGCTAGGGCGATGCGTTGGCGTTGCCCCCCGGAGAGTTGACCGCCACGCTCGCCGACTTGGGTCTCATAGCCTCGGTCCAGCGCCTTGATAAAACTGTCGGCACCGGCCAAAGTCGCGGCTTCATACACTTCCGTATCGCTGGCCTGGGGCCGACATAAACGAATGTTCTCGGCGATGCTGCCAGCAAACAGCACGCTTTCTTGCAGCACGACGCTCATGTTGCGGCGCAGTGCCACCGGATCCGCGATTGCCAAATCTATCCCATCCACCAACACCTGGCCGTGCTGAGGTATATAGAGGCGCTGCAACAGCCGAGCCAAGGTGGATTTGCCCGAGCCGGATGGCCCTGTGATACCGATGAATTCGCCGGGATGAATCTCGATATTGAGGTTGCGTAACACCTCCTGACTATCCTCGTTGTAACGAAAACGTACGCCTCTGAAACTCACCCCTCCCTGTAGCTTGGGTACGGAGGCCAGGCCGCCACTGCCACTTTCCCCCTCCTCATCAAGAATGTCGCCAATCCTGCGCATCGAGATCAGGGTATGCTGGAAATCCTGACAGACTTGGGCCAGACGCAGAATCGGCTGGGTCACGTGTTCCGAGAGCATGTTGAAAGCGACCAGCTCCCCTGGGCTGAGTTTGCCCTCCATGACTAGAGTAACGCCCCACAGTAGTAGCAGGGCGGAGGTTAGCTTCTGGATGAGATCGATTCCCTGACCAGCCAAGATCCCCACCACTTTGGCGCGGAATGAGGCGCGGACGAAGGCAGATAGCTGCCGCTCCCAGCGGTGTAGGAAGCCAGCTTCGGTGGCGTTGGTTTTGATGGTTTCAATGCCAGTGACTGACTCGGTAAGGAAAGCGGTGTTGTCGGCCCCTAGCTCGTACTCTCGCAATACCCGGGCACGCAGTACGGGCCCGACACCTAGCCAGAACAGGAAGTAGAGCACGAGAGAACCGAGCACCAGCCAAGTTAGCTCGGTGGCGTAGGAGAACATCACGGCGACAAACAGGCCGACGAAGGCCAAATCCAGCACCATAGTCAGCGCTGAACCGGTGAGAAATTGGTGGATCTGGTTCATCTCGCGCACCCGGGCGATGATCTCACCGGTCTGACGCTGTTGGAAATAGCCCATAGGCAAGGCCATTAGGTGCTGATAGAGGCGGCCGGAGAGCTCGGAGTTGACCTTGCTGGCGAAGTTGGTGAATAGCCAGGAACGAAGGAAACCATAGACGGGTTCGAACAAAGCCAGAGCCAACATGGCGATTCCTAGCACTTGCAGGCTCGATAGGCTGCGGCTGACCAGCACCCGATCGATCACGTTCTCGAACAGTATGGGGGTCACCAAGGCGATCACCTGTAGCATCAGAGACACTAGGATTACGTTCCTAAACTGGCTGACATGTTTGCGGATGGAAGGCACGAACCAGACGAAGCCAAACCGCTGCCGTTTCTGCGGTTCGGTCGCCTCCGCCAGCAGCACAGCGCTGCCTTGCCAATGGCTAGCGAAGAGGGTTCGGGGATAGCGACATATCTTACCCACGCTTGGCTGATACAAGGTAATGAACTCGCCTTCGACTCTCTCTAGCACCTGCCAGCCCTGTTCCGTATCCAGCAGGATAGGAAGGGGCAGGGTATCGAGACGGCTCATATCTGTGGAGATGTGGCGTGCCCTCAAGCCGATCCACTGGGCGCAGCGGCATAAGTCCTGGCTATCTGAGACCCCTTGGGGGCGTCCGAGACGGTGGCTTAGTTGTTCCGGTTCCACCGCCAAGTTGAAATGGCGGGCGGCATGGGTCAGGGCCAGGAGGCCGCCATCCGCTACCGCCTTAGACGCGTCGACGATGATCGGTTCCGACAGAATAGATTCGATGGTTGACATTATCGTTCCCTCAATGCTTCGGACTGGTACTGTTGTAGTGGGCTGAGTAGGTAGTCGATCACCCGCCGATCACCGGTACGGATTTCCGCGGTGACACTCATGCCTGCCTGTAGCGGTACCTCATGCTGGTCCACTGCGATAGAGGAGCGCTCCATCTGGATCAGGGCGGGGAATACCAGACCTAGCTGCTCATCCTTGACCGCATCCTTGGAGACGTGGGCGACCTTACCCCGTATAGTGCCATAGCGGGTATAGGGAAAGGCGTCGACCTTAATTTCCACCAGCTGACCAGCGTGCACGAACCCCACATCTTTGTTCAATACCATCACTTCGGCTTCCAGAGAGGTATCATCGGGCACGATCACCATTAGTTGCTGGGCCGATTGCACTACGCCTCCCAAGGTGTGGATCGCTAGCTGCTGCACTACGCCGTCAACCGGTGCCCGCAGGCTTTGCAGCCGCCGCCTCTCGCCAGCCTTTATCAACTGTTGTGTCATGACCGCGATAGCGGTCTGAGTTTCGTTTAGCTGGTCGTAATATTCCCGGCGGGTCTTGGCCAGGTAGCGGTCCCGGCTCTCTTTCAGTACCTGATATTGCTCCTTGAGGACGGTCAGCTCGGCATGCTGTTGAGAAAGGGTGCGTTCGATTTCCAGCTTCTCTTTCTCTTGCTCCAGTAGCTCGACTTTGGGCAATAGCTGGCTGGCAGCTAAGGTACGACTGGCTTCAAGGCGCACTTTGATATTGGTCATCAGCTTTTCCAGCGCGGTGATATCGGCGTTACGTGCACTCTGGCTCGCTTGGTTGACGCTCATCTCGCTGTCCAGGCTTTCTAGATTGGCGACCACCTCTTTCCAGATACTGATCAGGTGCTCTCTGGCTAGCTCGACCTGTGCCTGTGGCATACCTTCCTGTACGGCGAAATGCTCAATGGGGGTATCGGTTAGCAGGGCCTGTAGTCTAGCCCTCTCCAGCCGCTTGAAGTTAAGCTGCTCCTGTAGCTCCTTTAGCTCGGCCTCGACTCCTATGGGGTTGAGTTTGATCAGCAGATCCCCAGTCTTCACCCTTTGTCCGTCACGCACGTGAATCGCCACAATCTCGCCGGCTTCAAGGGATTGGATCACTTTAGAGTGGCTGGACACCAGCAGCCTGCCTGTCGCGTTGGCATGGATGTCTAGGCGACCGATGATGGACCAGAGTAGAACCACCAACAGAAACAGGGTCAGCGCCATTGCCGTGCACCTTGCCCAAGGCGCGGGAGGTCGTTCAACGATCTCCAGGTAGCCGGGCTGAAACTCGTACTCGTCGCGGGTGCGCTTCGTCGTTTTGGGCGCGTTACGCTCCCGCTGCCAAGCCCGGAGGACGGTTTTTAGGTGTTTCTTGAATGACATGGCTCCGTCTCCTTTCGTAATTCCTGTTGCATCTGCCACAGCCTGGCGTAGCAGCCGCCCTTGACCAATAGTTGGTGATGGTTGCCTGATTCGGTGATAAGGCCCTGCTCCAAAGTGATAATGCGATCGCAGTGACGCACCGTGGACAGGCGGTGGGCAATGATGATGACGGTGCGCCCTAGCGCGATCTCGGCCATGTTGGCCTGGATCAGCGCTTGGGATTCGTCATCGAGGGCACTGGTCGCTTCGTCGAAGATCAATATTTTGGGGTTAGCCATCAGAGCGCGGGCGATGGCAATGCGCTGGCGCTGTCCTCCCGATAGGGAACTGCCGGCCTCGGCCAGTACCGTGTCATAGCCCAGAGGTAATTGCAGGATAAAGTCATGTGCGCCGGCCAGCTTGGCGACGGCCATCACGTTCTCCAGCGAGGCGGAGGGGTCCTTAAATGCTATGTTGTGGCGTACGCTACGGTTGAACAGGTAGTTCTCCTGTAGTACCACCCCAATCTGGCTGCGCAGGTAGCCGGGGTCCAGTTGGTGTAGGGGAGTGCCGTCGATCAAGATCTCCCCCTCGTCCGGAGCGTAGAGCTTCTGTAATAAGCGGGCCAGCGTACTCTTACCCGAACCGGAGGGACCGACTATGCCCAGGTTCTCGCCGGACCTGATATGCAGGGTAACCCCCTGCAACACCGGGGCTTGATGGGGCTGGTAGCGGAACACTAGGTTGCGTATTTGCAGATCACCGGAGAGTGGCTGCTGAGGACGGATGTTCCCCTGCTCCTGTTCGACGGGCAGGTTGAGTATGTCACCGAGCTTGTCGACGGCGACCCGGGTTTGGACAAACTGTTGCCACAGGTCGATCAGTTTGGTGATGGGTTGGTTGATGTGGGACACCATCATGTTGAAAGCGATCAGTTGACCTATGGTGAGTTCCAGAGAGATCACCATGTTGGCGCCCAGCCAGATGATCCCGACGCCGGTCGTCTTCTGTAGTAGCATAACCGCGTGGCTGATGAAGCTGTTGAGGGTCTGAGTGCGGAAACCGGCTTCGACCATGCTCGCGGTTTGGGATTCCCAGCGCCGTTGCATCCTGGGTTCTACCGCTAGGCTCTTGATGGTTTCAGCGCCGCTGACGGACTCGTTCAAGAATGAGGTATTGAGGGCAGCCGTTTGGAACTGTTGTTCGATGCGTTGTTGCAGTGGTTTGGAGCTCAGCCAAGCTAGCAGAAAATAGAGGGGCAATACCGCCAGTACCATACAGGTTAGGGACGGCGATAGCCAGGCCATGACCCCGAAGAAGACGAAGGTGGAGGCGAGGTCCACGCTCAGGGTTAGCATGGAGCCGGTCAGGAAGTCACGAATGCTATCAAGCTCCTGCACCCGGGTGATGATAGCGCCCACTTGACGGTGTTTGAAGTAAAGCAGGGGCAGGCCGAGTAGGTGCCGGAACAGCTTGATCCCTAGGGTGATATCGATGCGGTTGGCAGTGTGGGCAAAGAGGTATTCGCGTAGCCCCCGGAGCACCACCTCGAACAGCCCGACCACTGCCAGCACTATCACCAATACGTCTAGGGTCGACAACGCTTTGTGCACCAACACTTTGTCCATCACCACTTGGAAAAACAGAGGAGTGATTAGGGCAAGTAGCTGAAGCATCAGGGAAAAAAGCAGCACCTCGCCGAGGAGGTGGCGATGGTGGATAAACGCGGGTATAAACCAAGAGACATCGAATCTGAGGGAAGCTTCCCCTAACCGGATCACCTCTCCGCTCCATCTGGCTGCTAGCTCGTTGATGGAGAGTATTTCGGGTGAAACGGCATAAGGAGATTGGATCAGGGCCTGATCAGTGGAAAGGCGCGCTAATACAATAAATCCCCCCTGTTTGTCGCGAAAGGCTAGGGGCAGCAGCTTGGGAGTCATTTTGGGGAATTTTAAACGGCATAATGCCAGATCAACATCATGTGCCTTGCCGTACTCTTTTATCGCAGGTTTCAGTTTGTTAT
Source organism: Photorhabdus sp. HUG-39 (assembly GCF_963878365.1). Taxonomy (NCBI): domain Bacteria; kingdom Pseudomonadati; phylum Pseudomonadota; class Gammaproteobacteria; order Enterobacterales; family Morganellaceae; genus Photorhabdus; species Photorhabdus sp. HUG-39. The sequence goes on along the minus strand of NZ_CAWNWY010000049.1, from coordinate 1,048 downwards.
GGGGGAGCAGAGGCTGTGGTTCCTGAGCCTCACCTTTAGCTAATTGCAACAATAATCGGCAACAGTTAAGCGCAGATGACAATGTATCTGCATCGGCGGATATATTTTCCCTATTCATTGTAATTTTCCCTTACGGGATTCCATTCTCACGTTGTTAATATAGAAAAGCCTTTCCGCAAGATGATGTATTGCAGAGTCAACTAATAATAATCGGTATTAAGAGCATAGGCTTTAATTTAAATATATGTCATTTTCATAGGTGGGCGCAAGCTAAAGCTAATAATAATTGCGGTCAATTAATCAATATTATCCTAAAAATGTTAATTGGGTGTTGCTAATTTATTGTTATTAATCTGGGCATGGTATTCAGTTTATGAATATATTGAATTGATGCCAGATATATCCGTTTTTATTTTTTTTGGAGAGAAAGAAGTTAATAGAAAAATATGGGATATAATTGTCATGAATGATATTTTTCAAATTTTTAACAAATTTATTAAAGTCATGAATGACCCTTTACCACCCACTCAGAATGTGAAGAGCATTCTCCAGACATTTACCTCCAGTGACTCATTCTGGTGTAAGCGCCTTGCTGTTTTGCAATCCCTTAGTTACCTTTCGAAACAGGCCGGAGGGTGAACAGAACCCAACTGGGTATTATATCCCGCAAATTTGTGAGCTGATGTGATCCCAAAAATTGGGAGCAGATCGAGCGTTATCAGTGACTTTGTATCAGAATTTTCTCCCGCTATTTCTTTTGTGCCGGATGAAAAGTCAGTGCCTTTAAATATCGATCTGTCGTTAGGTTGGGCACAGGTAATATCTGATACTTTGCTTAAGTTAATCGCTATTCCGGGTGACCACTTTAGTTTATTTATAGGTTATTTAGTCAAGTTTTGCTATTGGAATTTAATCTAATCTCAGATTATTGACAAAGTGCTGGTTTTTTATCCGGCATTTTGTTTTAATTAAGTTCCGTTCACTCAACGGAGCTTGCCACCATGTTAAGATCCCCCCCTCTCCAGACTTTCCCGCCAGAAACGCTCTC
>NZ_CAWNWY010000048.1:0-30081 GCF_963878365.1 Photorhabdus sp. HUG-39 | reverse complement strand
CTGGTCAAACAATGCGATTGCGGGGCACCGAGCCAAAGGAACAAGCTTAAAAAAGCGGGTTGGTGCGATGATTATCGGGCAAGAGTTTTCTTTGGATGAATAGCAGTCAAAGTATGCTCGTGCCCTGGTTTCATGCAAGGATTGCTACAGACGCTCAATTTTATTCAGCCGGGGAGAATAAACAGGTAAAAACAATAGGTTAAAGATACCCATTTATGTCAGTAATAATAGAAGGTGCTGATGGATAATTTTATGTTTAATAAGGTGTCATTTCGCTCCCTATAAATAAGAACAAAAATGCCGATCTTGAATATCGGCATTTTACTGTGAAAGAGAAGATGAATTTAATGCTTTAACGCTTCAATTTTATCCCGGCTCAGTCCAGTACTGGTGACAATAATGTCCAAACTCACGCCATGCCGTAATAAGGCACGAGCCGTTTCCAGTTTACCTTCTTCTCGGCCTTCTTCTCGGCCTTCTTCTCGACCTTCTTCTCGACCTTCTTCTCGGCCTTGCTCAATGCCTTGCTTGATACCTTGCTTGATACCTTGCTCGCGCCCTTTTTGTTCAAGCTGTTCTGCAATAGTCATCAACATCGTTTCATGCTCCGGAGATTGTTACTTCAGTCTGACCGGTTTCAGCTTCGCCGGGAAAACGTAAAAGTCCCTTGTATAGCCATCATCCTGAATAAGAACAAAAATGCCGATCTTGAATATCGGCATTTTACTGTGAAAGAGAAGATTAATTTAATGCTTTAACATTTCAATTTTATCCCGGCTCAGTCCGGTACTGGTGACAATAATGTCCAAACTCACGCCATGCCGTAATAAGGCACGAGCCGTTTCCAGTTTACCTTCTTCTCGGCCTTCTTCTCGACCTTCTTCTCGACCTTCTTCTCGACCTTCTTCTCGACCTTCTTCTCGACCTTCTTCTCGACCTTGCTCAATGCCTTGCTTGATACCTTGCTTGATACCTTGCTCGCGCCCTTTTTGTTCAAGCTGTTCTGCAATAGTCATCAACATCGTTTCATGCTCCGGAGATTGTTCAATCAGTTGATGGACAAATTGTGAGAGATCCAGCGTATGTCCATTCAGTAAAATATAGCGTAACACCACATTGCGCTGCTCAGTTGTATTATACCCTGCATTCAAGAGCTCCACCAATTGGAGGAGCCATTCCTGCATATCCCGGCAGCGGATGTGTTTTTGCACCAGTTCCATCAGGGCAACCCCTTTATGCGTCAGGATCTCTTCATCGCTGAGCACGCTGACGTCCACCAACGGAAACGCCTGACGGTATAAGCGAGCAGCCTGTTCGGGGAGCGTAAAACAATCCAGCCACCGGTTTGAGTAAGGATACGGCCGAACCTCACCATGATAAAACAGCAGAGGCGCCACCAAAGGGAGTTCAGTATGGCCTCTTTTCAGGTGAGCCGCCATGGCTAACATGGCATAATACATCAACCGCCAGGCCATTAACGGGTCAGGGGTGGATTGATGTTCAATCAGACAATAAATATAGCCCTGTCCCCGGGCAGTTTCAACCGAGTACAGCACATCACTGTGCAGTTGACGTAAATGCTCATCCACAAAACTGCCGGGCTCCAGTTTCAATGTGGCTAAATCACACAACAACTGGATTTCTTCGGGCAGATAAAGGGATAAAAACTCCCTGGCCGTTTCGGGCTGCGTTAAAAAATGCTTAAATAACGCGTCATGGTGAGGCCGTTTTTCTTTCTTTGCCACAATCTGTTTCTCTGTCTTATCAGTTAGTCATTACCACTCATTGTCAAGGTATATACCCGTCATCTTTCAAGCTGCCTCTTTGTTGGCTGCACTCACTCACCCCGGTCACATAGTTATCTATATTCCCGGGGATTCGCTCCCTTGCCGCCGCGATGTATCTTGAAATCCATAAGGTATAGTATTTCTACCAAGTCACAAAAAACATTGTCTCAGATTTCCTCAGGCAAATCTTTACCGAATGCATTAATAGAAGAACCTAAAGAATCAAATATCAGAAAAGTAAAAATGAGAAAACATTATATTTACAACAACTACTTTATGAAAGCCATTCATTTCAATGAGTTTTTAACTTGCATTCGCACAATAATAATCCCTTTATCAAAATATCGATTATTTATATTTTCGTTAATCTTTTATATTCAGATCGAAAAAATTGGACTGAGTTCCATCCAGATGATCTATTAGGTATAAATGTTATTTATATCAAAGTATCAATTTATTAGAATTGTATCCTTCGTGTCAATAAAAATTAAGTTTTTATTTTTCTATCGTTATTAAATCAAGCGGTATAATGAGATTTCCCCACAGTTCAAGATAGAAATATAGTAAATTAAATGAAAGTAATTTTAGTGATATATTCATTGTCAGAAGCAAGAAACAAATCCTCTGCCTTTCTTCAACAACCATTAATATTCATAATTAATCCAAATCAAGCGTTAATCATTTTTTTAGGATTACAAAAAAGTTGAGCATTTCGCTGATTTTAATAACCTATTCTGAAATAACCCATAAAATTATGAAACAGAATAATTAAGCCAGGGTAATTTCAGTGTCATACTCATTGTTAAAAATAAACCACAAACATTAAGGATAAATTATGGCGGATATACTTAAATATGGCGATACAGTAAGAATATTAAATGGTTACAATAACTGGCAAGGAGGATATCTCAGTACACATGGAAGTAATGACATCCCGGGCGCAAAACATAACGTATTAACTGTAGCGCCCTCCTTTTCTGATCTAGGGGTAATATGGCGAATACAATCAGGAACAGGAAAAGCTATCGGCAGTGAAATAATTAATGATGATATTATTTTGCTTCATAATCTGGCTTTCTGCGATGGTGGTTATTTGGGATATTATGATGGCCCAAATCAACCGGTACCAAGTGGAGAAATACACCCGATAGTCACATCTGATATAAATACATATTCTCCAAAAACATTAGAGTGGATTATTTATTGCGAGACACCTTATTCTATAAAGGGAAATATCATAGAAGGAGCAATTATCAGCCTACATAATCGATGGGGAAATAAAGGTTTCCTTAATAGTTATGGTAATGCCAACAAACCAAACACGTTATATGGTGTATCTCTTTCTGGTAATAGCGCTCGTAAAGTACATAAGGTAGACCAGTGGAAAATGGAAAAAATCAATGACCCTTGTCCGCCTACCAAACCCTCAAATTGTGGTGGAGAATGTGGTACTAGCGACACCGGTAAACACTGTTTCCAATTACCTCAAAGTATTCGATTTGGCCTGACAGCTTACAATAATACGAACATTCAGCAAACGGTAAAAGTCTATATTGACGACCTTCTGGTAGACACATTAACCGGCAAAGGAACAAATAATCCGATGGCGACCAAAACCTATACATCAGGTACAGGAAAAGTTTGTATTGAAATTGAAGGAGATGGCAAACCTAGCAAACTGCGTTATTTTGATAATACCCTTGATGGGAAACCGGGAACAGTAATTATCGGTGCCGAAAATGCCACCAATAATAATTACAATGATTGCGTAATAATGTTAAATTGGCCTCTGGTGTAAGTTAAAAATATTTTGGTAAATTTCACCATAAGCTAAAATAATATTTAGCAATCAATTAAAGCGGTATTATGCCGCTTTTTTATTATAACTGGAATAAAGATGGAGAATTACCGAGGAATACGCGAAATTTAGTGCAAATTTAGATGCAGCTATTTTATGGCGGAACATGTAGGATTAATAACACCGGTAAACACTGCTTTCAACTACCTCAAAGTATTCGATTTGGCCTGACTGCCTACGTAAATAGTGATGCTCATCAACAAACAATCAATGTCTATATCGACGACCGATTAGTCGATACCTTAACCGATAAGGGAATAAGTCACATAACGGATGTTAGGACCTACACATCAGGTACAGGCAAAGTCTGCATCGAGATGATAGGAGAGGGTAAACTCAGCAAACTCCGTTATTCCTATAATACACTCGAAGCAAAACCGGGAACAGCCATTCTCGGCGCTAACAATGGTTCCAATGACAATTATGATGATAGTGTGGTAGTGTTGAATTGGCCATTATCATGAGACAAAAATATATCACTGTGATATCTGAAAATAGAAAATCGAGTAAACACATCAGAATGACATTCAGATTAACCATTTATTAAGGATATAAAAAATGAATTCAAAGACCTATTTCTTTCTTAACTCAGAAAACATTGGATATAACGACTCAGAAGATAAAGCAGACACGGGTTATCCCCAAACTATCAGCAACGATTGGCCTGCTCTCCCTATCGAGTTTCAAAAAGATATTGATGATGTGATTAACTTAAACGGCTCATTATATTTTTTTAAAGGCTCGCAATACCTTAAATTCGATATAGCCAAAGCCCTGGTGATTGATGGGCCAAAACCCATTATTGAGGGATGGCCGGGATTGAAAGGTACCGGATTTGAAAATGGTATCGACGCAGCCACAGAATGGGTGGATACAAAACAAGATGTTGTCTGTTTCTTCAAAGGCAGAAATTGCATCGATTACACCGTCAGTTCACACATGATTAATAAGAAAACCATTTCAGACCAGTGGGGCACTATCGGGAAATATGCAGGATTTAGTGAAGATCTCGATGCTGTTATTTTATGGAAGAATACCGCCGGCTCTACTATTTACTTTTTCAAAGATAGTTATTACATCCAATACAATACAAAATCTCATGTTATCGATGGTGAACCCTCCTTTATTCAAGCTTACTGGAACGGAGTCACTTTCAAAAAAGTTCAAGCCGCCGTATCGGTTGATATCGATTCGTTAGGTAGCGAGTATAGAAACTGTGGTGGAGTATGTGGCAGCACTAACACCGGTAAACACTGTTTCCAGTTACCTCATAATATAAAGCTTAGCCTATCAGCCTATGGCAATACTACCCATCAGCAAACGATAAAAGTGTATATTGACGATCAGTTAGTCGATACATTAATCAGCCAAGGCGCCAATAGTGTGTTGGGCTTTAAAAATTACTCATCAAGCACCGGCAAAGTCTGCATTGAAATGATAGGCGACGGTAAACCCTGCAAACTCCGTTACGCCTATAACACCCTTGACGAAAAACCGGGAACAGCCATTATCGGTGCCAGCAATGGAGGCAATAATAATTACGATGACAGCATAGTCGTGTTAATTTGGTCACAGTCCTGAATCAAAAAGCAAAAATACAATACGCTGGCAACATCAGTAGAGATGACATTTATCAATAAATTAAAGCGGTATTATGCCGCTTTTTTCTGTATACCACGCAAATATATCCGTAAAATGATACCGTTTTTGCTGATATGAATATGGTTAAAAACAGAAAAAACATGGTTTACCTCTTCAAGTAACATGATAACAGGCCAAAGTCGGCTATCCGCCAAATAGTCCCCTATCCGATAAAAATTAATTTTTTGATCTTTTCTTTTCCTATCTCCCATTGCTATGAATATTCAGCAGTGCAGGAATTCGACCCTATTTTAGGTCCACAAGGGATCAGATAAAAAGCGAGATAACCTGTTCATGACAATAACTTAACCCTGAAATAACGCCAGAAGTTATGCACTAATAGCATAATCGGAGGGAAAGTCATTTCAGGGTAAGCATCAGTTGTTTGAAAGGCATATACCCTATGGATTTCAAGATGCATCGCGACGGCAAGGGAGTGAATCCCCGGGAGCATAGATAACTATGTGACCGGGGTGAGCGAGTGCAGCCAACAAAGAGGCAACTTGAAAGATGACGGGTATAACATATTTTCCGAGGAAATGATGGATAATGTACTTAAATATGGCGATACCGTGACAATATTAAACAGCTACAAGAACTGGAGCGGTGGGTATCTCAGTGTATTTGGCAACGGTAATAAACCCGGAACAAAATATGGCGTGGTAACGGTAGATGCTTCTTTAGCTATTTATGGCGGCGCCTGGAGAATTGAATCAGCAACAGGAAAATCTGTCGGCAGTGAAATAATCAATAATGATATTATTTTACTTCACAACCTGTATTACTGTGATGGCGGTTATTTACGATATTATGATGTGGTGGATCAAAATGAACAATTAACCGAAATACATCAAGTCTATACCTCAGATATCCGCAAAAGAGCGACATTAGAATGGGCTATTTATTGTGAAACCACACCACCAAATGAAAATATTAGAGAAGGAGATAGTATCTCCCTCTATAATCGATGGGGAAATAAAGGTTTTCTTGATACCCATAATCATGCCGGCGATACAGGCTCGTTATATCAAGTCTTCATGTCCAATAATGCTGCCCGTAAAAGCCATACCGGTTTGTGGAAAATGGCAAAGGTGAATGATCCTTGCCCTCCCCCTGATGTGTTGACCAATATCATGCCATTGTGGCGTAAGATGCGGTAATAACAACTCACGTTATCGCTCAAGACAGTTGCTCGCCCAGTACGGCATAAGTATCTATATAATTTTCGTCAAAAATGGTATCGATATTCAGTAATTCAGTAATGCCTTCAACTTTTCTATCGCCGGGCTTAATGCCCGGCTGAGGGATGAAAAATACGATTCTATCGCGCTGCAACAGGCGATTATTAATCTGAATACCGCGTTCGATAACTTCTTTAATCCGAAGCTACGGGCGAAGTGTCCAACGTTGTTACCCCATCGAGGCCAGCGTAAGACTTGTCATGCACGAGCTGCTGCCTTTGAAGTGGGAAGCCTCTCCCGATAGGATGAGGAGCAGTCACCAAGATTAAACTTATTACCAACAAATAAGTGACCCACTGTCGCCAAGAAATAGCGACCACAACGACGCCCAAGGTGATAATCCCGACTAAGTGCTGGCAAACGGCTGCCTAATGCACTGGCAGTTAATGGTGCAGGCGGATAAATTTCAAAAATCTGCACATCATTAGGCGGATTTTCAATAAATTTCTGAGTGCGGTGGTAGCTTTTCGCATGTTGTTGTAGCATCCGTACCATCTTTTGCAGACCGCTATCTCCCAACCAACGTTCCATTCGTTGCATCCAATCAGGCGTGTAATAGAGCTGTGAAGGGACCGTCCGGATCACCACGATGGTATCTGCACCACGCCGATACGCCTCTTCTACTGGAATAGCATCACTGATACCACCATCATAATAAACAACATCATTGATAGTCACACCATTGCGATAAAACCCAGGAATGGCGCTTGATGCCTTAATCACTTCCAGCCAGTTATTCTCATCCGGCTGGAAATAGGTAGGTTCAAAATTATCTGAACGACATGCGCACATATAAAACTCACATCCAGCCTCAAATTTGCGTAAAGCTGTCGGGATATCCAATGGCAATTCCTGCGAAGCGGTCTGCACAAACCAATCTAAATCAACTAAATGACCACCACGTACAAAACGCAAAGGGTTAAAGAAGGCAGGATTAGTTGTATAGCGACTGATAGCTCGCCGGGCATATCCACGCTGTCCACAAATATAAGCTGAAAGGTTCTGAGCACCTGCCGAAGTGCCAAGCAGTAGATCAAATGGGTTGAATTCAACACGCATAAATTCATCCAGCACACCCGCAGTAAAAATGCCGCGTTGCCCTCCACCTTCACAAACAAGTGCCACCTTTCCAGATTTAATAGACGACTTATATTTATAGGATAATAGATCAATATTTCCCAACGTTATCGGTATACGTGTCCCCACACAGCCCCCAAGAAAATAAATGACGGATAGAGAGCATAACTTGGAAAGTTATTATCCGTCATTATATTATGGTGCTACGTAGTCAATATTTTGATAAAAGTACCCCTGGTGAGGGCGCATATCCGGTTAGTACAACGTAAAATTATCTGAATGGAAAAAAACCATTCATAACAAAATATATTATTTTTTTATGGTCAGACCGTTTTGAATCGACTTGACCCCTTTCACTTTAGAGATAATCTCTATAATTTCTCTGGATTGTTTCTCGCTTTTCACAAAACCAGAAATATAAACGACTCTCCTCTCTGTTTTTACCGAGATATCACTACTGTTGATCCCTTTTGCTGCCAACAACTCACTTTTAATCTTCGCTGTGGTAGCACTATCACCCATATAACCATCGATGTTTTTCATTGAATCATCGATTTTCTGACCAGCACTGTCGAGTGCTTGTGTCGCTTTATTTTTAAAAGACTCCTCCGCCAGTACACTATTGCTAACTACAGCGGTACCCAAGGCAACAGCCACCAACAAGTGAGCCAATTTAACATTCTTCATCCTATACCTTCCTTAATTACCGGCTAGATTTCTGAATCTATAAAGCCATTCAAACCGTTTTTACACAAGGTGCTTTTACACAAGGTGTTTTTACGCAATGTGTTTTTACACCATGTACTGCACCTAAGTAGAATCGTAATCTAAGCAGAATCACAATCTACATTAGAATTAAAAACAGGTTATCACTCCCAATAGCTGAGAGGCTAAATCGGGAAATAAGCACATCAATACAGCAAAGACCGAGGAAATAGTAACAGGAAAATAAAGCAAAGTGCTATAAAATAAGACGGATCTTACCCGACTAAATTATAAATTATTCTTGTGTTACATATATTTTTGTAAAGAAAAAGGCTAACTTGTTGTTAGCCTTAAAAATATTAATGTTCCCGTGTTTTACGGAATTTGATGTCAGGATAACGTTCACTGGTCAAATTTAGGTTAACCATCGTTGGGGCAATATAGGTCAGATTATCACCACCATCGAGCGCCAGATTTTGCTCACTCTTACGCTTAAACTCTTCCAGCTTCTTAGCATCATGACACTCAACCCAACGCGCTGTTGAGACGTTTACTGGTTCATATAAAGCTTCAACGTTGTATTCACTTTTTAAACGGGCAACAACCACATCAAACTGGAGAATACCAACGGCCCCCACAATCAAATCGTTATTTGCCAGTGGACGAAATACCTGTACAGCACCTTCCTCAGATAATTGAACCAATCCTTTCAGGAGCTGTTTCTGTTTCAGAGGATCACGCAAGCGAATACGACGGAATAATTCCGGAGCAAAGTTAGGAATACCGGTAAATTTCAGATCTTCCCCCTGAGTAAAGGTATCACCAATCTGAATTGTCCCGTGGTTATGCAAGCCGATAATATCTCCCGGATAGGCATGATCCACATGAGAGCGATCACCCGCCATAAATGTCAGCGCATCAGCAATCACCACATCTTTCTTAATTCTTACCTGATGCAGCTTCATGCCTTTTTCATATTGACCTGACACAACACGCAAGAAAGCCACACGGTCACGGTGTTTAGGGTCCATATTGGCCTGAATCTTAAAGATAAACCCGGTAAATTTATCTTCCTGAGCAGAGACTTCGCGAACATCTGTCTGACGCGGCATCGGCGCAGGCGCCCATTTAACCAAACCATCCAACATGTGATTAACGCCGAAGTTACCCAGTGCAGTACCGAAAAATACCGGTGTTAGTTCACCTTGCAAAAATGCCTGATGATCAAACTCATGAGAAGCCCCCTGCACCAATTCCAGCTCCTGACGCAATTGTTCAACCAGATCTTCACCAATCGCGGCATCCAATTCAGGATTATTCAGCCCCTTAATTGCGCGGACTTCCTGAATAGTGTGCCCCTTTCCGGTCTGATACAGGTAAGTTTCATCAAGATAGAGGTGATAAACCCCTTTAAAAGACTTACCGCATCCAATCGGCCAGGTGATCGGGCAACAAGCGATATTTAACTCATTTTCCACTTCATCCATCAGTTCCATCGGATCACGGATATCGCGGTCAAGCTTGTTCATGAACGTTAGAATCGGGGTATCGCGCAGACGGGTCACTTCCATCAATTTACGTGTCCGCTCCTCAACCCCTTTAGCGGCATCAATGACCATCAAGCAACAGTCAACCGCCGTCAATGTACGATAAGTATCTTCGGAGAAATCTTCATGCCCTGGCGTATCCAACAGGTTAACCAGGCAATCTTGATAAGGAAACTGCATCACAGAAGTGGTAATGGAAATACCACGCTGTTTCTCCATTTCCATCCAGTCAGATTTCGCGTGCTGGTTTGAACCACGACCTTTCACCGTACCGGCTTTCTGAATCGCCTGCCCAAACAGCAATACTTTTTCAGTAATCGTCGTTTTCCCTGCATCAGGGTGAGAAATGATAGCAAAAGTTCGCCGTTTAGCGACTTCCTGCTGAAAAGGGGAATTTGACATCAATAACCATCTTCTGCTTTATATACGGGCTTGTATTCAACATCAGACGCGTCCCCGCAAAGGGAACCGTTGCCAAACCCGTAGGTGAATGAAAAATTGGCGCTCATTTTCGCTGAAATTGGTGTTATAAACAATCAATCAATTTTATAGCACTTTTAGCAAAACAACGGCAACGCCATGATGATGGCATCTTCTTTACCTGTCGCAGTAGGATAGTAATGCCGACGAACAGAGACTTGGTTAAACCCTGATTGTTCATACAACCTAATAGCAGAATGATTCGATTGTCTGACTTCAAGCCATAAGGTATGCACGCCTTTACCCGGCAAAATTGATATTAAATACGCTAATAATGCCTTACCATAACCTTTACCTTGGTAGTCAGGATGAATAGCAATATTAAATAGGGTTGCTTCATCTAATATCAATTGGGTTATTGCAAAGCCAATAAATTGTTCATTAATCGCTATCTTATAATTCAAATACCGCTCCCCCTGATTACCGAAAAATGTTTTTTCACTCCACGGGAACGCGTGACTGGCTTTCTCAACCAGAAAAGCGGACGGGAGATCAGCGGGAGTTAATAGAGAAATGTTGTTCATGTTGAAAAATCTGTTGCCAGAGAGCACGTTTTGCCTGTCCATCACAATATAAATCATTTAATGCCGGGCTTCTCAAAGAAATTCCCGGCCATGATAGTGTAATATCCACACCTAACAACCAATATGGGCACTTAACCTGTTCCGGTAACATCGCAACATTATTTGTTGTAATGCAGTAAACAGAGGATTTATCCAACCCCATAGCGGTGAAAATATCCATTAATAATGAATTAGTTAAATTAATGTGGTCATTGGTAATAATCAGCAGACGGGTGGTATCAGGTAAGTGAACAGCTAATTCACCTTGCAAAACCGCTGGGTTACGTAAGGTCCATTGGGTAATCCCCAATTGAGCTAATAACCTGTCGCGCCGGGTTACCATAATCTATTTACCTGCTGTAAAAAATAATCGGTAACATGTTATCAGAGGCCACGATCTGCGCCAATATTGGGTTGAGATTTATCACTATCTGATACTTGAGCACAGAACCATTGAAGGAGCTTATAGACAAATGTCTGCGTTAACCCCCGCCAGTGAAGTTATTTTACGTCACCGTGAGCAATTTAGCTCTCATCATCTGCTCTTCGCCGGTGATATTCAGGATACACTGGCAACCCAAATTGATGCGGCCAGTGTGCGAGTGCACACTAATCAATATCATCACTGGCAATCACTGATCCGCACTCTAGGTGATCATGCTTGGTTTAGCCTGGTAGCCGAAAAAGCATTTACTCAGGGCTGTGACACCCTGATCTACTACTGGCCTAAAAGTAAGCAGGAAGCTCGCTTTCAATTACGTAGCCTGTTCTCTGTTTTGCCAAAAGGCATCAACATTTTCATTGTCGGTGAAAACCGTAGCGGAGTACGTAGTGTAGACAAACTGATGGACGGCATGGCAACGTTTCGAAAAATCGATAGCGCCCGTCGTTGCAGCCTGTTCTACGGCCAGTTAGAACATGAAGTGCAGTTCGAACAAGATAACTGGTGGAACAGTTATCAGGTGGAAAACGTCATAGTGAATACGTTACCGGGTGTATTTAGCCAGGATGAACTGGATGTGGGTAGCCGTTTATTGCTCTCTACCTTTGACAAACCTCTCTCCGGCAATTTACTGGACATCGCATGCGGTGCGGGTGTTCTGGCAGCGGTATTGGGTAAGAAAAACCCTGAGTTAGCACTGACTCTTAGTGATGTTAATGCCGCAGCGATTGCCTCCAGTAAAGCAACCTTAAAAGCCAATAAACTGGAAGGTCATGTTGTTGTCAGTAATGTTTATTCCAATCTTGAAGATAAATTTGATTGGATTATCTCTAATCCTCCTTTCCATGAAGGATTAAAAACCAGTTTACTAGCAACCGATGATCTGATCCGCCAAGCTCCCAAGTACCTCAAACCTGGCGGAAAATTGCGAATTGTTGCCAATGCCTTCCTGCCTTATCCTGATTTACTGGATAAAACTTTTGGCACTCATGAAGTCATTGCTCAAACAGGGAAATTCAAGGTTTATCAGGCAACAAAAAAATTCTAATTGACTCAGCCTGTCCTGGATTCAAGGGCAGGCTATTTTTGATAACAAAATAATAGGATAACAAAATAATAGCATCGCGACGGCAAGGGAGTGAATCCCCGGAAGCATAGGTAACTATGTGACCGGGGTGAGCGAGTGCAGCCAACAAAGAAGCAACTTGAAAAATAACGGGTATATAATAAATAATGATTGACGTCTGCTACAAAACCTCTAGAATTCGCCTCCGTGCTATCAATCAACAGCTTGATAGTGTCTGAATTTGCGAGGGTGGCGGAATTGGTAGACGCGCTAGCTTCAGGTGTTAGTGTTCTTACGGACGTGGGGGTTCAAGTCCCCCCCTTCGCACCAAATCAGACAGCCGCTGATTGAATTCGGCCAATATTAAATTAGGTAATAAAAAGTAAAATGACAGTACCTGCGAGGGTGGCGGAATTGGTAGACGCGCTAGCTTCAGGTGTTAGTGTCCTTACGGACGTGAGGGTTCAAGTCCCTCCTTTCGCACCAATCTGTCTATTTTCCTTATCGAACTTCTCTCCATTTATTCTGCTATAAAACGTCAAAAACAGCCAAACCGATGTAGCCCGGCCAATAAAGCACATAACACAGCAAACCCTGATGGTATTAATAGAAAATGGCGTGATTTTTGGTTTAGCAGCATAAATAGCGTCAACAACATCGCGAATACTACCCCAATTCTGAACTGCTCAATTCCAGGATTGACGAGGACGAATAGCATGCCTGCTAAGCTAGATAAACCTATTCCCCACAAACTGGTGATACCCTGCCAGAAAAGCGATCTCTCTCTGTCTTTAATCCTGATCATAACCTGCACCCAGTCAAATGATAATGATTACCAATATCATATACAAAAAAGCGTGAAGTACAAGTCAGTTGAAATAGCTAATCTGGCAGATCAAATCAATATCTTGTGACACCCGTTCAAACTATTACGATTCAACATACTACAGAGTTGAAAAACCGTGGTTCGAAAATATCACAAAGCACTAACTCAAGCACTCAATATTGGGATGACAATTACACAGAATTAAGAAGAAGGCCGCTTAATGCAACTAATCTCCCTTTCTCTTAAATCCAACTTTGGATATTCCAAACGACTGTGGGTAAGACCAGCTCTTATCATCATCTGTAAATAACCCAATGCAACTGCTGTAGGATCAATTATTTGAATCGGCATTCCTACAGCCTTCATCTCTTTGGATAAGTACTTTGCCATCCCCATCATGCCGGTACAACCTAATACTATGGCTGTTACCTGCTCTTCTTTAATCATCTTTTTAACTTGAGTAAGGAGAACATCTTCTAGCTGTCCCGGTGTTTTATGCAATTCATTAATGGGTTGATCAATGCTGCGAATACAAGCCAATTGCTGATGAATACCCGCTAATGTCGCAAGATCTCTAACCAAACGTGCGCAAGATTGGGAAATTGTAATTATTCCCCAATGCTTCGAGATCATTCCAGCACTGAGAGCGGCAGGCTCAACCCCCCCAACGATAGGAATATCAACCATCTCTCTCGCAACCGAAATAGCGGGATCACTGACACAGCTCACGAAAACCCCATCATATCCTTCCTCTTCGGATTCAACAATCTTGCTAACAATCTCAGGAGTTGAATACATTTCGTCATAACGGGACTCAATCGAAGGCGAGCCAGATTCTAAATTAATAATAGTGATTGATACGTCTGGTGCAATATAGGGATACAGCTCTTCTTGTACCGCAGAATTATATTTTGACGTCAACAGTGGAATGATAACTTTAATTCTCATAAATGACCTCAACAAAATAGATATCAATAAATGGTCAATGTTATTAGTAAGATAATTTCACCACTCAGAATAAGTGCTCATTTAATCAACTAATATGTGATTCATTGTTAATTTTCCTATTAACTACATTATTTCGCAAATCAATTAAGACAAAAAATGAAAATAACAACCCCATAGCAATTATTAATGACACTATAATTGCTGAATTAAATAGTTTTCCAGTAAATGCCCATCCTGAAATAAGGACACTGAAACTGAAGAAAATAAGTCGAAAAAAAGTTAATAAGGATGATGCTGAACCAACTAACTCAGGATACAACGCCAAAGAACGAGAAAATACCATACTATATTGGAAAGCAGAACCTATACAGATAACGGCCATCGACAGTGTAAAAAGTATTGCAGATTCGGGATAAATATGACTAAATATCATTAATGAACCACAACCTATCAAACAAATTATAATACTCAAATAGATACAATTAGCTGATCCAATCTTTCTATTCAAAGCACCTGAATAAAATCCAGCCACCGACAAACATATTCCTAATATCGCTTGATGCACTGCAAATATGTAGTAACTCATTCCCATTTTATCTATATATAAAAAGGGCACAACAGATACATATGCAATACATGCAGATACTAATAGCCCAGGTGTAAAAGCATATATTAAGAAACGCGTATTGAATATAAGTTGACAATAACTTTTGGTGACCATCTTTACACTCAACTTTATCGTATTACGATTTGTTTCAGGAATGATAAGCACAGCTATAAAGGAAAGAAAGATCAGTAAAGCCACTAAGTGGTAGGTAAATCTCCAATTATAATGTGCAACAATAAGAGAACCCGCAATAGGAGCTATAATGAGGGCCATTGATATTGCCGCGTTGAGAATGCCAAAAACCTGTACTGACTCCTCATCTTTATAAGTATCCGAACAAATTATAAACCCGACAATCCAAATAGCACTGCATCCTACCCCTTGGATAAATCTAAATAAATACAATTGATTAAGATCAACCACGGTTGAACAACCTATGCTACCAATAAAGAACAGAGTAGCGCCGATTAAAATGATTTTTCTTCGCCCATATGATTCTGAAAGTGGACCGAAAATAGGCGTGAATATACATAACCCTAAGAAATTTACTATTAGAGTAAATTGCACTGCCGATTCAGTTGCAGAAAAAAATTTTAGCATTTGGGGAAATGCTGGCAATGTGATGTCAACTTCTATAAATGATGGAACCATTCCAATGATAAGTATTATCGGTAATAGCTTTAACATTAACGGTGGCATAAATCAATTCACCTCTGAACATTATGAATCCTATCTAATATAAACACAAAAAGCTGCCACCAAACAACATCTATAATTCAGATTCATTGAATGGATGGCAGATCATACAGACATTATAAAACCAAGTTATTCTGAGCAAGATACTTTCAATGAGAATAATTCACCAAAAATTGGAAATATTTCAGTCTTTAAACCTTTATTATATCGCGATGATATATTTAACACTTCTTTTTCTTCATCTTGTGCCAATCTAGGCCATTCCAAAGTAACCTTGTTGAATCCCAGTTTAGTGAGAGAACTAGAAATTATTAGCTTATGATGGGACCATTCCGATGATAGCTCTACTTCTTTAATCAATTCACCATTAATTGAAATCTTAACTTTACTCTCTTTGATATGTTTCTTAACTCTACTCGTCATCTCTATATTCAGATCATGATTACCGTTGGTAATCAAAGTAAATGATGATGTTGGCCACCATGATTTAAAATATGGAATGCTTCTTCGTGTATTTATCTCAGGATCTTTAGACATTCTAATGACTGAGCCAACTCGTTCAATATATTGAGGTTCTGTCAAATCTACACCATGTTTAAGTTGATCGATATAACTCTTTTGATACGATTCTTTCAACCCCTTGCCATTACGGCCGTGCTTGTCGAATATTTCACAAATTGCGTCAATAGTTTGTTCATCTGCACCTGGTGACGATTGAGCCACTGGAAAATCAAGTGGAGAATTGACAAGCTCAAGTAGCTTTTGCCCTGCTCGACTCAAGCCAAATCCAGCCCCTTTTTCACAACTTCTGGCTTTAACATAAAGTTCCATAACATCCAGTATTTTTTCTGAGTACTGAACGGCTTTTCCAAATAACTTAACTATTCGCTCTCTTTCTGCGATTTCATCAATAGGTCGATTTATATGACTGTTATATAAAGCAATGTAGAAATAAGAAACAGCTAAGTTATATGAGTATTCGTCTAATTCAATCGTCTTCTTTGCCATTACCTCCCAGTTTACATCTGGCTTATCTTTTCCGTGACAAATTAACCATTCTGCTATAGAAGACATCGCAACTTTAAAGCCTTCCGGGGTCATATGACAGTAATCAACAAAAAGCGAGCCGCCTATCACCTTCGAACCTAAATACTTAGAGAAGTAATATTCCAGATCGATAACTTTAATATCAATATCTTGTTGAATAATACGCTCTTTAACAAATGCGGGAGTACCAGGGAATGATGTTACAAGATCATGCATCAATGCATAGCTGCATTCTGCATCCAAATACGATTTAGCTTCTTCAGCACGATTTAATGCAATCAAACTATTAGCCACAATACGGTTAGAAGTGGCCGCAATACCACCATCAATCTCGACCATGCTCAAGCCCAACGCCAAAGCCTCAACATATTGTCCACTCATCATTGATTGCGATGCTTTTCGGTATAATTCATACCACTCGGCAGTTTTGCCATTACCTAACCAATGGAGCGGCATTTTACGCTCCCAATCTGCGTAATTTGATGCGGGTAAAGCAAAAATAAACTCAGCATGACTTTCTTTAGATATTGCATCTATTCTATTTATCAATATTTCTGCATTCTTTTCTAATTTTTCCTTATATTCAACCGCAATTCCATTAGGGCCTAAGTTTGCGAGTACATTCGCATAATCTCTTCGCCTTTCTAAAGGTGCATTATGCTCAAATAAAACATCTGAAAACCAGTTATTACCCGCAAGGATAATCACATAGTCCGGTTGTAATTGTAAACTCGCCTTACAAGTATCTAATAAACCACCGGCATTAATGCAACTTCTTGCAAGATCGATAACCTCCCACTCAACATCAGAATATTGATTAAGTAAGTGAGATAATGTTTTAGCCGGTGTAATATAAGGTGAAAAAAACATGCCAAGCGCCGCAGACTCGCCGATAAGACATACC
The DNA here is from genome assembly GCF_963878365.1 of Photorhabdus sp. HUG-39. Classification (NCBI taxonomy): domain Bacteria; kingdom Pseudomonadati; phylum Pseudomonadota; class Gammaproteobacteria; order Enterobacterales; family Morganellaceae; genus Photorhabdus; species Photorhabdus sp. HUG-39. The sequence goes on along the minus strand of NZ_CAWNWY010000048.1, from coordinate 12,646 downwards.
CTTTTCACACCTTTAGTTTTACTCACCGTCAATTGCTGCTGTGAACTCTCCCAAAAAATGGAATCAGATTGCTCGCGTCTTATAAAAACCACCTCATTATCAATTTTCGTTGGATGCCATGTACCGATAGCAGTATATCCATCAACATTTCCACTGCATGAAGGGATATTATTGCAAAATGTCGTACCATGACTATTTTGATCTTCATTCATCAAATAAATTTGAGCTAACCGCATAACTTCCAAGGCATTCTCTTGATTATCAGAAAGAAACTCCGCTAACTTTTCGGTATTGACATTAGATTGATTCATATTATTTTCCTAAAAACGTAAGTTTATTCTAGATAAAGGTATAGATGGCTTCTATAGATTGCCCTGTAAAGAGATCTTGTGGTGGCTGAATAAAACTAAACTCTATTTCTGCCATCTTAGAAAACGCTTCCGAAAGCATAGTTCGCTCAATAATAAAATCTTCCAGAACTAAAACATCAATTCCTGAATTACCAAAACACCTTACCGCATCAAGTGGAGTACAAACGATGGGTTCTCCCCTCACATTAAATGAAGTATTCACCAATATTGGGCAATTCGTTGCGTTATAAAACGCCTTCAGTAAAGAATGAAACTTTGGATTAGTATCAGCAGTAACTGTTTGTGGTCGGCAAGAGCCATCAACATGTGTGACTGCGGGTAAACTGAGATTTGAGGTTATTTGACACGTTTCAAGCATGAATGGTGTTGGAATTGATAATTCAATATGATTTGCGGCTTCCTCTTCCAAAAGTGCTGGCGCAAATGGCCTAAATCCTTCTCTCTTTTTGACCAATGCATTTAGCCGATCTCGCATAGAAGGATCTCTCGGGTCCGCAATAATACTTCGTGCTCCTAAAGCCCTAGGACCAAATTCCATCCGCCCCTGAAACCAACCAATGACTTTTCCATTTATGAGCATCTCAACAATGGTTTGCTCAAAACCTTCTCTATCTTCACGGAAATCCAACGCTTCAATCTCCATTGAAGTTAGCATCTCCAATATGTTGTCGTTACTAAACTTTGGACCGAGATAAGGGTTTGTAAATGGCTCGTAACTGTGTCGTTTTCCCGTCATCTCAATATGAGCCAATGCAGCTGCCCCCAAAGCGGAACCAGAATCTCCAGCAGCAGAAGGAATAAAGATATTATTAAATAGGCCAGTCTTACGGATGGCATGTGTCGCAACACAGTTTAGAGCAACACCTCCTGACAAACATAAGTTTGTTGAATCAACTTTTTCCCGCAGATCATGAACTTGTTTGATAAGAATCTCTTCCAACACCACTTGCAAGCTTTTCGCTAAATCCATGTGGTGTTGTAGCATCACAGATTCTTGTTCTCTTGGGGGAAAACCAATCAAGTCAATAAAAGCATCCGTGTACATTCTATTTATCTGGCAAAAATCAAAGAACTTCATATTCAGCTTAAACCTAAATATTTTCTCCATACTGAACATTTCTCGCAACTTATTGGTATATATTGGTTTACCATAAGGCGCTAATCCCATGACTTTATATTCGCCACTGAGTACTCTGAATCCTAAGTAGTTAGTAATAGTGCTATAAAAAAGACCCACTGAATTTGGATATTCAATTTTCTCGAACAAATTGATGTTATCGCCTTGCGCATAACCAAAAGTAGAAGTTTCCCATTCCCCCACACCATCAGAAGTCAATATAGCCGCGTCAGTAAAGCCAGAAAATAGATAGCTCCCGGCAGCATGTGCCATGTGATGATCGTAAAACTTGATCTCTTTCTCATACCCCAATACTTCAGTAATATCACGAAATGGCTTGTGGCAGTCCAACCAATGAAGACCGTTAGTAGCAGAAAAGTTGAAATTGGAAGCAAGTTGCCTAGACAACTTCTTATAAGGGTTTTCATAATAAGCAATACAGTCGATATCTGTAATATTAATTCCGCCCTCTTCTAAACAATATCTGAAAGCTCTAATTGGTAGTCGAGAGTCATTTTTGAATCTGGAAAATCGCTCTTCTGAAACAGCAGCTATTAATTGACCATCGCTGATCAGTGCACAAGAAGAATCATGAAAATTTGCAGAGATACCAATTATATTCATAGCATCATACCCTATTTTTTAGGTTTAAGAATAAATACCAGCACTAACTTATTTATTTTTAGCAAAGTTATATATCCGTCATCTTTCAGGTTGCCTCTTTGTTGGCTGCACTCTCTCACCCCGGTCACATCGTTATCTATGCTCTCGGGGATTCGCTCCCTTGCCGCCGCGATGCATCTTGAAATCCATTGGGTATACATCTTATTTTAATTTATCAATTTAAACGATGGATTCATTATTCACCACGTATTATAAATAAAAAAGTATATGACAGAAGTCCTATTTTAATCATTATAGAAAATCAGTCTCCCCCCATTAATTATTCTTCTCCATCCATTTATTTATTACCGCGGAAATAGCGTTAACATTAGGTTGGAACATTATCGACATATGATGACCATCAATATCCTCAATAATAAGATCACCAGAAATATGTTGGCTCCAACCCAAGCATCTTTCTTTAGCCTCATTAGGGAATACCAGCATCTCTTCCATATGAGAACGGTCTTTAGCACGAAAAAGAATCGTGTCAATGTTTACAGTACCAGCAGTGTACTTTGATGACACTCTGGAATTAGCCAGGCAAGTGTCAATCATGCGTTCAAGCATAGTGACATCAGCATCTGGGGCAAATCCACCATGTTCTTTAATAGTATTTAATACAGCATCAAGTATCTCGCTGTGAGTCAGCTTGCTCATGTTTTCTAAATCAATATCGATATGAGTACCAAATTGTTCAACAATTTCTTCGAGACAAAGACCAAGAACTTTCATCATGTTCAACTCTTTATGAGCTTTTCCAGGCGCCACGCTGTCAAACAAGAATAGTTTAGATACTTCATAACCACTTAACTCAAGTTGCCTCGCCATCTCAAAAGCAATAATTCCCCCGAAAGACCATCCCCCAAGCACAAAAGGGCCTCGTTCTTGAACTTTTAGCATTTCATCAATATACATTGAAGCCAAGGTTTCAACGGTATCTATCGATTCATGCCCCCATTGCTTATAAAATAACGGTGACTGGAAAGCATAAAGCGGGTTAGCTAACATTGTGGCTAATGGGATATAGCACATTGCGCTACCACTTAGAGGATGAACGATAAATACGGGCTTATTATTAAATTTATTTTTTGCAAGAGGTATTAAAATACGGTTTTCATTATCTATATCATTACTCTTTATTTTTAATGCTAAGGATTCAATATTACCGCTATCATACAACGTATCTAAAGGTAAATTCTTGCCAAAAGTTTTATTTATCTCAGAAATTAAACGGACTGCTCGAAGAGAGTCCCCACCACTTTCAAAGAAATTTATATCTAAGGTTGGTTTTTTAAATCCGACAATCTCCTCCAAAATAAGACAAAGTGATAATTCTACATAGTCTCGCGGATAGCGTAAACCTCCACCTTCATTACCCAGCTCTATTTCAATTTGATTAAGCTTATTCCTATCTATCTTACCATTATTATTCAACGGTAAAACATTTAACGCCTTAATTACCGAAGGAACCATATAGGCTGGTAGATTTTCTAATAGATATTTTCTTATCGTATTGATTGATGTGTTTTGATGCTCTTCATAAAACTCAACAAATGCGACTAAACGTTTATTTCCTGGTGATTCTTCCTGAACCAAAACAATAGCATCTTTTATCAATGGATGCTTTCTTAATATATTTTCTATCTCTCCAATTTCTATTCTAAATCCCCGGATCTTAACTTGATGATCAGTTCTACCCATGAATTCTAAATTACCATCAGGTAAGTATCTAACGACATCGCCGGTGCGATACAGTTTGTCAAATCTTATATCAGAACCTAATCTGTTTTTTAGAAAGTGGCGTTCCGTAAGTTCTGGACGCTTCCTATAACCTTTTGACACACCCGCGCCACCAATATATAGTTCACCTTTAGCTCCGATTGGTAGAACGCTTTGTTCACTATTTAAGACATAAAACTGCGTATTTGTGATCGGTTTACCAATTGGAACCCTCTTTGCATCTTTACTGAGTTTTTTAACATCAAACCACGCAGATGAACATGTCACTTCGGTTGGACCGTAAGCATTAATAAAGCCTTTTGGTGGCGCTTTACTTTCCAAAACACAGTGTGCTTTTGTCGGATCAAGTGCTTCACCACCCACAACAAGCAACTTAAGCCCACCAAAACTTTCCGGCAACTCGGTAGCGATCATATGATAAAGCGCGGTAGGAAGATAAAGCATGGTAATTTTCTGTTGTTTAATAAAAGCAGAAAATTCCTGTGGGATTAGTTTTATAGCATCAGGAACCACCGTAATAGATGCACCATGCAATAGCGGTGCCCAAATTTCCCATGTAGAAATATCAAATGCAAAGTTATTAACTTTTGCAAAAACATCTGCTTTGTCGCACTCCATATGATTAGTATCACAAACCAGTGCCGCAACATTATAATGCTGAGTCTGAACGCCTTTCGGGATCCCGGTCGATCCTGATGTGAAAATCATATATAAGATGCTATCAGCCGGAATCGAGTGCGAAGGATTTGTCTCCTTATACTCATTGAATAACTGATTTTCTTCATCAAGCAATATTAGATCAATGCCACAATGCGCAACTGTTTTAGCAAGCGTTGATTGCGTTAAAATCACAACTGAATCACTGTTTTTCACTATAAAATCAATTCTAGCGGCAGGAAGTGCAGGATCTAATGGTACATACCCGGCACCAGCCTTTACAATTCCTAGCAAACCTACAAACATTTCAATCGATGGTTGAACACAAAGACCAACTAAATCAGTAGGATTGACGCCATAATTATTTAAGTAGTGAGCTAACTTATTAGCTCTTTTATTTAATTCTTCGTAAGTTAAATATTTATCTTCAAACTTAACTGCAATATTATCAGGATATAGTTTAACTTGCTCTTCAAAAATTTCATATAAAGTTTTATCTGTTGCTACAGGCCCTCGCTCATTATTCCAATCTTTAACGAGAGTATTTCTTTCTTCACTATCAACTAATTCAATATAATCAATACTCTGATCTGGACTCATCAAAATATAGTTAAGCGTTTTTATATAATAACGGAAAAGTCGATTCACTGTCTCTTTATCAAAGAGATCAACTTTATATTCTATATATCCATTAATAGAACCAGCATCCGAAAATAAAGCCAAACTCAGGTCAAATTGAGAATTGCCGGGATTTAATAACACTCCTTGAGGTACTGCCTCACCGATATTAAGGTGATTTCTTTTTCCATTGTAAAGAGAAAAGAAAGTATTAAATAATGGATTTTTATTTTTTTTACGATTAGGACATGTTGCTGAAACAACTTCATCAAAGGGAATATCAGAATTTTCAAATATATCGGTTAATTTATTTCTCATTGATTCAAGATAATTTAAAATTGTCGTCTGTTTAAAACCATTATGTCTTGTCACCACGACATTGGCAAAGTTTCCTATAATGTTTTCAATAACACTATGATGTCGCCCAGCTACAACGGTTCCAATAGTGAAGTCATCTTCACCGCTGACAATATAAATAAGGACTGAAAAGGCAGCCATCATAATCTCAAATTGGGTGAATCCATTATTTTTTGAAAATTCATCAATTTGGCTCACAATTTCTTCTGGTAATTGAAAATAGAACCGAAAACCGCTATCACTAATATTAGTTGGAAAAGAATTCCCAAGTGTAATGTCAACTTCGGAAGGTACCCCTTCTAGCATATTACGCCAAAAATCCAATTTTCCACCACGCCTCGATTCATTCATAAAAGTGTTATACCAGTGCATATAATCAATAGGTTGTATCGCTATCTCAGGTAGAGAGATATTTTCTCCTCTTAAATAATATACCCTATGGATTTCAAGATGCATCGCGGCGGCAAGGGAGCGAATCCCCGGGAGCATAGATAACTATGTGACCGGGGTGAGTGAGTGCAGCCAACAAAGAGGCAACTTGAAAGATGACGGGTATAAGTATAAAGTTGGTTAAGTTCATTAGTAAATATATTAGCAGAAGAGGTTCCATCAGCAATAATATGGTGAAAATTCCAGAAAATAACATGTTCATCATGATTACTAATGAATAACACCCTAAATAGATAATCTTTCTCTAAATTAAATGACCTAGCAGACTCCTTCTCTACGATTTTTTTAGATTCCTCTGAAAACTGTTGTTCAGATATATGATTAAAATACCAGACATCAAGTTTAAATTCTGAAATTGGTACAATTTTTTGATAAGGAATACCATCCAACTCATAAAATGTCGTTCTTAAAGATTCGTGGCGTTTGAAAATATCATTCAATGCCTTCTCCAAACTACTTAAACAAATCTTTCCTGACAACCTAAATGCTTCAGGGCAATTATAAGCCGCAGAGTGAGGATTAAGCTTGTAGAGATACCAGAGGTTTTCCTGTGTGCCTGATAAAGGAATAACCCCTTCCCTTGACATTGGGGTAGGCTTTTCTACATGGATATTAATACCTTTTTCTTCAATAATTCTTGCTAATCCTTGTACTGTTGAGTTTTCCAGAAAATCGCTCATTTTAATATCGGTTGAAACAGTCTCTCTTAGCTGAGTAAGTACTTTCACAGCCGTCAGAGAGTGACCACCAATTTCAAAAAAATCAACATCTTCATCATTGACTGGCCTACCAAGCACCTCTTGCCATATATAGCGCACCTTGCCTACAGTTGTAGAAAGGTCAATTTCTGAAGCCTCTATTTTATGCAAATCCGCAAATTCTGGCAGGGCACGGATATCTAATTTACCGGTTGAAGTTAATGGAAGCGCTTTTAACTCGATAAATAAACTTGGCACCATCTCCTTTGGCAAACGTTTTTTTGCAAATTGTCTAAGCTCACGTTTATCGACTATCGAACCTTCAAATAGTACATAATAAGCAACCAAGAACTGATTAACCTTATCTTGCCCTCGATTTCTTAATGCAACCCTTAGTTGCATAATAGATGCATGACTTTCTAATACATTTTCTATCTCTCCAGGTTCTACTCTAATACCATTGATCTTAATCTGCTGGTCAACTCGGCCTAAAAATTCCAACCCACCTCCAGATATAAAGCGAGCTTTATCGCCGCTTTTATACATGAATGAATCTTTACTCTCTTCCTCAGTAAACGGTTTTTTTCTAATAAACAGAGATTCTGTCATTTTTGCCCCTGATAGGTATCCATTTGCAAGAGGCTTCCCTGCAATATACATTTCCCCAGGTACACCAATTGGGACTTGTTGCATATTATGGTCAAATATATATATCTGTCTGTGTGGACAAGGGAGACCAATATAGGTAGAGGATTGTTGTTCACCTATTTTGCATTGCCAATAACTGGTATCAATAACTGCCTCTGTTGGCCCGTAAAAGTGATACAGGTTTACCTTTATCTTCGAATGTATACTTTCTCTTACGTTATTTGGTAATAACTCCCCGCCAGTAATAATGCAAGTTAAAGAACAACATTTTTCAATATTTTTCTCATTAATGAGTAAACCAAGCTGAGTAGGTGGAACTTGAAGATGAGTAACGCCATAATGAATAATTGTATTTATAGCTTCCTTTGGCTCCCAATTAAACTGATTGTCACCATTGACAATCAATGCACAGCCCGCTGAAAAAGCACCAAAAAGCTCCCATATAGCAACATCAAAATTCGGGGCCGCTGAATATAGCAATCTATCACTTTCACAAAGATTCAAGATTGACCTACGATTTTCAAGTTGCAAACAAAGCGCACTATGACTAACCATTACCCCTTTAGGCTCACCCGTTGAACCAGAGGTAAAAGAAATATATGCAATAGAGTCAGGTGTAGCTTGGTTACTCAGTGAGATAGAACGTAAATTACCAGATTTTAATTCGCTATCAATCTCAATAACGCACTCGTCAAATTCCTTTACAATATTTGCTAGTGAACTCTCACTCAAGATTATTGAACAACGCGTATTAGCGATTATCGTCCGATTTCTCTCCACAGGGTGCCTTGCATTAAGCACAACAAAAGTGGCTCCCATCTTAACAATAGCCAATAAACTGGCTATAAAGTAGGTAGTTCTCCCCATGCAAAGACACACAACATCACAAGCTTTTACACCAGCCTCTTGTATAATAGCCACTATCTGATTCGTTTTTTCCTCTAATTGCTGATATGTCAGGTTTTCATTAGGACCGACTAATGCTACTCCCCCAGAATTTAACTCTAAACATTGATAAAACAACTCAGGTAACGTTTTATCTCCACTTTTAGCCATACTCTTTATACTACTATATTTCCTAATTTCCTCTTTTTCACTATCAGGAATAATCGATAAATTTGCTACTGATCTATTCGGTGTCTCAATTGAATCAATGAATTCAATTAAGTTATTTGCCCTTCTCTTGATCGTATCTTGGTTAAAAGCAGCAGAATGAATCCATGTAATGGATTGCTCAGTATTTTTCTCTTCTAAAGCAATACAAATATCAATACCCTCTAACTCTTTGTATTGCAGTGGAAGTCCAATACAAAAACAAACTGTCGTTGTAGTTAAACTCATTAGTGGAGAATCATTTCTTGATTTCTCAATGATATCTATAATCGCCTCACTCGGAGTCGACCACTGTTTGACTTTACCGGTTAGGGTAACTAAGTTACTTTCAATTGAATCGTTAGGTTTATATTGATAAGTGAAAAAATATGTCGAATTTTCCTTAACATTGAAAACGAGTATCGAGATAGATTCTTGATTAGAAATTCTGGCTAATAATACAGAAAGCGAAGTCAATATGACTTCTACGATAGATTTTTTATTTCGTTTGGCGAATCTTTTAACTTTACTTTTTATTTTTTCATTAAGCAAAGCTGTCGTGATACTTTTCGTCAATGTAATTTCTGAAGATAATAACGAGTCTTTTATAATATTTATTAATGGAACTTCATCTTCTTTGTGATCATTATAGAATTTAGCCGCGCCATCAGTAAATCGGTTTTCTTTATTATTGATACATTCCTTGGAAAAAAAGAGAGAGGTCTTATTGAGATTTGTCGTAATCGTTTCATCTAGAGAACCAATATCCACACCATAAGCATTAATCTTTTCAAAAATATAATCTATCTGACTTCCAAGTCTTGTTCTATTTAAGTCATTTTTAATTAGAATCAATTCTTGGTTATAATTATCCTTTATCCAGTCAATTATGGTATCCTGCTCTAAAGGATATCGATGTTCTATACAAGCATATAAAATAGCCCAAACTCCAACTCTACCAGCATAATAGTAGGTTGCTTCGAGACCTTTCTCTTTGATTTTGCATAATCTTGTGATTTCATTTATTGATGAATACAATTTACTCCAAATTTCCTTAGCACCAAGTTTCTCAACAAAATAAAATTCATTTTCCGGATCTTTGGTTGCTAATATTGAACCTATCTCCATCAATAATGTTTCAGTTGGTCCTTCACCTATTCTCAAAAATCGACTATCTCTCAATAAACTAGATGCCACATTTCTTTCATCTAACCCTCTTGCTCCCATCAATTGGACTAAATTATCTGTGGCTTTCCAAACAAATTCTGATCCCAAAACTTTTGCAGCAATACATAAACTCGCAGGAACAGATACACCATGATCGAAATCCCCACATGCTTGATCAGATATTGCCGTCACACTTGTTATCGCATGAATTAACCAACTCAGTTGTAATTCTGTCACTGGATTATTTATCAGTAGCCCGGTACTGATTTGACGCTGGGAAGCAAATCTATACATCAATTGAGCACACCGCTTCATTACCCCAATGGCCAGTGAACTCGCTAGTGTACGCCCAAAAAGCAAACTACTCGCAGCAACTTGCATGCCTTTTCCCAATTCACCTAATCGCTGTGTATTTCGGACAACAACGTTATTAAAAGTGACGGTACGCAAATCAAGACCTTGGACTCCCAGATAATTCTGTTCACCACCAACTTCTATACCTGAGGCAGATGCTGGAACTACAAAGCAGCTAATTCCTAATTCATCAGCAGATTGATGTTTTGCAAATACAATAAATACACCAGCAATAGAAGCTCCACCCAACCAACATTTACTACCATTCAGTACCCAGGAATCATCATCATGCTTCGTCAGGGTGGACTCCATATTTCGCGGATTCGAACCCGCAGCGAGTTCACTCAATGCAAAACATCCAATCATCTCACCTGTTGACACTTTCGATAGATATTCCTGCTTTATTTCTGGACTAGCATGTTTGAATATCAAATAACTACATGAGTGTTGGAGTATAGTAAAAGCTGTAAGAGTAATATCTATGGCTGCGAGTTGTTGGATGATTTGGGAAGCCTCTGAAACAGAAATATCGATGCCATTGAACTCTATCGGTATTTGCATACCAAAAAGTCCAAGTTTCCCTGACTGATAAATAAATTGCTTCGATATTTCTTTGCCTTTGATTATCTCATCATCTGATTTAGAAGTTAATCTAATCCAATCTAATAATTCTTTCACTTTGGGACTAATCTGGGCTTTATTATTATCTGGGCATTTTCTATTGAGATCTTTTTCTATCAGAGATTCTTTTTAAGATTTTAGTGCAATAATATCTTCTCTTACTTTCATTTTCCACATAACTCCTATTAATATTTAACTCCTAAGATGCGGACAATAGCAAAACCAGCAAAAATTCAAAGAGTGTTAACAGTTAAATAATCAGAGGTGTCTCCAGTACATAGGATAATAAGGAAAATATTCTTTTTTATCCTAACGAATATAACCTCAGTTGCCTTTTCTACTTTAATTATCTGGATGGATGATAAACCCCATTTCTTCCATCAAAGGAATCATTTGCCATTCAAATATTTCAACGCCAGAAAAATCTAATAATCTCACGTCTATATTAGATATTTCCGCATTCCTTAAATCAGCTTTAAATATTGATAACCCATCATAGCGGGATGGAGAAAAAATAGTATTAGTTAGATTTGAACCTTCAAGGTTTACGCCTGATAATACAACTGAAACTAAATTACTTTCTGATAAGTCGCACTTTTCAAGATATACGCCTTCAAAATCTGAATATTTAAAGTTTGATTTTGTTAATGTTGCTGAGCTGAATATAACTTTTCGACTGACTACTTTTGTAAAGTCGGCAAGCTCAAAATGACACCCTTGCGCCTGACACCTATCAATTGTTATATCAAATAGCTCAGCACGATAAAAATTACTTGTTGAAATATCACAGCAAATAAACTTTGAACTACGTAAGTCTGCACTATGAAAATCACAACCTTTTTGACTATCTTTACTATAAAATAATGTATTTTCAAACTCACCATTTGAAATATTGGCTTCAATAAAGTCACAGTTAAATACTTGACAATTTATTAAACGCAAACCATTTAAGTTTGCACCTGAAAACTTCGAATCAATGATAACACAGCTTTTAAATACTAAATCTGGTTGATGTTCATTACTCCAGTCCAAATTATTAAATTTTCTACCTTCAATTATACCTGTTTCTTCTGAAATATCTAAACTAGACTCAAACATATTAAATCTTCTCACTATACGATGATTCATACGAGCTATTACTCTATCTAAACCATAAATTGTATACCCGTTATCTTTCAAGTTGCCTCTTTGTTGGCCGCACTCACTCACCCCAGTCACATCGTTATCTATGCTCCCGGGGATTCGCTCCCTTGCCGTCGCGATCCATCTTGAAATCCATAGGGTATATGATAGAAACGAATTTCAGAAAATGATTTTCCAATGAAATTTCCAATTCTGGAACCATTACCTTACCTCCCCCTTTGAATTTGTATATACACATCAATTTAGATAGGGTTTGTTGAATAAGTCAAGGAAGTTTTGAAGAAGACGAATGGAAGGTTGAAATATACAACACCAGGAAAATGTAAGTTCTGATGAAGACTTCACATTTCTATTAATATTACCTTTCAAAATATTATCTGTATAAACAAGTTAGCGGGAAAACCGTCTCCTTTCCCCTCCCCAGAACGACAAGGTTTTTCGGAAGCTGATTAATGATAAACTCACCCGGTAGCTTACCTTTACTCTGGTAAGCTACCGCCCTTAGATTACTGGCGCTCTAAATGCCATATAAATACTTTACGAATAACTTTTCAGTCTTATATAGATTATTTGGATAATCGAGATTAATTTAATACAACACATCTTAAGTAAGGTTTTAAACTTACTGAATCCAATAGGCACCAATTTTTTACCTGTTATCAATCTTTATTTTTTAAGTTATGTAGATGTTGTAAATATTCATGGCATGTTGGTAAATTATTTACCATATTTTCTGCTTTCATATAATGGCGCAATAACATCTCATCCGCTTCATCAGGCATCATTAATGATAATGCTGGTTTACTCCTTAGTGAATCTGCAGGGCACGAGCATACTTTGACTGCTATTCATCCAAAGAAAACTCTTGCCCGATAATCATCGCACCAACCCGCTTTTTTAAGCTTGTTCCTTTGGCTCGGTGCCCCGCAATCGCATTGTTTGACCAG
>NZ_CAWNWY010000047.1:0-31678 GCF_963878365.1 Photorhabdus sp. HUG-39 | reverse complement strand
GGTCATCCCGGGTAAAACTGACGCGCTGGGCAGAACGGTGACTGTGCAGAGTGCGGCGGAAGAAAATCTGCAACTGCATTCACCGGAAGCAACACCCAAGCCGAAGCAAACCTTATACCGGGCCAGCGGTAACTGATCATAAGTAAGATATTTGACAGGGAATTGAAAGATAATTATGGGAAAAACTTGGACTAAATGGGAAGTTATGGAGATTCAATTGTAAATCCTTTTCAGTATTTGAAAGGCAGACCGAACGAGAATCATGTTTAGTCTGCCATCTGATTTTACTAAGCTCAATTAGTTTGACCTGCCTATTCAGACTCGTTATCGAATAACTTACCTTGCAGGCGATCCAGTTCCTCCTTTCGAATACGTTTCACTACGCTATAAATCCATTGAATAGAAACACCAAACTTACGAGCCAGATCATGATGATTTTTACCGTTAAATTCGTTGAAAATCTCACGATCACGGAGGCTGACTTTCCAAATCATGCCCATAGGAAAATAGACATTCTGACCGCCCCAAACCTGCATCATATGGTTAGCAACAGCTTCACCAATTTGCTCGGCTAACGCAGGCTCAACATGGATTATTTCACTGACCGTGCAGGCTGTATGCTGTGCCAGTTCGACCAGCAGCTCAGGACCTTTGCTACGAAAATTATTCACATCATTCATACTTTTTCCTCGTGACGTGGTTCTGCCACTTCTTCAGTTTTTCAATAATGCTGCTGGCTTGGTCTGAATCCAACCACTGTAAACCATCAATATCCGTTTCACGCTTAATCCAGTGAGCTAAGGCTTGTTCAGAACCATTACGAACAATACCTATAGATGCCATTTCTAGCCACAATGCACGTATCTTCTTTGATTGGGGATGACTATCTAATGGACGTGATGTTTTGGATTTCCTAAAAGATTTAATCTTAAAACCGCGTTTTTTCATAGCTTCCAAAACGCGAGTTAACTGCGGGATATCCATCTCCCGCGTAGAGGCTTTTCCGGTTTCTGAAAGTAACATCTGGCGATACGTATCCTCGTCTAGTTTTAGATCACTACGTGCAATATGAATAAGCTGAATAAGTTTCTGTTTTGCCATCTTATTCATCCTCTACTATGTACTCTTGAATTAAGTAAACCAGAATAGCCAGTATTAACTTGATACTACTGAACTTGGCTTTTCGGTATAAGGCCGTTTTATCCATGTGTGGTCTCCAGTGGCTGTAAATCCCATGTTGACACAGAGACACCGTATTGCTGACTGCAATGTGGACAAACCAAGATTAAATCAACAACCCACTCACCAAATTCAGGAGTCTGAATAACCTTGGCTTGTTTTAGATTCATTTTTTCAACAGGTTGTTTGCAGTGATGACATGTTATTTTCATAAGTATGTTCCTTACTTAATTTTCTGTTCAAATGGATAATTGAAAAATCTTCTTTACCTGAATTAATTGATATTTCATTAATATCTTTTACAACAGCTTTATTTACATAATTACGGGTGTAGGAAGCCGCTGTAGCTTTAAACATAATTTTTCTTTTTGCCATGTTTAATTACCCTGTTACTTAATAAATATGTTTATTAATACCAATATATTTTCTTCTTTTCCTCAACAAAGAAACCTTTTTTTTCAAGTAGATCGACAATGAAATGCCGAACTTAATATTTACAAGACTTCCATTTCTTTGGTTATAGTATGTTCCATCCTTGTTGCAACCAATTTGAAACCAATAAAACCAGAAATTATTCGAATCCGCCTATTGTTAATATTAATTGTTAAATAGAACTTTTTCTTATAATGATATCTTCAGCTAACACTGCGAATAATATTGGCATCAACCTTAGGTATCTCATTAATTTCAGCCATGTTCATAGCTGCAATAATCAAGTTTCCGATAGCTAATGGATATAATAAACTAACAGTTTCTTTACTGCTATGCCGACTAAGACATAAACGGTCACGGATAGCACCAATAGCGCTATTATCTAAAATCTTATTAGTCTTCATGCCTACGCGACCAAATTTAAAATCCAAAAATGTTTCCAGATAATCATTAAGAGGAAACAAATTAACAACTTCACAACGTTGCACTACTTCACGAACCTCTTGATTACGTTCAGATAGCTTCAATTCCAGTTCAGGCTGACCAATCAAAATGATCGATAACAGTTTTTTAAATCCATCTTCCAGTTCAAAGAATCGTTTAAGGTGCTTTAATGTTGGTAAAGGCAACGAGTGTGCTTCTTCTATTATTAACACATGTTGGTAGCCAGCCCGTGAACTGTCTTTCAATATCTTGTGCAACTGGCGGAAGCGTGCTTCAGGCGATCGTTTCAAGTTTTCCAATGGCGCTAAGGTATTCACAATAGCTTCAGCAATGTTTGATGCTTTCAAGGTCTTACCTTTTACATCATTGTCTTCCATTGCTAATACGTAGGGTTCAATAACAATAACGGGGGTATTCTCCCTGTTAATACGGTCAATAAGATCACGACGCAATGTCGTTTTACCTGAACCCGACTCCCCTGATACTGCCAGAAAACCACCATAGCGGGCTGTTTGATACATGGCTTCCCGTACATAACGGCTATCTGGAGTCACAAAAACATCTTCAGCACTTTGAATTGCGCTATCTTCAAATGGATCACGAAATAAACCAAAGTGCTTTTTCGTAGCTGGAAATAACACTTGTTTTTTTAGTAACATGTATTCCTCCTCAGAAATGAGGGTTGTATTTTTATTATCGGTATCTGATTTATCGGTTGTTTGTACCACCTCAAAACTTTTTGCGGTATCGATACCTCTTTTTGCCAAGAAATCAGTAATACGCTGACGAATTGCATCTGCGTTCTGTCGTGGCCATATATTGTGGTTAACAATTTGAGCCAACGCCGCCGCTGAAATTCCTGCCGCACTTGCGGCTGCACTTTGCGTTAACTGATGTGCCTGTAATTGCTGTTTAAACACCAGCATAATAATCCCCCGTTAAGCGGCTATCTTTATTTCTGCATATGCCATTGATAATAAGAGATAGCAACATCACTCCCTGGCAAAATATCCTATATACTTCCTACGTTATAATGAGTTTCACGAAAACAAATTGGGTCACTTTTATAAATAAACCTCAGTTGTATTTTGAATTGTCAATGAAAGTAGTGGATCATGAACTTTAATTGCCATTTTTCTTTTCCTTAATATACACCATGAAAAACTAATTACCGTTAACAATACTGCGTGCAACAGTTGTTGATTTCCCCATGAATTCATCAACCAACTCATCAATTTGATCTGTTGGAACACCATTAGGAAAGCGTTTAACTATTTGCTGATAAAATTCACCACGCCATGTCTTACCATGTGATTGGAACCGTTCACGTAAAATTTTGACAACATCAACCGGGTTCATAATCTGTTCAATTCGTGGACTATGTACCGTAGAGGCTTGTCCACGTTTTGGCATATACGTTGGCGCATCATTACGTTCAATATCCAAATATGGATCAAACCGACCATTGAGGGGAAGTGTTTTCAATTTACGTGCTATTTCAGTTTCAGCCGTGCTGTTTGTCCCCATGATTTTTTGTTCAACTTCGGCTAAATTACGTTGTGCAATTGTTTGAGGAATGGCTTGGAATTCACTACCAATTACAGGTGCGCCGATGGCAAAGCCGTACTCATCTTTAGTGACTTCATTAACAAGATGGAAAGCATCAAAACCATCTTCACCAGTAATGACTACCTGTGCTTCTTCGTCACGCCACGGATTGCGGGTGATCATGATTGAATCACCAACACTCACGCTAGGAACGGTACTGACGTCATACTCACGTCCCCTGAAAGATACTCTCAAGGTTGACTGTACTTTACGGCTTTCTGGTGCACCAATTGCCAATTCACGACAAACGTTAATGGCAGGTGCTTTTACTAACTGTTCTGCTGTGATTTTTAGCCAGCAATCTGTACGGGTTTGTCCATGTCGGCTATGTATTGCACTGCGGTTAAATTTCATACGCCATAGCCGTGCCAGACGGTTAAGTTCATCAATATCATCAACCTGTCGAAAACGTAAACCGGATTCGAAATTGCGTTCGATGATGTCACGCGCTTTTTCAACAGAGCCCGTAGCACGGGCGTTACGGGCCTTGTGTTGTATCATTTGAATGCCTAGGGCCTTACACAAGTTACGTAGTGTAGGTGCTGTCAAAGCTGAACCGGGGTCAGTAAATAAAATTTGGGGTACACCGTGTAACACATCTGCATCACCACGATCTTGCATTGCGTTAATCAATACAGAAGTAAAATTCTGACTGGTTTCACCGCCAAATAAGTATTCAACATATATCCAGCCACTTGTGTGATCTGTTAGTTCAAACGACCAGACGCGATCATTAATGATACGAGCTAGATTTTTAGGCTTATTTTTATTAAATTCAGCCACAGACATCATGCGTAACCCACTGTCACTTCTATTGTTTTTATTAGGATTTTTTAGGTAATACAGTACACAAATTGAGGCGTCTAATTCCCAGACATGATTGGGATGCAGGCTAGCCAATTGTAGGCTGGGCGCAGGCACTTTCAACTGTTCAGGATGAAGTTTGTACTGGCGCAATGCACGACTAATAGCGTCAACGGATAACGGAGAAAATTCGCCCGTTTCAGTATCAATATGGCCTGCATTAATCAGGCCATTTGAACGCAGATCATTAATGGCCTGTTCGAAGCTATATAACCGTTTCCCTGTATTACGAGTGGCCTCCATCAATACCCCTGAGATTAGAGTTGCTTCTTCACGTGTCAGCGCGCTATTACCTGCATCAGAACGTTTCTTGCGTGGCTTTTTGCCAGAAACTTCACCAAGTTTTTTAATCAATGTTGAACGTGACATACAAAGCTCTTCACAAGCCGCCCGATATATTGCTTCTTTACTGCCATGTCCGGCTTTATGTGCTGCCTGTGCAATAGAAACTAATCGTTCGGTCATTGTGGTATTCATGTTATTGCCCTTATTTCTTCAATTTCTTTTCAAGCATTTTTTTCAATTCAGATTTATTCATGTGCCTCTTCCTTATCCATCCATTCTGGTCGTTCGAATCTTTCCTCTTCTGCTTCCGCACCTTCTTTAGCCCAATCAGGAACAATGCTGTGTTCTCTGTACTCAGGCAGATTAAAGTGATTACGTAGGTTACGAATTTTGACTTCAAGGTCATCGAGTACGCCTGCCATAAACCCAACATGACTAATATCGGTGCGTGTGGTATGGTCATTAAGCGTTTCAAATCCATTGAAAAGATTGGTGATAGCGGCATCAATAGCAAAAGACAATGAATTAACCTCTTGTGTCAAAGCTGCACCTTCTTCTTCCGGTTTTTCATGATTGATTCGGCGCTGAAGTTTGTGCTGGATTTCAGATTTCTCCTCAATCAAACTACTAACAAGTTCCTTTTTTTCTTGTACCGTCTGGCGTGAAATATCCAGATCAGCACGTGTATCACGCAGGGCTTTACGTAGTTCGCGGACAGACATGCGATCAATATCATCTAATGTCAGACCAGCTACAGTGCCACCTTCAGCCAATTCAGACAGTTCATCATCGTCTTCAAGCATCAATTCATACAGTTTGGAACGTCCCAAAAGCGAAAACGTTTTCGCTTTTGTTTCTAATCCAGGTGAAAGAAATTTGAGTGCAGCTTGTGCCATTTTTTGGGCAATACGGGGTTCCAGACCGAGTTGATCCTTAACGATGTTAACAAACTCGCCATGAGGTTCATTCTCTTTAAGAATAATGAGGCGCTTCCCAGCTTCTAACATCGCTTCAGCACTCTGAGCCATGTAGAAACGGGTTTCATGGACGATGCGATCACGTTCATACGGCAAACCATCACCAAACTGTTCCATGATTTGCAGACGGTGTGTTGTCATAGCGTTGAGATTGACCTGTAGATCGTCGGCAAGTTGAACATCTTCGGCCAGTTTTACTGATGTTGTATTTTTTGAGCGTGCCATTATATAAATCCCCTGTTAATTAATTTCTGCTACCAGCGAGAACGCGCTGATTCATTTCCGTAATTCTAGCCTGGGTATTAGCCATTTCATTTGAGAACGATTGTGCTATTTGTAGTAATTGCATACCTGGTGCATATCTGCCGCTACTCAGTTTTTGCGCCAGCCCTTCTTCTATTAATGTATTTAGTGCACGATTAATATTTGCGGGAGATTCCCCCAGTAATTCCGCTAATTCACCATTACTCAGCCCAGACAAGGAATGACCACGTAGAGCCTTAAGAACCCGTAATATGCGCGTACCAGAACTGGAAACGTTAATTTTGCGCATGTCACATTCTCCCTTTTCAATATGTGATAATCTGTTACATAAAGTGATAAAATAGTTAGGCCAAATTTAAATGCCTAAACTTGGCGTTTTCAGACCTAGCTTTACAGCTATTTCATGGGCCTTTCCGTAATTAGCTTTGGATTGTCCATTAAGAACTCGGTATACAGCTTCACGGGAATACCCGTTCTCCTGTGCCCATTGGGTAATAGTGATGCCGTGTTGATGAAAGCGGCTTTTAATTTTCTCGGGTGTCATGCTATGGCCTCCGGTAATGCAATGATGTTTGTACAATACATGACATTATTGTCCCATTAATGGGACTTGTAAAGGGTTTTGGTGACAAAAATGTCTCTTGGTGAGAGATTAAAAAAAGAGCGTGAGCGATTGGGGTTTAGTCAGTCTGATTTCGCGGAGATGGTTGGTGCATCAAGAAAATCACAGATAAGGTGGGAAAAAGATGAATCTGCACCAGGAGCTGATGCTATAAGCCTTTGGGCAAAAGCGGGTCTTGATGTGTTGTACCTAATAACAGGTCAAGTTCAACAGTCAGCCTCTACCGCTTACAAAAACAGTGAGATAGATGCAGAATTACTGGGAAAAATTGTTCATAAACTAGATTCGATGGCACAACAAGCTAATCGCCGCTGGACGCCCGATGAACTCGTCCTGCAATCATCAAAAATATATAACTTTTTAATTAAAGAGTCGGTTGTCGATGACAGTAGAATTGACAGAGTATTAAAACTGGTTGTTAATCATTAAAAAATAAAGGATTTGCATGGACAGAAGAGATGAAGAATTACAAACATTAGCAGGACAAGTTTTTGATAGCCTTAAACAACTTCCCCAAGATGGGCAGGAACGACAAATAACCATCAGCGTTGGTGGCAATAATCATGGTTCTATTCATGTAGGTTCAGTCGTCAATATTAACCCCATGCCATCTCGCCCGCGTGAGCTTCATGAAAGGGATAGTCGGGAATTACTTGCTATAAAACGAGAATTACTTATAAAAAATAAAGATGCTAAATGGCGTTATTACATCAATACACCTTGCCTGCTGTTACTTAGCCTCATGCTTATAGCATTCACGTTTGCCCTATGGAACGCTTATATGATATTTTTTGGTGGAGGACTTACTAATGTATTGGTACTTAATGATAAGATATTGATAATCTTTATTTCTTGGGCCGTGCTGGTAATGCTTTGTGGAAAAAAAATGGACAAGCACAGGAAGATAGAAAATAGGATAATAGATGAAAATCAGAATGTTCTTGATACCATAGATGTAATCTTACGACGTAGAAATTCTTAAAAATATAGTTATTTTCTATTTCATATAAGGGTATGGACTGTGCGTAACTTATTAATTCCCACAAATGCCAAACTTCCCAATGATTATATAGCCGATGGAAATAATTGTTTTCTTGATATAGAGGATAACGAAACAGTTTTATCTATATCTAAATCAGCTTGCCAATCTGTTTGTTTAGATCAACAGAATGTACCTGGTGGAACGTTGGAATTGAAACTTTAGAAACACATAGGATATTTATGTCTACTACAAATATAGAAAAATTTAATGAAATTGTAGGTATTATATTTGGGAAACTATATGAGTCATTTCCTTTAAAGATAGATCTTTTATCTATAGAGATAATCGGTGAACCCCTTCAATATTCTGATGGAATATACTCTGACGAACTTTGTACTACAGTAGAAGATCATAGATTTTTTCTGGATACAGTGGATTGGCTTATGACGAATGGTTATTTGGTAGGGACTATGAGCTCTGAAGGTTGTCATAGAGCCGTATTAACCGCTGAAGGTTTGAGGTTCTCAAAGTAATCCCTGATAGTTTAGAAACCCCATTAGGTGATCGTATTAAGGAAACACTGAAGACTGAAAGTAAAGAAGCATTAAGGTCTTTAATTAGCCAAACTCTCGGAATAGGTTTACAGTTTGTATCCCGTTCTATTGGCTTAGGTTAAAGGTAAAAAAATGGCAAAGCAAATATATTGCTTTGCCATCCTCGGTTATTAAAAATTACAAATAATCAGCTCCTTACTCTGCTTGACTTTCCCCGTAATTTTCAAGTTGTACCCGATATTGACTACTTGCATTGTCAACCCTTTGAACGCCTTGCGCATTTCTGGAATATCGTTCACTGAAATTACCATTTTCCCTCGGATGGTATGCGCTAGTTCTGCTAACAGATCATAGTTATCAAGCCCAAATTCTATGCCATATCCCTCTGTACCCCAATACGGCGGATCACAGTAAAACAGCGTATGTGGCCTGTCGTACCGTTGAACGCATTGTGCCCAGTTCATATTTTCAATAATCGTTCTTGCCAGTCGCAGGTGAGCCATTGATAGCTCTTCTTCTATTCTGAGCAAATTAAATCGCGGTGGGCTGGTGGTAGAAGTACCGAAAGTATGTTCTGCTACCTTACCGCCAAATGCCTGCTTTTGGAGATAGTAGAAACGCGCTGCTCTCTGAATATCGGTTAGCGTTTCTTCGGGGGTAATCTGCAACCATTTATAAATTTGGCGGCTGACCAATGCCCATTTAAATTGCCGGACAAACTCTTCCAAGTGATGTTTTATTACGCAATAAAGATTCACCAACTCACCATTAATATCATTAATTACTTCACATTTGCTCGGTACTTTTAGGAAATACAGCGCTGCAGCACCACAGAACGGTTCGACATAACAGGTATGCTCAGGAAATAACGGTAAAATATGTTTTGCTAATCGGCGTTTACCACCAATCCACGGAACGATAGGTAAAGATTGTTCTTTCATTATCCGTAAGCCTTTTTCATTAGCTGAAAATGAGTTAGGCTTTCCCGGTCATCAATAATCAATAATCAATAGCGGAAAGAGCCTCGGTTGGCTCACAGTACATGCCTGTGAGTTGATAGCCTACCCAGTGTTCGAGCGTTAGGCAGGTCGCTCTTATCCTGTCTTTTACTTTTCTGATGTGCTCTTAACGCCCTTTAAAATCCTTTTCCCAATAAATTGGAAAAACTGTTTCCATCAACGACTACGGAGACAGTTCAGTGAAAACTTTCAAATCGTTTGTATCACTTATCAAAAAATTACGCCTCGGTGGCTGGTTGTTAACAGCTGTTCTATTGCTGATCACTATCGGTTTAGTTTCCCCTCAACAAGTCCCTGTTGTGATCTACAAATTGTCGCTTATTGCTCTGGCTGTTGTCTTGGGGTACTGGCTAGACCGCAGTTTATTCCCGAAAGCAAGGCCCGGTCAGTATCTGAAATATGATGAAATACTCATGAAAAAAGGAAAATATCCCGTTCAGACTGGCTACCATATGGTGTTTGCTGCCGTTCTGATACGCCGTGCACTGATTGTTGCCGCTACCTGTTTGAGCGTAGCTACAGGGTTGTGATTATGAATTGGCGGCAGATTATCGGAATTGTGTTGCTGTGGTGTGGCGGTATGGTCAGCCCAACATTAGCTGACGAACCACCACACCGTTCGCAGCAATACCGCAATGATTTGATACGGGCATCCCGTGTGGTATGGGGATTGAATGCCCCTGTGGCAGATTTTGCTGCCCAGTTGCATCAAGAGAGTGGTTGGAAATCATGGGCAGTTTCTCCTGTCGGTGCTCAGGGCATGGCTCAATTCATGCCTGCAACCGCAAACTGGATCAGTCAACGTATCCCTGAATTATCTAATAAAGAACCATTCAACCCAGTCTGGTCTATACGGGCGATGGTTCACTATGATCATTGGCTATGGCAACGCATTAAAGCTGTCGATAAGTGCCAAAGAATGGCGATGGTGCTGTCTTCCTATAATGGGGGCTTAGGCTGGTTACTACGGGATAAGAAGAAAACCAAGGTAGTTGGTCTCAATCCGTGGGTCTGGTTCGGCCATGTTGAATCTCAGAATGCTGGACGTAGAGCGTCAGCATGGAAAGAAAATCGACATTATTCCAAACGCATATTACTGGAACTCGCACCTCGCTATTTGGCTTGGGGAGGTACCAGCTGTGCCAATTAAATTGTGGGCTAAACCTGTTTTATTGATTTTGTCGCTAATCGGCATGTTCGCTTTAGCTCACTGGAGAGGTCATACCACGGGCTTTCAGAAAGCAACGGAGACAGGAAACACTGCATTAGCACAGCAGAAAGCCGAATTTCTTCAGCTGGAAAAGCAATGGACAGAGCGGGAACTGTCAGCACTCAATGCCTTGCAACAACGTTACCAAATGCAGGTCCACTCAGCGCATCAGGCAGCAGCCAATTATCTCAACGATATTGAACAACTCCGCACTCAGAACCAACAACTGAAGAGGAAAATTGACCATGTTACCCAGAGTTGGATGGATGAAAAACAACAGTTTCATCCTGTTAATTGTGTGTTTACTCGTGGCTTCGTGCAGCAATACAACGCCGCCCTCGGCCTGTCCAGTGCACAAACTCGCTCTGCCTCCGTTACCTCCGGCGCTGATGAAACGTCCCGTGGAAATGAAAGCTCTGATGCCCAACTACGGCCATCCGGTATCACGCAACGAGATATCCTCGCCAATATCATCGACAACGGGGAACAGTGTCTTGCATTGAAAGCTCAGGTTAATGGTTTGCTGGATTACATCGAAGGATTACAACAATGACATTACAGATTGAATTTTGGGCTGCCGTAGGTTTTCTGCTCTCTTTCCTCGGTTTCATTTTTGGCATCGCAAAGTGGTTATTCAGCAAGGCCGAAGAGCGGCAGGAGGAAAGACACGCCTCGTTAGAGCAAGCGCTTAAACATTCCGTAGACAATTGGTCTCAGCTCGAACGTGAGTTTATGCAGTTTAAGGCTGACTTGCCGCTGAATTACGTGCGCCGTGAAGATTATATTCGTGGTCAAACAGTAATTGAAGCCAAGCTGGATGCGCTTTACAGCAAATTAGAGATGGTGCAGCAGCACCGAATTGCCGGAGGTAAAAATGATTGATGTTGCTCGTGTTCGTCGTGAATCATTGCGCTGGAGTCTGTTGGTCGCACTGAATAAAACCCGCCCATATACCGCCAGTGAAACTCTGTTATTGGATATATCTCGCGCGATTTATCCTGACGTCACTGCATTGGAATTACGGAAGGAATTGGATTATCTGGCAGACCGTAAATTAATTGACCTCAATAAACAGCCATCGGGTAGCTGGTTTGCTGACTTAACTCGTATTGGTGTTGATGTTGTTGAATATACGGTCGAATGTGGTCTTGGTATTGCTCGTCCTGAAAAGTACTGGAGTGAATAATGGCGCGTCGAAGCACTATCGATAAACTCCCTGAAGACGTTCGGCGTTGGTTGGAACGGGCTTTGACTGAATCAGGATTTAGTGGATACCAGGAACTCGAAACCTTGCTGCGTGATCAAGGTTATGTAATCAGTAAGTCTGCTATTCACCGTTATGGACAAAAAATAGAAAAGCGATACGGTGCAATACGGGCAGCAACAGAAGCAGCACGGATGCTCACAGAAGGTGCCGTGGATGATCAAGATGCACGTTCTGAGGCTGTGATCGCTCTGATTCAAACCGAAATCTTTGAGCACATCGTTAAATTGCAGGAAGCTGATGAGAAGGAAGTAGACCCAGCAGAACGAGTTACCCTGCTATCTAAGGTCGCCAAAAATGTTGCTACTTTAAGTAGGGCCAGCATCAACCTGAAGAAATATCAGTCTGACCTGCGCCAGAAAATCGCTGACAAAATGGAAGCACTGGAGAAAGAAGCCAATACCAATAATACCAATAATGGTGGTCGCATGAGTATTGAAACTTTGCGCCGTGTCCGGGAAGAGATTTATGGGATTGTCAAATGAGTGCAGCCATTCAACTTTACAAGTACCAGCGCACATGGTTTCTAGATCGTTCCCGTTTCAAGATAGGTAAGTTTGCTCGTCAGACGGGGAAAACATTTACCACAACACTGGAACTGACTGATGATTGTTTCGAAGTTGAGGCAACAGGTGGCCGTACACGTTGGGTGATCCTCTCCAGAGGGGAGCGTCAGGCCAGAGAAGCGATAGAAGAAGGCGTGAAAAAACACTGCCAAGCCTACAACATGGTGGCCCGTGAGATTGAAGGCTATTTCAAAGGGGCTTCAGGAGAACGCTATACCATGTTGGAAGCTGAATTGCCGGGCGGCTCCAGAATCACGGCCTTGCCTGCCAATCCAGACACGGCTCGCGGATTCGCATCCAATGTCTTTTTGGATGAGTTCGCCTTTCATCTCGACAGCCGCAAGATTTGGACGGCTTTGTTTCCTGTCATTTCCAACGGCTACAATTTACGAGTGACATCAACCCCCAATGGTAAAGGCAATAAATTCTATGAACTAATGACTGACAAGTCATTGGAACAGATTTGGTCACGGCACATTGTCGATATACATAAGGCTGTACAAGACGGCTTGCCACGGAACATTCAGGAAATGCGGACAGCCCTTAATGATGAAGATGCCTGGGCACAAGAATTTGAACTGAAATGGTTGGATGAAGCCAGTGCATGGCTTTCTTATGAGCTGATTGATGGTGTAGAGAATGACTTGGCTGGGCTGCCAGAACATTATCTGGGAGGCCCCTGTTTTGTTGGCGTTGATATTGGTATCCGCAATGACTTATTCGTTATTTGGGTATTGGAACAAGTTGGCGATGTCTACTGGACTCGTGAAATTATGACTCGCAAACGGGCAACATTCGCTGAACAGGATGCCCTGCTAGATGATGTTTTCTTCCGTTATCGCGTCTTGCGTTGCTGTATGGATCAGACTGGGATGGGCGAAAAGCCCGTCGAAGATGCCAAACGGCGGCATGGTAACAGCCGTGTAGAAGGCGTTATTTTTACCAGTAACAACAAACTGACACTGGCAACTAGGGGTAAAGAGGTGTTTGAAGACAAACAAATTCGCATTCCTCGTGGCGATCAACCCTTGCGGGCAGACTTGCATAAATTACAGAAAATTTTAGGGCCGACAGGCGCACCTCGTTTTGTCGCTGACAGTGATACAGCAGGTCATGCTGACCGAGCATGGGCAGGATTTTTGGCTGTGAATGCGTCAGATGGCCCATCAGGCCCTGTCACCATTTCATCCCGTCGTCAACGTCTGAGTGCTCAATTGTTGGGAGGATACTAATGGCTCGTGGTATCTGGGTTTCACCAACAGAATTTATTAACTTTTCCGAATCAAAGCAGTCATTCACTGAACAAATTGCATCGCGTAGCCGTTCCATTGACTTCTACAGTCTGGGCACATATCTACCTAACCCTGATACTATTCTCAAAGCCCAAGGGCGGGATATTCGTGTCTATCGTGAATTACGTACTGATCCTTTAGTTGGTGGATGTATTCGCCGCCGCAAGGCCGGAGTGAAAGCACTGGAGCGTGGTGTAGAACGTAGTAATGCCCCTGTGCGAGTCTTTAACTTTATCCGTGACATGCTCGCGGACTTGGATATGTCACGTATCATTGGCGAAATGCATGACGCTGTTCTATACGGCTATCAGCCTTGTGAATTGATGTGGAACCAGAATCAATCATGGTCAGTGACGGATATTGTTAGCAAACCGCCTGACTGGTTCCACTATGACCGTGATAACCAACTGCGTTTTCGTGCCCGTGATGCAGGCGTAGAAGGAGAACGGGTTCCTCTCTATAAATTTGTAACACCACGTCAAGATGCTACTTATGACAACCCTTATGGATTTCCAGATTTATCCATGTGCTTCTGGCCCGTCACCTTTAAGAAAGGCGGCATGAAGTTTTGGGTACGCTTTGCTGAGAAGTATGGTTCACCGTGGGTGATTGGAAAACATCCACGAGGTACGCCACAAAGTGAAATTGATCTGTTATTGGATTCGATGGAAGCGATGATTGATGATGCAGTTGCCGCCATTCCTGATGATTCCTCCGTTGAGATTAAAGAGGCAGCAGGTAAATCAGACAGCAGTGATATTTACCAGAACTTAATTACCGTTGCTCGCAGTGAGATCTCTATTGCGTTACTGGGACAAAACCAAACAACCGAAGCAAACAGCAATAAAGCCTCTGCACAAGCGGGATTGGAGGTAACGGATGATATTCGTGATGCTGATGCTGACGTTATCACCAGTGCCATCAATCAGGCTATACGCTGGGTTGTAGAACTGAACTTCGGTAACGTTGAATGTCCGGTCTATCGTCTTTGGGAACAGCAATCGGTAGATGAAACACAGGCTAATCGTGATGTTAAGTTGAGTCAGGCTGGTGTCAGATTTACTCCGCAATACTGGAAACGCGAATATCAATTGCAGGATGGGGATATTGATGAAACAACCTTGTCAACCACGCCTATTCCACCACTCCCACTGGCGTTCTCTGAAGCTGTTCACGCAGATTTAGCAGCACAAGACACCTTAGATGAAGCACTGGATATTTTGATGAATGAAGGATCATTGAATGAATCATTGGAATCTCTGCTGCTTCCTTTGTTCTATCGTGTTCAAAACGGTGTTAATCCCAGCGATCTAACAGGAGAGTTAGCCGAGCTTTATCCACACATGGACGCAGAGGGTTTGCAAGAGCAGCTAGCACGGGTTTTGTTTGTGTCTAACATCTGGGGGCGCTTGCATGAGCATAACCACGCCTGAACTGGCGTATTGCATGACATTACCTCCCAAGCGAGCCATTGGTTATCTGCAATCTAAGGGCTACAAGATAACGTGGGATTGGGAAGAACTTTGGCAAGAGACTCATGCCCGTGCATTCACGGTGGCGAAAGTCACGCGTCTGGATATTCTGGAAGATATTCGCCAGGCGCTACAGCAGGCACTGGATGAAGGCAAGACTGATCGTTGGTTTCGTCAGGAGCTGGAGCCAACATTAAGACGTAAGGGGTGGTGGGGAACGAAAGAAACCGATGACCCCGTTACAGGGGAACGTGTCACTGTTCAGCAAGGTAGCCCGTGGCGCCTTGAGACTATCTTTCGTACCAACATGTCGGTGCTGTACAGTGCAGGCCGTTGGGCCGAACAAATGGAAAATATTGATGACCGACCGTACTGGATGTATACAGGGATCAACGATAACCATACACGCAAGAGCCATCTCGCATTGCATGGTTTGGTATTTCGCTCTGACGACCCTTTTTGGCAAGCCTTCTATCCTCCCAATGGTTGGCGTTGCCGTTGCAGTGTGATTACCCTCAGTCATGATGATGTTCGTGCCAGAGGGGTGAAAGTTATGCATTCAGGTAAAGCAATGGGCTGGGAGTTGAAATTGGTTTCACAAAAAACAGGTGAGATGCAGCCTGTTGCTACATTCAATACCGGCATAACAAAAGTAGCGACTGATGTAGGTTGGTCATATTCGCCGGGGGCAGCATATCGTCCCGATTTATCCAGATATCATGGGGAGCTATCTGGACTGGCCCGTCGCGAACTGGGAAGACAGAATGAGTAATATCACTATCACCATTAATGATGGAGACCTAAGACGTGGACTGCGGGCGTTAGAATTGGCTACTAATGATCTGACACTTGCCATGCGTAAAATTGCTGGAACATTGTCAGCAGAAACCGCTTTTAACTTTGAAGCCGAAGGACGCCCGGCATGGATACCCTCAGTAGCGGCAAAAGAACGTGGTGGTCAGACACTGCAAAAAACTGCTCGTTTGATGCGTTCAGTCAGTACCCGATATGATGCTCACACGGCAATTGTCGGTACAAACTTAGTCTACGGGCGTATTCATCAATTGGGAGGTAAAACTGGCCGCGATCAATCTGTATTGTTACCAGCCCGGCCTTATCTGCCCGTAACAGAACAAGGCGAATTATCACCAGAAGCAGAAAGAGCCGTATTAAATACCATTCAACGACATCTTGAATCAGCGGCACACCGTTAAACGTTGCCTCACTATGCGGGTGATTTATCATTGTCATCCGCAAAAAACTTTATAAAGCGTTTACAGACTCAAATTTTCGGTATCTAATTGCATACAGTTCTCCACTTTTTTATTTCCTTCCGAAGTCTTTTCTAAAGCAGATTAAAAGTAGTTTTTTCTGATTATGGAGAAACTGCCTCTATTAACGTAATAGAGGCAGTGAAATGAAGTCACTTCACATTTTCAAATCCGGTACACATACCGATATGAATGGCAAACAATTGCCGTTCAGCCCCGCAGATTTGCAAGCTTGTGCAAACGCTTATGACTCATCGTTGCATGAAGCACCGATTGTGATTGGGCATCCAAAAGACAATTTGCCCGCCTATGGTTGGGTTAAATCGCTAACGTCTTCCGGTGATGACTTAATTGCGGAGCCTCAACAGGTTGATGTTCAGTTCGCTGAATTGATCGATGCAGGCCGCTATAAAAAAATTTCTGCTTCTTTCTATTTACCTGATTCCCCAAACAACCCCAAACCCGGCGTGCTCTATTTGCGTCATGTCGGCTTTTTGGGTGCGCAGCCACCCGCCATTAAAGGATTGAAACAAGTTGAATTCAGCGAACAAGAATATGGTGTTGTGGAGTTCTCTGATTGGAGTGATATCACCAACGCCTCACTTTGGGGGCGTTTGCGAGAATTTTTGATTAGTAAATTCGGTATGGATGAAGCAGACAAAGCGCTTCCTTCTTGGCAGGTAGATTCATTACGTGAAGAAGCTTATAGCACGGCTCAGCCTGCTCCTGCCTTTCATGAACCCAATAACACACATCAACATGAGGAAAACATCGTGACAAATGAAGAAAAAAAGGCGCTCAAAGATGAAAACACTCGCCTGAAAGAACAGCTTACTGCCCGTGATGCTGCCGACGCAAAGCGCAAACAAACTGAGCAACATGCCGGAAACGTGGCATTTGCCGAAAAGCTGATCACAGACGGCAAATTGGCGCCAGCTGCTCAATCTATCGTGATCGCCTTGCTGGACGCTGTAACCCAAGGAGATTCCCCTGTCGAGTTTGCTGAAGGTGATGTGAAAAAACCATTGGCTACTGCGTTTAAAGATCTGCTGAGTTCTGTCCAGCCTGTTATTGATTTTGGTGAACATGCAACAAAAGACCGGGTAGACCAAAACACATCATCAGATATTGCTGAGTTTTCTGATGCAGATCCTGAACGTCTGGCGTTGCATCAAAAAGCCGTCGCTCTGGTGAAGAAAGAAGGCATCAGTTACGACGTAGCCGTTACCCGCTGCCTGTAACACTAGGGACGTAATTATTGAGGAGAAATAAATGTCTGATTATTTGAAAGGCAAACGTATTGTTGATCCTGTGCTAACCAGTGTTGCTCGTGGTTATAAAAATGCGGCATTCATCGGCGAACATCTTTTCCCCGTCGTCGAAATGGAGAAAGAAGGTGCTAGTGTGCCGACATTTGGCAAAAGTGCTTTTGTGGAATATGACACCACGCGTGCCGTTGGTGCCAACAGTAACGTTTTGATCCGTGAGAAAGGCTCTTCGTTAGATATCGTGCTCAACGAACATGATCTAGCTGCACCTGTTGATTATCGTGAGAAATCGGAATCTTTATTTAATGAAGAAGCAAAGGCAATCCGTCGTTCCACCAATGGCGTGAATCTCAAGCGTGAACTGTATGCCGCTCGATTGGCACAAGACCCTGAAGTTTATCTTAATGACTCGGTGAAGAATCTGACAGCTAATGAACGTTGGGCTGGTGGCAAAGGTAATCCAATCAAAGTCATTGAAGCTGGAGTTGATGTTGTTCGTACTGCCATTGGTGTACGTCCAAACCTCATGACAATGGGGGCTAGCGTGATGTCACTGTTAAAATTTCATCCTGAAATTCAGGCAGCTATTGGAGCCAACGAACGTAAACGTATCACAATAGAAATACTCAAAGACCTTTTCCAAATCCAAAACGTTGTCGTTGGTGAACCTGTTTCTACCCCAAGTATTAAAGAAAATCCCGTTGATATCTGGGCTGATAATTTGATGTTGCATTACGTATCACCTCCGCAGGCAGGAGCAGAAAGCGCTGATGAATATGAACCCTCCTTTGGCTATACATTTCGCCGCAAAGGGATGCCTGTAGCGGATAAATATGAAGGTGTGGGCGGTAAGGTCAATTACTGTCGTTATACCGATATTTATAAAGTTGCGGTTGTTGGCGGTGATGCCGGCTATCTGATTACCAATATTGTGAAGTAAGGGAGACATCATCATGGCAGTAACACAACAATCCGTATTGACGACAACAATTATCGCCAGTGCGAACATCATCCAGCATCGTTTAGTTAGTACTGATAATGCACCGTGTCAGGCTGGAGCCGTTGCACTTGGTATAGCAGAGGTGGATGCGAAGGCTGGAGATGTCGTTCCTGTTAATGTATTGGGCATTATTGCTGTTGAAGCTGGTGGGCCAATAACCCGTGGGCAAGTCGTACAGTCGGATAAGGATGCCTGTGTGGTACCACTGAGTTCGGCTGAAAATGCTGCCGGAACATCTGTCGGGTTTGCGCTGGATGATGCCACAGCGGCAGGTAATATCATTCGCATCTTACGTGGCATATGACATGTATTGCTCACTGAAAGATTTGCAAGAGCAGATACCAACTCAATCATTGATATGGCTGTCTAACGAAGAACCTAATGCTCAGACGATCAATGAG
Source organism: Photorhabdus sp. HUG-39 (assembly GCF_963878365.1). Taxonomy (NCBI): domain Bacteria; kingdom Pseudomonadati; phylum Pseudomonadota; class Gammaproteobacteria; order Enterobacterales; family Morganellaceae; genus Photorhabdus; species Photorhabdus sp. HUG-39. The sequence goes on along the minus strand of NZ_CAWNWY010000047.1, from coordinate 12,704 downwards.
CCTGTGGTTAACAGTGCCATCCGCTATGCTGATGAACTCATCGATGCCCATTTACGTGGGCGTTATATCCTGCCTCTGGCGGAAGTTCCCACGGTATTACGTGATGCCGCCATTACGTTAACACGCTATCGGCTGTATGCCCGCCGTCCAGAGGGTTCTATTCCTGAAGCCGTGATAGATGATTACAAAATTGTTTTGCGCCAACTGGCTGACATCCGAGATGCCAAACTAACACTGGGCCTGCTTTCCACAGGAAAAGATGCCCCTGAACCGGGGGAGTTTCGTGTTCGGGCGCGTCGTCCCACCTTTGGAGGGAGTAAAGGAATGTTGGAGAAATACTGATGGATGTTTCGCCGATCATTGATGCCATTATCATGAGGCTAAGAGAAAAACTACCTGGCTTACAGGTGGAGTATTTCCCTGAAAGGCCAACTGAATTCAGGCTGAACCATCCGGTGGGAGCCATTTTAATCAGCTATCCCGGTTCTCGCTTCGACAAGCCTGAAGATGTTGGAGCGGTATTGCAGACACAAACTGTCATGCTCAATGCCACCATAGTTTTTCGTCAGCTTAATGGACGTCACGGTGCCGTTGCCACATTAGATGATGTACGCCGGGTTCTCGGCGGATTCCAACCACCGAACTGCCAACGAAAATGTTGGCTGGTACGGGATACATTTCTCGGTGAGATAGCTGGTTTGTGGCAATACACGCTGGATTTTGCGACTGAAAGTGTATTTATCGAAGACTGTGAGTTACCGAATGGTTCGCCGTTAGCCCAAATCAATTATGAGGGAACTGAACAATGAAATACCTCTATACAGGCCCAGCAAGCGGCGTCACTTTAGCTGATGGCACTGAAGTTTTGCTCTGGTCAGAAAAAACTGTTGATTTACCAGAGCAGCATGATTATGTGAAAACATTGATCGCGCTGAGATATCTTCATCCACTGTCAGAACAGCAAAAAAATCCCCTGAAGAAAAAAGAAAAGCCTGAGGAGGCCACTGATGGCCGCTAATTATTTGCATGGCGTCGAAACTATCGAAATCGAAAAAGGCTCGCGTCCTGTCAAGACAGTGAAATCCGCCGTGATCGGCTTAATTGGTACTGCACCGATAGGGCCAGTAAATGCAGTGACACTTTGTCTGTCAGAAAAAGATGCCGCTCAATTTGGTACTCAAATGAATGGTTTTACCATCCCACAAGCACTGGATGCTATTTATGATCATGGGGCGGGAACTGTGCTGGTTATTAACGTTCTTGATCCTGAGGTGCATAAAGCTAATGTTGCCAGTGAAAGCATTAGCTTTGATAAAACCACAGGAACAGCGAAACTGGCTAATCCCGTGGTCAGTAATGTCTTACTAAAATCCACCTCTGGTAGTGCCCCTTATGTAGAAGGGCAAGATTATTCTTTGGATGCTCAAACAGGCAGCCTCAAGAATATCGGTAAAAACATTGCTGCGGGCGCAACCGTGATTGCCAGCTATGACTTTGCCGATCCTACATTAGTGACGCCTGCTGACATTATTGGCAGCATCAGTGCAGCGGGTAACCGTACAGGTATGAAGTTACTGAATGATACTTATAACCTGTATGGGTTCTTTGCCAAGATTTTGCTGGCTCCTGTCTACTGTACCCAGTTAAGTGTGACAACAGAACTGATTGCCCTTGCAACTAAATTGGGTGCCATGACCTATATTGATGCCCCGATAGGCACCACTTTTGTTCAGGCTATCAGTGGCCGCGGCCCGTCTGGCACAATCAATTTTAATACCAGTTCTGATCGTGTCCGGCTGTGTTACCCACACGTCAAAGTCTATGATGCGGAAAGCAATAGCGAGCGCCTGGAACCCTTGTCATCTCGTGCAGCAGGGCTGCGTGCCAAGATTGATGCAGACAAAGGTTTTTGGTGGTCATCCTCCAATCAAGAAATTATGGGGATCACAGGTATTGAGCGCCAGCTATCCGCCATAATTGACGATCCACAAAGTGAAGTGAACCAGCTCAATGAACAAGGGATTACTACAGTGTTCAATAATTATGGCTCTGGTTTGCGCTTATGGGGCAACCGTACCGCCGCGTGGCCAACTGTGACACACATGCGTAACTTCGAGAACGTGCGCAGAACGGGCGACGTGATTAATGAATCCCTGCGTTACTTCAGTCAGCAATATATCGATATGCCGATCACGCCAGCGCTGATAGATGCCCTGACAGAATCTGTGAATGCCTATGGTCGTAAATTGATTGCTGATGGCGCTTTGTTGGGATTCAAATGCTGGTTTGATCCGACCCATAACGAAGAAACGGAGCTGGCATCAGGTCATCTGTTACTCAGTTATAAGTACACACCGCCACCACCACTGGAACGGCTGACATTTGAGACCGAAATTACCTCTGAATATTTGCTGAATTTAAAGGGAAATAATTAATGGCCGGAAAAATAGAGATTAACCGCATCACCAACGCCAATATTTATATTGACGGCAATAACCTGTTGGGACGGGCTGAAGAAGTGAAACTGCCAGACGTTTCCATGACCATGCAGGAGCATAAGGCGCTGGGGATGGTCGGCAAAGTGGAGCTACCGGCAGGCTTCGATAAACTGGAAGGCGAGATTAAGTGGAATAGTTTCTACCGTGACGCCATGTTATCTGCTGCCAATCCCTATAAGTCTCTGGCATTGCAGTGCCGTTCCAGCGTCCAGAAATTCAGTTCACAGGGGCGCATTGATGAAGTGCCATTGGTGACATATCTGACCATTTTATTTAAGAAGAATCCGCTGGGCACATTTAAGCAACATGAAAATGCTGATTTTTCCAGTAGCTTTACCAGTACCTATATTAAGCAGGTACTGGATGGTGAGGAGCTGTTAGAACTGGATTATCTGGCCAATATCTTCCGTGTTGGCGGCATTGATCAACTGACCGATTATCGCATCAATATTGGAGGTTAAACTAAATAATGACTGCACTCGCTCCAAAGCCAGAAAGCTTGCCGACTTGATTGATAAGTGGACTCCTCCGGAAGGTTGGTTTTCCGATATCGGTGCAGCGAAAGGGAAAGAATATCTGATAGACTTTTTCCGTAACTGTAAAGGCTTTCGTACTCACTAATGACGGGGGCATCAGCCCCTTTCTTCTTTAATCCCCTTTAATATTTCCGTTTCCATACATGAATGATACTGAATGAAACTTACAGAGGAGTATCATCATGTCAACCACGACTTACCATCTTCAATTTCCCTATACCACGGCTGCTGGCGTTCGCATTGAAGAGCTTCAGTTATCACGTTTGAAAGTTAAAGATATCAAGGCTGCCCGGCGGACCAGCGAAAATCCTACTGACTGGGATGATATTTTGATAGCACGTTCGACAGGATTGTTACCAGAAGATATCGAACAGATGGATGTCGCTGATTATCTGGCATTACAGAAACGATTTCAGCAAGTTATCGGATTGGATCAGGGAAATAAAAACAGTGTGGCAAGCATCGGCGATGTTGGCACGATGGTTCCGGTTCCAGCCGAGCGAGATTGATAATCTGGCGCTGGATGAATTTGAATGTTGGTTGAATGAGGCCAACACCCAAATCAAACGCGAGAATGGAGGCGGTTAATTCGTGTCAACAGAATTTTCCATTGGTGTCATTATTGGTGGGGCGATTAGTAGTGCGTTCAGTTCTGCCATGTCTGGTACACGCCGTACTCTAGGAACACTGGGAGAAACGACTCGCCGACTGGAGAACCGACAGCAGGCACTGAACCGTGCTGTTGAACGTTACGGTCAACTTGGTTCCCGTAGTGCCCAACGTTTGAATGCGGATCTACAACGCATCAGTCGAACGCTGGAACAGTTGAACCGCCAGCAACAGCGCTTACAGTCTGCGGCTAGCATGAGTGATGCAGCCAAAGCGCATCGTATGGCGCTATATGCACAGGGAGCCGAAACCTATGCATTAACTCACACGATATCCTCTCCCGTTGTTCAGTTCGTAACAAAGTATGCCTCTTTTGAATCAGGATTAAGGGACATAGCTGTCACTGGCAATCTGTCTCCGAAAGAAGAGCAAAAAATCGGAATCATCTTGCGCCAGAACGCCAAGCAAACAAACCAATTACAAGAAACCCTGCTGGAAGGTGTTGGCACATTGGTTGCCGCCGGAAAATCTCCCATGAAATCGACCGATATGAGTGGATTATTGGGCCGCGTCGCCACGGCATCCAAAGCTAATATTAATGACTTAGCCAAAATGGCTCTATCCTTTGAGTCCCTGAAAATTGAAGGTGATCAAGCGCTCAAGGAAGCCTTTAACCGAGCCGTTTTCGGTGCTAAATCGGGTCGTTTTGAATTAAAAGATCTCGCCCAATACTTTCCAGAAATGGCGCAGCAATTTGCTGGTAAGGGAATATATGGTCAGGAGGCAGTTTCACAGATTATTGCCAGCTTGGAAGTTGGCCGTGAAGGCGCTGGAACGGAAGGTGAAGCAGCTACCAATATGAGGAACTGGCTAGCTTCAATGGGACGTGGTGATATTGCCAAAAGATACGCTGAAGCTGACGTCGATTATCAAACCTCAATGAGCAGATATGTTTCTTCGGGGTACTCACAATATGAAGCCTCAATCATGATCGCAGACCGCTTTATCAAGAGTAAAGGCGCTGATCTCATGAAAGAGTGGAAAAAAGCGGGAGCTAGAGGTGATGAAGATGCACAGAGTATGCTCATGGAATCCTTCGGGCTATCCTCTATTTTCACCGACGTACAGACAGTCAACCATCTCTTAGCCATGCGGCAACGTTGGGGAGATTATCAGCGTATCAAAACAGGCATGGGGACTGATTCGGCACAAAAATCTGTTGATACCGACTTTGATAAACAGAACGATACCTTAGAAGCACAGTGGCGGCGTACTCAAATTGAATTTAATGATTCGGCTATTAGCATTGGTCAGTCGCTGCGTCCAGCATTAATACAGTTAGCCGAAACCTTTATTCCATTGATGGACAAGACCGGAAAATGGCTGGCCGCTAATCCTGAACTCATCAGCAATGTTGTCACGCTGGTCGGTGGGTTCTTGGCATTCAAAACAGCTTCAATCGGTGTCAGATTAGGTCTTAATCTTTTGCTTTCCCCTATAACTGATATCTGGAAAGGTGCAATGTTAATGCGCACACGGTGGTTACTGCTTCGAATGGCTATCGGCAGTGGCGGCAGATTTGGTGTCGTTGCAAACATCTTGGGAAAAATAGCCGGAGCAGCTCTCTGGTTGGGTAGAATCCTCGGTAGTGCTCTCTATAAGGGCTTGATGGTAGCTGGCAGAGCTATTTTGTGGATTGGACGCGCATTATTAATGAATCCTATCGGATTGATCATCACTGGTATTGCAGTGGCCGCTTATCTTATCTATCGCTATTGGAAGCCCATCAGTAATTTCTTTAAACGGCTTTGGGTCTTAGTAAAATTCGCTTTCCAAATGGGATGGCAGGGAATCAAAAATATTTGGTCTAACGTCAAAGGTTGGTTTACAGCTCGATGGAATGACATTACTAATGCGTTTGATGGCGGAATATTTGAGGTCAGTAAATTAATTTTAAATTGGTCGCCATTGGGATTGTTCTATAAAACATTCGCTGACGTTATGAAATGGTTTGGCATGGATATGCCCGATAATTTTACTGACTTTGGTAAAAATATCGTTAATGGGTTGGTTAATGGTATTTCTAATATGCTGACCACGGCTAAGGACACCATTAAAAACTTTGGTGGCAAAGTTTCTAGCTGGTTTAAAGAAGCATTAGGTATTCAATCCCCCAGTCGAGTATTTATGGGATTTGGCGATAATATTGTGCAAGGTACGGTTGTTGGTATTGATCGTACTACGCCGTTGGCTGCTCGTGCCACTCAGCGTCTGACTGAGGGAATGACCCCTGATGTCCCACAAATCTCACCTCCTGAGATGATGTCGGGCAATCCAATTAAACGAACAGGTTATAAAGATGCTAGCAACAGCAATAATGGTTTTTCTATCTCTTTCGCCCCGCAAATATACATTGGTGATAAACAACAAACGGCTATACCCGATATTAGTCAAGCCTTAAACCTGAGTATGCGTGAATTAGAAAAACTGCTGGAGCGTATTGTTATTCAGAGAGAACGCCGGAGGTACGGATAATGTTTGCTATATTAGGTGATATTGAATTTGAGCTAATCACATATTGGGATGGCTTTGATGTAACGTTTGGTGTTGATTATGCTGAACATGCCCGAATTCAGGGTAAGCCCGGCTTGCAATTCGTAGGTGAGAAACTGGATGAAATTCAAATTAGCTTGGTCTTTCATCAACATTATTGTGCGCCGGATATTGAATTGAATCGGCTGCGTGAAGCAATGCGGAAACATCAAGCACTCGCGCTAATATTCGGAAATGGTGATTACCGTGGCTGGTTTGTTATTACTGATGTGACAGCCTCCAGTGAACAAACGGATTCAGTAGGTAATATATTTGCCCTCAATGCCTCGGTGACATTACGTGAATATATCGGTGATCCTAAAAAACCACTGAAACCGCCTGCCATTAAATCTCATGTCCCGAATACAAAAGCATTGTCTAATGCAATACCGAAACCATCAGGTATGGCTAAAAAAGTCAGGGATGGAGTGAATTATGCCAAACAAGCACAATCAGCACTGCAAACGATTATCAGTGCGGTACGTATTGCACAGAAGATGAAAGACAACCCGGCCATAGCGTTAACCCGCGTACCAGGTCTTCTTACCGGACTCAACAATATTGCTGGTCCATTAGGGAAAAGCTATCCGGCTTTTCAATCACTCGGTGACTCATTACCAGATGCAATTCAATTGACCAGAGCAACGGGGCAAGCAGTAACATTTGTTAACAATGCTCAATCGTCATTAAGCCGTGCAGATAGCTGTAATATCGCGGCTGCATTGGATTCTGTATCAACTCAACTTGAATCAGCAAGTTCAACATTTACATCAATATCACCCGCGCTCAGTAAGATGGCCGCGCAAATTACCACAAGGGCGCTTTGATCATGTTTCTTGAATACATTACAAGAGATGGCGATAGGTGGGATTTATTGGCTCACCATTATTATGGTGACCCTTTAGGTTACGCTCGCATAATTGCTGCTAATCCGCACGTTGCAGTTACACCTGTATTGCCATCTGGGATTGTATTGTTGATCCCCATCATTGACGCTGACGATGTAGTAATTGCAGAGGATACACCACCGTGGCTAAGATAATTGATACCAAGCAAACACCATCTATAACGGGTGTCTCAGAGGTTTTAAGTCCGACATTCACGTTACGATATTTGCAAAAAGATATCACAAATGACATCACTCCTTATGTCACTCGTGTCAGCTATACCGACAACATCAAAAGCGAATCCGATGAAATAGAGGTAGAGTTGGATGATACTGATGGTCTCTGGCTAGATAAATGGTATCCGGGAAAAGGTGATACGTTGACATTGAAGTTGGGCTATTTCGGCGAACGGTTACTGAATTGTGGCTCATTCTATATCGATGAAATTGAAGTCAGTATCCCTCCTTCTATTGTATCTGTTCGAGGTGTGGCAACGTCTATCAATACGGCATTGCGTACCAAATCTAACCGTGGATTTGAGAATACAACTCTGGCCGCTATTGCTAATCGCATCGCCAAGAAACATCAGTTAAAGCTGATCGGCAGTATCGAAATCATCAAGATTGACAGGGTGACGCAATATTCTGAAACCGATGTGGCGTTCCTGAAACGACTGGCCAGTGAATATGGTTATGCCGTTAAAGTTGTCAGTGAACAGCTAATTTTCTCCTACTTAGCCAGTTTGCGCAGCCAAGAACCTATAAAAAAATTACACCCTCGCGATGTTGCCCAATTTTCACTACGGGACACAATTAATAAAGTCTATAAAAAAGTTAAAGTGAAACATCAAAAGGCTGATGATAAAAAGTTGATTGTCTATGAAGCTGATGGCACGACCAGTACAAGTAGTCAGTCCAATCCAAAAGATAAGAATAGCGGTAAAGAAACCAGCGCAGATACCTTAAAAGTAAACAGCCGGGCTGCTAACAAGGATAGCGCTGAAATAAAGGCTAAGTCAGCACTGGATTTACATAATGAGTACCAGCAGAACGGCTCACTTTCATTGATGGGAGCCCCTCAGTTAACCGCCGGAAATAAAATTGAGTTGATTGAATTTGGCAAGTTATCTGGACAATGGTTAATTACTTCAGCTCACCACTCTTTTGATCGTAATAGCGGATATATAACCGAACTTGAAGTTGCTCGTGGCCCTGTTACATCAAGCAAATCCAAGAAAGATAAAAAAGATAAGACTCAGAAATTGGTTGTATATAAGCCCGATGGTTCTTCCGACACGATCATCGAGGAGGAATCCAAATGAGCAGTGTAACTCGTCAAGTTGGTACGATTAGCGCCGTAGATCCTGCTACTGTTCGTGCCCGCGTGCGATTGCCTGAATGCGATAATATGCGTACTAACTGGCTGAATGTGTTGCAGCGCAATACCCAGAATAACAAAGACTATTGGTTGCCCGATGTTGGGGAACAGGTTGAAGTGCTATTGGATGCGAATGGTGAAGATGGTGTTATTTTAGGTGCTATCTATTCCAGTGTTGATCAACCGTCAGCTAACAATAAAGACGTCCGTGGTATGACTTATGCAGATGATGCAGCTTTTTATTATGATCGTACTTTACACACCCTGACTATTAATGGCGGCATTCAGCACATTAAGATCGCGGTGGGAGCCAATGTTGTTATTTATGCACAGCAGGCAACTATTGATGCGCCGGAAACAATCGTAACCGGAAATATGTTAGTGAAAGGTCAATTAACCTATCAAAATGGGCTGTCGGGTTCTGGTGGTAATAGTGGTGCTGCAACCATTCAAGGCAATGTTAGCGTTAATGGCAACATCCATGCAACGGGCAGCATCATGGATGAAGGTGGTAACTCGAATCATCATTTTCATGAATTTCTTTAAACACCTTTAATATTAGATATACCTACAGGGGATAATACTGTCCCCCATGAATACGAACTCACACTCTGTTTTTTGGCAACCCGCTCTCCAGAACTCAGGCAAAATTGCCTGTGGGCTGGATGATATCGCCCAAGCAATACTCATTATTCTACGTACACCACGTGGCAGTGATCCACATCGACCAGAATTCGGCAGTAACTTGCACCTTTATATGGATTACCCAATAGACCGCGCGATTCCCCACGTTGTCAGGGAATTTGTTGATGCTATTACACGTTGGGAACCTCGTTGCCAGTTGCTCTCCGTGAAACCAACTGTCAATGGAGAGCATCTAACTCTGCGTGTGAATTGGACAGCAGTTGATGGCATTACACAATCTACGGAGTTGCTATGGCGCTGACAGAACCTGATTTTATCGAGCGTGATGTAGAAAAAATCACAACCGAAATGATCGCAAAATATGAAGCTGATGTAGGTAAGACTTTGTACCCAGCACAGGCAGAACGCCTGCTGATCAATTTATTTGCATATCGTGAAGCACTAACCAGAATGCAAGTTCAGGAAGCCGCCAAGCAGAATTTGGTCGAGTTTGCCCGTGCGCCCATTTTGGACTACTTAGGGGAATTGGTCGGAGTATATCGGCTATCCGCCCAACCGGCGCATACAATATTGCAATTTAGTGTTGATGAAGCATTAGAGCAAGATGTACTCATTCCAGTTGGAACTCGTGTTAATGCATCGGACAGTATTATTTTTGCTACTAATACAGATGCTGCTCTGAAAGCCGGCACACGGTTCGTTAATGTCACAGCTACTTGTACAGATACTGGATTATCAGGGAATAGCTGGCAACCAGCACAAATTAGTACATTGTTGGATGAAATCGACGACATTGACCTGCAAGTGACCAACACAATAGTGAGCAGTGGTGGTTCGGCAGAGGAAAGTGACGAGAGGCTACGTGTACGCATCAAAATGGCCCCTGAATCGTTTACTAATGCGGGCAGTCGTCAGGCTTATCGTTTTCATGCCATGCGTGCCCATCCCAATATTGTTGATGTCGCCGTCATGTCTCCCATTCCGGGCGTTGTTGAACTGTTTCCACTATTAGCTACGGGATTGCCTGATGAAAGCATTTTAACGCTGGTGAAAAGCTTTTGCTCTGATGAAAAAATCCGACCGTTGACTGACACTGTACATGCAAAACCTCCCGTGAAGGTTGATTATACCATCAAGGCGAAACTGACCTTGTACAGTGGCGTTAATGCACCTGGTATTCAATCGGCAGCAGAACAAGCCATACAAACATGGGTAGCTGAACGAGCAACAACGTTAGGAAAGGATATTGTTCCCAGCCAAATCATCTCAACATTGTCTGTTTCTGGCATCTATCAAGTCGTACTGGAGTCTCCCACGTTTCAGGTTGTAGGTGAAAATGAATGGGCGAACTGTATCGGTATCACTGTTGTGGTCACTGGAGTCGCTGATGGTTAAGTTACGTCTACCACCTCTACTGGAAGCTGATATCAGTATGCGTGCATTAGGTCAGTTGGCCTCTCGTTTTGATGATATCAATTTAACCCAATTAATGGTTTATCTCATTGATACTGTCGATAGCAGCACGCTGCATTGGCTGGCAAATCAATTCTCCCTATTTGGCGATGGCTGGGAGCTTGTCGAATCAGACAATGCTCGCCGCACGTTAATCAAATCAGCTATAGAATTGCATCGATATAAAGGCACACCGTGGTCAATTCGTGAAATTATCCGTCGTTTTGGGTTTGGTGAAGTTGATTTAATTGAAGGCACTGGTCAAATCAATTATGACGGACATGCCAACCATAACGGTAATTATGTTCATGGAGATTCAACATCTTGGGCAGTTTATCGCGTCATACTTCAGCAACCTATCACTAATGATCAAGCCTCGCTACTGCGTACCACACTGGCAGCGTTTGCGCCTGCACGCTGTCATCTTGCCAGTTTGGAATATCAATCTGTATCAATTTGTTACAACAATACTGTCAGTTATGACGGTAGTTACAATTATGGGAGCAGTTAAAATGGCTAATTTGCCGGAAACCCCACAGTGGTCAGAGGGCGTGTATCAAATAGAAACCTCAGACCCCGTGTTAGGTGGGCCTGATGGTATTTCCAATCGGCAGGCTAAACAGTTGGTCAACCGCACAAACTATCTTAAACAGAAACTAGAACAAAATGGGAATGAGCTGAAAGAACACACCGAAGCGAAAGACCCGCATACTCAGTATGCACCGAAAGCCAGTCCCATTTTCACAGGAACGCCAACTGCCCCCACACCGGCTAAAAACGCTAATAATACTCAGATTGCAACAACAGCATTTGTGCAATCACTGACGAATACGGCGAATCAAAGTGCTGTAGCTGCAAATAACAACGCTAATAGCCGAGTACCATCCATTCGTAAAGTGAATGGAAAAGCGTTGTCATCTGATATTTCATTGAATGCCGGAGATGTGGGAAGTTATGCTAAATCTGAGAGCGATAATACTTTCTTGCGTATTTCTAGCGATAAAACTGCAACCGTTGGTAGTTTATTAATTGATAGTAAAACTCCTTTTCCTGAGCTACGTTTCAAATCGAAAGATGGGTATATGGTAGGAATTAATGGTTCAGAAGGAAAATTGTTACATATTTATTCTAACGATCCGAACAATCAGCGACGTTATAATATATTAATACCTGAGCGAAGCGGTACGCTCGCATTGCAAAACGCAGCTATAAAATCTGAAAATGGCTGGTGGCAATGCGGGGATACGGGAATAATTATTCAATGGGTTAAAGTTGCATCAAGCCAACAGTCATGGGTAAAAATCAATTATCCAATTTCTTTTAAAAATCAGTTTATTGGCTATGTCGCAAGCATGTCGAGTATAAATACATCAACAGGTCACACATTAGTACGTAATGCAACATTATCGACGTTTGAATATCAAGCTGGCACTCCCAACAACAATGAGAATCCAAGCAAAGTTGTTCATATATTATTTTGGGGGGTATAAATGGTTTATTTCTCCAGAAAAGAAAGCGCTTTTTATAGTGAAGCTCATGAAGAATGCGTTGAAATAACCGCAGAGAAACACAATGAATTACTTACAGGGCAGTCACACGGTTTGTCCATTGTCAGTAATAAAGAGGGTTATCCAGTGCTTACTGAACGTGCCCCGTCCGTTTATCATAAACACGATGGTGAAAAGTGGATAATATCAGAAAGCGGTGTGATAAAACTTAGGCAGGAACAGCAGCAACAAGCAGAACATAAGAAACAGCAACTCATGTTCACTGTAAGTAAACAGATAGCTCCGTTACAAGATGCTGTAGATTTGGGGATGGCGAGTGATGAGGAAAATTCTCGGTTGACCGCTTTGAAAAAATATAGGGTATTGCTGAACCGTGTTGATGCTAGCTTAGCGCCAGATATTTATTGGCCCGAAAAACCCAGAGTAATAGAATAAGGGCTGCAATAAACTGGCCCCAATAGTTAGGCAGTCTAAGAGCCTATCCCAATAGGGTTTTGTTCCAAACTATAATCCCGCACGCAAAATGTAACATAGCTTCATAGTTTTCGACCTTCTTTTCCCATCGGATCAGTATCCGGCGAAAGCGATTCATCCAGCTAT
>NZ_CAWNWY010000046.1:0-36412 GCF_963878365.1 Photorhabdus sp. HUG-39 | reverse complement strand
AAGAAAAATGCCGTGTGCCGAAAAAAGCCCCGAGCTTGCATTGGGCCTTCATCAATCTGGGAAAACTGGCCGGCTGGTACGATTCCAAACGCACGGGTCGAGTCGGATGGGAACGACTTTGGGAAGGTTGGTTTCGGCTGCAAACCCTGATAGACGGCTATTTGCTGGCTAAATCAGTTGATTTGGAGATCTGATCAAGAGACAGGACAATATCACCGAGCCGGGATTTTATAAGGTACACACCGATAAATATCTGGGTGGCGGTCTGGTGGACTCCAACGCAATAAAGATCCTTGAAGTTAAAACCGCGTCGAAATAAGCGAAAAGGGCGAAAGTCCCTTGTTGGGAGTCCATAAGATGAATAACGATTTTGAAATTCGCACCGCGTCTCTGTCTGCTGCTGATAAAAAGCTGGTGGGCTATGTGATTAAGTGGAACAGCCGATCCCAAATCCTGTGGGATGAATTTGTCGAGCAATTCGCCCCGAATGCCTTTAGTGCTAGTACTACAGCCGTACTTACTTTTTTCAACAGAAAAGACACCCATAGAAAAGCTTAATTCATGCGGTTTCTCAGAGTTGTGAGCATCAAGGAAAATGCAACTTTCTAGTATCTACGGCTGTAGTACTAGAGCCAACTGAAGAACAGTCGCAGCGTTTGCGACAGTTATGCGGGTGTGCTCGTTTTGTCTGGGATCACGGACTTGAGGTAACAAAACACATTCTGGATTCCGGCGGAAAACTTCCCTCCGCGTTTGAACTCAACCGCATGCTCACGGGGTGGAAAAAAACACCGGAATACGCCTTCTTACAGGAAGCTTACACCGATAACCTTCAACAAAAACTTAAAGATTTACATGGGGCATGGCGGCGTTGCTTCGACAAAACACTGGCAGCGAAAGCGCCTGTATGGAAACGAAAAAATGACGGCAGGGATTCAATCCGGTTCGTCAATTTTGAAAAATATTGTCTCCTTGAAAATCGCAGAGTGAGGCTTCCTTCCGGGCTCGGATGGATAAAGTTCCGGCAATCGCAGGAGGTGAGCGGCAAAATCAAAAATGCCACGATCAGCCAGTCAGCGGGTCAGTGGTATGTGTCGTTTCAAGTCGAGATAGAAGCCGCTGAGCCACACCACGAATCAACAACCATGGTGGGTCTGGATGCAGGGATATCGAAACTGGCGACGCTCTCAGACGGTACGATATACGAGCCGGTCAACAGTTTTAAAACCCGCCGGCGCAAACTGGCGAAGCTCCAGAGACAGTTAAGCCGCAAAGTGAAGTTCAGCGCCAACTGGCAGAAACAGAAGCGAAAAATTCAGCGTCTGCATTCGCGCATCGCCAATATCCGGCGCGATTACCTTCATAAGACCACCACGAAAATAAGCAAAAACCACGCGATGATCGTGATTGAAGATTTGAAGGTCAGTAATATGTCGAAGTCAGCGAAAGGCACAGCAGAACAGCCCGGAAGGAACGTTCGGGCTAAAACAGGCTTAAATCGCGCGATACTGGATCAGGGCTGGTATGAAATGCGCCGTCAGCTAGAATATAAGCAGCGCTGGCGCGGCGGTCAGGTACTGGCAGTGCCTCCGGCATACACCAGCCAGCGGTGCGCATGTTGCGGTCATACAGCAAAAGAGAACCGCTTGTCGCAGAGTCAATTTGTGTGCCGGGTGTGTGGATATACCGCGAACGCGGATGTAAACGGCGCTCGTAACATTTTAGCGGCAGGGCATGCCGTGCTTGCCTGTGGAGGGATGGAGCAGTCAGGCCGCCCGTTGAAGCAGGAACCAGACGCAGAGCGATCAGCCGTCGCCCACTAACGGGAATTCCCCTCTTGAGTCACGAAGTGCGAAAGTGGGGGAGGATGTCAATATGGACAACGATCTGTGCCAGCAGGAAAACCAGGACGCGGTTCTGCTCCTTTATTGGCGCCCATTATCTGGCGACCTGCAACTGTGGCCGATATCTCTCTGACTGCCCGCATAAATAAGCATGTCGAATTTGAGTTTGGTGTGGATAATGTGTTCGACAAATATTATATCCAGCCACTTAGCCTCGGTTATATCCCTTCACCGGGAAGAACGTTTCGTGCCGGTATCACAACTTATTTTTAAATTCATTCGTTAAGCTGGTGGCATATCCATGATATGCCACTTTTTGGCAACAGAATGTAATTAGAGTAAAAGCAATATATCAATATAAAACCTCAGCATTGGTTTAAATTTTCACATAAATACAATATGCCATCAGATATTTCCAATGAAGTTAAAACAACTTTAAAAAAAATATTTAAAATAGAAATAAAATGAAACTTTAAAATAATGAAATAGTTTACATGCAATTAATTGTTTTTAAATGATTGTATGTAAAAATATATATCAACCTATAGATATTTATAATATACAATCATATCTTATCAATAACTTAATTGTCATAAGTTAATTTCAAATAAAACATTATTCATTATTTTTTAAGAAGAAATAAAAACATAAACAAAAATATTAATTTTAAATAATTAAGACATTAATTATTAAATGACTATTTGGTGAATCTAAAAAATTATTTTTAACGAGGATATACATATGAAAAAAGAGCCGATTAAAACATTAAATCCAGATAATACTGAGTTATCTGTTACGGACGAAGTAGAAATCGAAAACCCTACCATCGCGGTATCTGGCATTGTCTCAGTAACGAACACCTCTGATGGTCGGATCGAGGTTTTCGGTGTAGGTGGCGATAATGCAGTGTGGCGCAATGGGCAAACGACACATACAGGTGCTTCCTGGACCGGCTGGAGCTCACTCGGTGGAAGTGTGACCAGCAAACCCGCCGCTTATCTCAATTCAGACGGTCAATTAGAAGTATTCGTACGCGGCTCCGATAATGCGTTATGGCATAACTGGCAAACCGCTCCCAACGCCGGTTGGTCAGGCTGGCAATCTTTAGGTGGAGCAATCACCAGTAACCCTGCGGTATATATCAACGCCGATGGTCGGCTTGAGGTCTTTGCTCGTGGGGCCGACAACACACTTTGGCATATCTGGCAAACCGCTCCCCATTCGAATACCTGGTCGAACTGGTATTCTCTGGGCCACGTGATCACCAGCAACCCGGCAGTTCATATCAATGCCGATGGTCGGCTTGAAGTCTTTGCCCGCGGTGCCGATAACGCACTCTGGCACATCTGGCAAACTGCTCCCCATACCGGTTATTGGTCAAGCTGGCAGTCATTAGGTGGCACCATCACGAGTGATCCAATGGTCATCCGCACCATTGACGGTCGACTCGAAGTCTTTGTACGCGCCATCGATAATGCACTCTGGCACATCTGGCAAACGACCCCCAACTCTAGTCAATGGTCTAATTGGGCCTCATTGGGTGGTACTATCACCAGCGCACCTGCGGTAATAAAATACTTCGACAATCGA
This sequence comes from Photorhabdus sp. HUG-39, assembly GCF_963878365.1. Taxonomy (NCBI): domain Bacteria; kingdom Pseudomonadati; phylum Pseudomonadota; class Gammaproteobacteria; order Enterobacterales; family Morganellaceae; genus Photorhabdus; species Photorhabdus sp. HUG-39. Next base: position 32,978 of record NZ_CAWNWY010000046.1, on the reverse strand, counting down.
CTTGTCGTCTTTGCCCGCGCCACCGATAACGCACTCTGGCACATCTGGCAAAATGATACCCATTCCGGCTCATGGTCCAACTGGGCCTCATTGGGTGGCGGACTTTCTAGCGGCCCAGATGTCGTGGAAAACGCTAATGGCTATATTGAAGTCTTTGTACGCGCCACTGATAACGCACTCTGGAACATCAAGAGGACGAGTCCATCATCATGGTCCTCTTGGGCCTCACTTGGTGGAACCTTGATCGATGCTTCAGCGATCAAATAATTTGGAAAGCGTTAGAATTAGCTTCGCATAAGACAAACGTAATCTTCTGGCCCGATGCATTAACGAAAATATTCACTGCGCTGCATCGGACCAGTGGTATTTAATTTTCTGGAGTTAACCCAATAGCCAGATGACGAATTGTATACTTTAATAATGATCATCAGATATTTTGAATAAAAAACAAATATAACCGTAAAAAACAGACTTAAAATAGAAAACCAAGAAAACTTTAAAATAAGAAAATAGTTTATATCTAATTAATGTTTTTTAGATATTCGTATTTAAAAATACATATCAACACATAGATCTCCATAATATAAAATCACACCCAGCAATTTAATAATTAAAGTTTAATATCAAATAAAATATTACTTATTCATTTTATGAATAAAAACATACAGAATGCAATCGGAAATATTAATGTGAAATTAAACATATTGCTTATCAAATGATTACTTAGTGAATCTAAAAATTTATGCCTAAACAGGATATATATATGAAAAAAGAATCTATTAATACATCAGCTCCAGATAATACCAAGTCATTTGTTGAAAACGAAACAGAAGTATCCAATGAAATTTCTTGGACGGCGTTACCCGGAATTATCTCGGCGGCAAACAACGCCGATGGTCGACTTGAGGTGTTCGGTATAGGCACCGACAATGCTGTATGGCACAACTGGCAAACGGTACCAAACACCGGATCTTCTTGGTCCGACTGGCACTCGCTGAATGGAGGAGCGACCAGCAAACCCGCAGTTTACATTAATTCAGACGGCAGATTGGAAGTATTCGTGCGTGGCACAGATAATGCGCTATGGCATAACTGGCAGACCGTCCCCGGTGCCGGTTGGTCAGGCTGGCAATCTTTAGGTGGTCAGATCACCAGCAACCCAGTGGTATATGTCAACTCCGATGGACGGCTTGAGGTTTTTGTACGCGGCTCCGATAATGCCCTCTGGCACATCTGGCAAACCGCTCCCCATGCCGGCCCGTGGTCTAATTGGCAGTCACTAAATGGCGTGCTCACCAGTGATCCAACAGTATATGTTAACGCCAGTGGTCGGCCTGAGGTCTTTGCGCGCAGCAACGATTACTCTCTCTGGTACATCAAGCAAACGGCTTCTCATACCTATCCTTGGACAAACTGGCAGTCACTGAGTGGTGTGATAACGAGCAATCCAGTGGTGATCAGCAACTCTGATGGTCGGCTTGAAGTCTTTGCACGCGGTTCCGATAACGCTCTCTGGCACATCTGGCAGGTCGCTCCTAACTCAGGTTGGACAAATTGGCGGTCACTGTCTGGTGCCATTACCAGCGACCCAGCGGTACATATCAACGCCGATGGCCGGCTTGAAGCCTTTGCGCGTGGCCCAGATGACGCTCTCTGGCATATCTGGCAAACGGCAGCATCGGGTTCATGGTCTGAGTGGGCTTCATTGTCAGGCGCGATTACCAGCGCTCCTGCGGTAGCGAAGAATTCTGACGGCCGGCTTGAGGTTTTTGCACGCGGTGCGGATAACGCTCTCTGGCACATTCAGCAAACTACATCATCGTCATGGTCTAGCTGGGCATCCCTCGGCGGCAACTTAATCGACGTTTCAGCCATTAAATAATCTGGAAAGATTAGCTTCACACAAGACGCGCATAACTTTCTGGCTTGATGTATTAAAGGAGAACATTCACTATGCTGCATCAGGCCAGCAGTATCTCATTTGCTGGAATCAACCCAATTCTCAACACGCAAACCAAGCATTCACTCAGACTTGCGCATGTGGTTGATGACAAAGATATAGTTTTGTCTATCCAATGTAGACTCTTGGTCGAATATACCCAAGAAGGCAATTTCAAATAAAGCCCCGTTTTATAGAATATTCATGAACTAGAATCTGTGTTTTTTTAATGCCAGTCGGCAAACTGTTCGCTTCCGCAAAGATTATCAGATGTTTTTAATGCAATTAAAACAATCATGATAAAAATATATTTTCAAATATAATAAAGATGAAACCTTAAAACAGCAAAACAGTTCATTCATAATTTATTATTTTTGAATGACCGTATGTAAAAATATATATAAACACACTAGGTTTTATAATGTAGCATCTCATCCACTTAATACTTCACGGATCATCAATCAACATCAAATAAAACATTAATTATTTCTTCAAAGAATAAAGAGTAAAAGTGAGAATGTTGATTCACAGAATTAAACATCTTGCTTATTAAATGACTATTTAGTCAATCTAAAAAATTATTTTTAACGAGAATATATATGCAAGAAGAACCTATTAATATACCAAAGCCAGATAATACCGAGTTACTTGCTGCAAATGAGATAGCAATCGAAAACGCACCAATCGCGTTGTCTGAAATTGTCTCAGTAGTAAACACCTCCGATGGACGGCTCGAAGTTTTCGGTGTGGGCACTGATAATGCCGTGTGGCACAACAGACAAACGGCACCACACTCAGGCTCTTCCTGGTCCGGCTGGATCTCACTTAACGGAAACGTAACCAGCAAACCTGTCGTTTATATCAATACAGACGGTCGGCTAGAGGTATTCGCACGCGGCACCGATAATGCGCTCTGGCACATCTGGCAAACCGCCGCCAATGCCGGTTGGTCAAACTGGCAATCTTTAGGGGGTACAATTACTAGTAACCCCGCGGTATATGTCAACACCAATGGCCGGCTCGATGTCTTTGCACGTGGCACCGATAATGCACTTTGGCACATCTCACAAACTGCCGCTCATTCCGGTCCGTGGTCAAGCTGGCAATCTTTGAACGGTGTGATCACCAGCAACCCGGCGGTTCATATCAACTCCGACGGCCGGCTTGAAGTCTTTGCGCGTGGTACCGATAACGCACTCTGGCACATCTGGCAAACCGTTCCTGATTCCAATCAGTGGTCAGGTTGGGATTCACTCGGTGGTGTAATCACTAGCGATCCTGTCGTCATCGGCACCGCTGATGGCCGGCTTGAAGTCTTTGCGCGCGGTTCCAATAACGCACTCTACCACATCTGGCAAACCATTCCCCATGGCGGCCCGTGGTCCAACTGGGCTTCGTTGAATGGCGTGATTACCAGTGCTCCTGCGGTGGTGAAGAACTCCGATGGCCGGCTTGAAGTTTTTGTACGCGGCACCAATAATGCGCTCTACCACATCTGGCAAACGGTTTCCCATTCCGGTCCGTGGTCTAACTGGGCCACGTTAAATGGCACGATCACCAGCGCACCAACGGCAGTGGAAGACGCCGATGGTCGACTTGAAGTTTTTGCGCGTGGCACCGATAACGCACTCTGGAACATCTGGCAAGCCACACCATCGTGGTCCGCTTGGGTATCCCTCAAAGGCAGCTTAATCGACGCTTCAGCAATCAAATAATCTGGAATGAATCCAGCTTTGCACAAGACGAACGTCACCTTCTGGCCCGATACGCTAAGGAAAATATTCACTGCGCTGCATCGGGTCAGTGGTACCTAATTTGCCGGTAAAAATCTCATATTCGATACACAAACCTGGCATCGATTCGAGTTGGCATATTATCGTTGATGACAAGGAGATATTTTTGTCTATCTGAAACAGACTATTAGTCGAATATGCCTGGAAAACAACTTCAAATAGAATAACCTCTTTTAGGTACATGATTAAATCAGGATCTACGTTTCTCAATAGCCAGATTATGAATTTTGTGCTTTAATAATGATTCAATAAAATATTTTAAAAAAATTAAAAAAACATTAAACAAATATATTTAAAATAGAAACCAGCGGGGACTTTAAAATGAAAAATAGTTTGTGAAAATTAATTCCACTTAAATAATTTCGTATAAAATAATATATATACCCTATGGATTTCAAGATGCATCGCGACGGCAAGGGAGCGAATACCCGGGAGCATAGATAACTATGTGACCGGGGTGAGTGAGTGCAGCCAACAAAGAGGCAACTTGAAAGATGACGGGTATAAAATATGTAATCACATAATACGAGACTATATTTAATTAACATTTTACAGCTCAATAAATAACAAAAAAACATCCACCCTTTATTTTATTAATAAAATAACATAGGAGACGAGTGAAAACATCAATATATAAATACGAATACCTATCTCATTAAATGATTATTTTATGAATCCTAAAAATTATTTTTAAAGAGAATATACATATGAAAAAAGAACCTATTAAAATGCCAAATCCAGATAATACCGAAGCATATGTTGCAGGTGAGGTAGAAATCGAGAACTCTGCGATAGCGTTATCTGGAATTGTCTCAGTAGCAAACAATGCCGATAATCGACTTGAAGTTTTCGGTGTAAGCACTGACAGCGCAGTGTGGCACAATTGGCAAACAGCACCGCTTCCAAACTCCTCTTGGGCCGGCTGGAACAAGTTTAACGGAGTAGTAACCAGCAAACCCGCCGTTCATCGTAATTCGGACGGTCGATTGGAAGTATTCGTGCGTGGTACGGATAATGCCCTCTGGCACAACTGGCAGACCGCCGCTGATACCAATACCTGGTCAAGCTGGCAGCCGCTGTATGGAGGTATAACCAGCAACCCTGAGGTGTGTCTCAACTCTGACGGCCGACTTGAGGTCTTTGCACGCGGCTCGGATAACGCGCTATGGCACATCTGGCAAACCGCGGCCCATACCAATTCGTGGTCAAACTGGAAATCTCTGGGCGGCACGCTCACGAGTAACCCGGCTGCACATCTCAACGCCGATGGTCGGATTGAAGTCTTTGCTCGCGGTGCCGATAATGCCCTTTGGCACATTTGGCAAACGGCTGCTCACACTGATCAATGGTCAAATTGGCAGTCACTAAAAAGTGTAATCACTAGCGACCCAGTGGTCATCAACAACTGCGATGGTCGGCTCGAAGTCTTTGCTCGCGGTGCCGATAGCACACTCCGGCACATTTCACAGATCGGTTCTGATTCCGTTTCATGGTCAAACTGGCAATGTTTGGATGGGGTGATCACTAGCGCCCCAGCGGCGGTGAAGAATATCTCCGGCCAGCTTGAGGTCTTTGCTCGCGGCGCTGATAACACGCTCTGGCGCACCTGGCAAACTTCCCATAACGGCCCGTGGTCTAACTGGAGCTCATTTACAGGCATTATCGCCAGTGCCCCAACGGTAGCGAAGAATTCAGACGGTCGGATCGAGGTCTTTGTGCTTGGCCTTGACAAAGCACTCTGGCACCTCTGGCAAACCACTTCATCAACCACATCATCGTGGACCACCTGGGCTCTCATCGGTGGTATCACCTTGATCGACGCTTCTGTGATCAAATAATTTGGAAGGAACCAACTTCTCACAAGATAAGCGTAATCTTCTGGCCCGATGCATTAAAGGAAATATTCACTGCGCTGCATCGGGCCAGTGGTACTTAATTTGCTGAAGTTAACCTAATATTCGACACGTAAGCTCAATACGGGTTCAAACTCATACATTATTGTTCATGACAAAGATATACTTTTGGTTGAATATACCCGTCATCTTTCAAGTTGCCTCTTTGTTGGCTGCACTCGCTCACCCCGGTCACATAGTTATCTATGCTCCCGGGGATTCACTCCCTTGCCGTCGCGATCCATCTTGAAATCCATAGGGTATAGAGCTCAGAAATATCCTTCCATCGAGGATTAAGCACTTCAGACAATGGGCGGGGATGACTAAGCAAATAGGTAATGAACCCATTAAAGATAGAACGATCTATTCCCCGCGTTTCAAGCAACATCTTGACGTCGAAGAGATCACGTGGATGCTGGCGATCTAACGCTGCACATAATTTACCACCATAGAGATCAGCAATCGAAACAACCTGAATAGAAGCAAAACCAAATTCATCTTCTACAGCCTCAACAACATCACGCTCCTGAGGTGAATACAGCGTACCGCGCGCAACCAGTGAGACTTCAATTTTTATCTGCGCATGTTGAGAAGTAACAATAATGCGCATTTCATCAGAATTATTGGCTTGTAGTGATGCAAAAATCCCCACTTGTTGTTGGAGTAAAGTGGCAATCCTAGTTAATGCCGCTCGAACATTAGGTAACGCTAACTCCCTGCTTTCCAGCGGTATATAAACCAGATCAATATCAACTGACAAACGGGGAAAATCACGTACAAACAAATTAATCGCCGTCCCACCCTTCAACGCAAAACAGTTCTCTGTTGCCACCACAGGCAGTACACTCATCAACAACACTACTTGTCGGTAATACGGAGAATATTTATCCATGAAATAATCCATTATTAAAATACTTTTCCGGAACCGTAATCTGATACCGTTTATCCAACTTTCCTCCTAACACGACTTGACGCTTCCCTGCTCCTAAATCAATTTTAGTTTTATCAATACGCTTAGCCCATACATGGGCATAATAATCGGTCAAAAAAAGATATAAACGGTTAGTTTGGATCGCATGGCTGGAATGAAGGAGTATTTCTACTTTGCGCGGTCTAAGGTTAACTAAACCTTGGAAAAGTTCCGCAGCATGTTCAAAAGAAAACGATACAGGCACAGCATCTAAAACTTCGTAAGCAGCTAATTCAGGCATGCTGGCTTTTAGCTGGTTTCCTTTGATTTCAACTTCTGTCAGATATTTCTCATCAAGTAGAGACAACTTCTGGTTAGACAGCAAAAACCAGTCAACATTGGGAAATTCTTTAAACCACCTCGGCAACGCAGCTTTATCTTCCACACAGAGTCAAATTAACCAGACCAAAATTACAGCTAAATTTGCGAATTGCTTCCAGATTTTACTTGTGTAAGTTTAAAGCTTGGTGCGATACCATAACGAAAGAATTGATTCACAAACTTAACTAAGACCACTGCATGATTAATACAGAAACCTTCGACACCCACACGCCCATGATGCAGCAATATCTCCGCCTTAAAGCACAGCATCCTGATATCCTGCTGTTTTACAGAATGGGGGATTTCTATGAGCTCTTTTATGACGATGCCAAAAAGGCTGCAAAATTGCTGGATATTTCCCTGACCAAACGAGGTCAATCAGCCGGCAATCCTATCCCTATGGCAGGCGTGCCACATCATGCAGTAGAAAACTATCTAGCTAAGCTGGTTCAATTAGGTGAATCAGTCGCTATCTGTGAGCAAATTGGCGATCCTGCCACCAGCAAAGGCCCAGTTGAACGTAAAGTTGTTCGCATCGTTACCCCCGGCACCGTGACAGATGAAGCGTTATTACAGGAACGGCAAGATAATCTGCTGGCGGCTATTTGGCACGATAATCAAGGATTTGGCTATGCCACACTAGACGTGACATCTGGCCGCTTCCAAATATCTGAAATGGCAGAGCTGGAAACGATAGCCGCTGAATTGCAACGTAGCCGCCCTGTTGAATTACTCTATCCTGAAAGTTTTGAGCATATGGTGCTGATTGAAAATTTTCATGGCCTGCGCCGTCGCCCTTTATGGGAATTTGAGCTGGATACCGCAAAACAGCAATTGAACTTGCAATTTGGTACCCGTGATCTCGTCGGTTTTGGTGTGGAAAAAGCAGCACTTGCTCTGCGTGCCGCTGGTTGCCTGTTGCAATATGTCAAAGATACTCAACGCACGGCGCTGCCACATATCCGTGGCATTACGATGGAACGTCAGCAAGATACGGTTATTATGGATGCCGCAACCCGTCGTAATCTGGAACTGACACAAAATCTGTCTGGCAGTACAGATAATACTCTCGCTTCTGTTCTTGATCTGTGTGTTACCCCAATGGGTAGCCGAATGTTGAAACGCTGGTTGCATGCGCCTGTCAGGGACCGCCAGATATTAGAAAATCGTCAACAAGCTATTGCTACCTTGCAGGAAATTGGCTTGGAGTTGCAGCCATTTTTGCTACAGATAGGTGATCTCGAACGTGTACTAGCACGCTTGGCTCTACGCTCTGCTCGGCCAAGGGATCTGGCAAGAATGCGCCATGCATTCCAGCAATTACCGGATATCCATCAAGTTATGGACTCCTCAGATTCCCCTTATATCAAGCAATTGCAGAAAAATATCGGCAGGTTTGATGAATTACAGGAATTGCTTGAAAAAGCGATTGTAGAAACACCTCCGGTATTAGTTCGGGATGGTGGCGTAATCGCACCGGGTTATAACAGTGAACTGGATGAGTGGCGCACACTGGCTGATGGTGCCAGTAACTATCTGGAACAACTGGAAATCCGTGAACGAGAAAAGCTGGGTCTTGATACTCTGAAAGTCGGCTTTAATGGTGTTCATGGCTACTATATTCAAGTCAGCCGAGGGCAGAGCCATCTGGTGCCAATTCACTACGTCCGCCGCCAGACACTGAAAAATGCTGAGCGTTATATCATCCCTGAGCTAAAAGAATATGAAGATAAGGTTCTGACCTCTAAAGGGAAATCTCTGGCAATAGAGAAAGCGCTTTACGAAGAATTATTCGATCTACTGCTGCCTCATTTGGCCGAATTACAAACCAGCGCCGAAGCACTGGCTGAACTTGATGTATTGGCAAATCTGGCAGAACGCGCTGAAACCCTGAATTATGTTTGCCCAACATTGAGCGATAAACCGGGAATCCAAATCACTGGTGGTCGTCATTCGGTTGTTGAGCAAGTTCTGAGTGAACCATTTATCTCAAACCCACTCTCTTTATCTTCACAGCGGCGTCTGTTGATTATTACCGGCCCAAATATGGGCGGTAAAAGTACCTATATGCGTCAGGCGGCGCTTATTACACTTCTGGCCTATATCGGTAGCTTTGTACCGGCTGAAAAAGCGGTCATCGGCCCAGTTGATCGTATATTCACCCGTGTAGGTGCTTCCGATGATCTGGCATCCGGCCGTTCAACCTTTATGGTGGAAATGACCGAAACCGCCAATATCTTGCACAATGCGACAGAACAAAGTTTGGTATTGATGGATGAGATTGGTAGAGGAACATCAACCTACGATGGCCTTTCTCTGGCATGGGCATGTGCAGAAAATCTGGCAAACCGCATTAAAGCAATGACTCTGTTTGCTACTCACTATTTTGAGCTGACCACGTTGCCGGAAAAACTTGAAGGCGTGGTTAATATTCATCTGGATGCGGTAGAGCATGGAGATACCATCGCATTTATGCACAGCGTGCAAGAAGGCGCAGCCAGTAAGAGTTACGGATTGGCAGTTGCTTCTCTCGCTGGCGTTCCACGTGAAGTGATTAAACGGGCTCGCCAGAAACTTAAAGAGCTGGAATCGCTATCCAACCATGCAACAGCAAGTCATGTCGATACACCACAACTTGCACTACTAACAGAAGAGACATCACCGGCGATTGAAGCATTGGAAAATCTCAATCCAGACTCACTGACTCCGCGTCAAGCATTGGAATGGATTTATCGGCTAAAAGATATGGTGTAAGAACATGTTTGACAAAAGCCTCTTACAACCGATATACCATTTTTTGCAATGTGAAACCCCGGATTTGTGGGTAGATAAAGCAAAACAGCCTGAAAATTTACCTATGCTTTTACGGGATCATCTATTATGCGAACTGAAAGCAGCACAGAGCGCTATGTTTTTGATCCGCAAGTATGCCGTAGATCAGCGAAGTGAGGATACACTTCTGGCATGGTTTAAACCTTATGAAGATTTTGCTTACAAGAAAATTGGCGCTCTCAATTCATTAAGAGGCCAAAACCAAGCGACCAAACAGATCACCGCCAAAGCTAATTCACCTTATAGCCAGGATCTGATTGATAAAATGGTACTGCTGATTAAAGAAGAGTTGCATCACTTCTATCAAGTGCTAGAAATCATGGACGCACGCAATATCAGCTATGAAAGCATCACTGCCAGCCGTTATGCCAAAGGCATGCTCAGCCATATCATCAACCATGAACCTTATACATTGGTCGATAAGCTGATTATCGGCGCTTATATTGAGGCGCGTTCTTGTGAACGTTTCGCCAAACTTGCCCCTCATTTAGATGAAGATCTGAGTAAATTTTATATCTCTCTGCTTCGCTCTGAAGCACGTCACTACCAAGACTATCTTTCACTAGCGCAATCTATTGCTAATGAAGATATTACCGAACGGGTAAACTATTTTGGCCGTGTTGAAGCTGAATTGATTCAAAATCCAGATAGCGATTTTAAATTCCACAGTGGCATTCCTGTAATCTGAGATACTGATTAAAAAAGGTGAGCTAATACTCACCTTTCAGATCGATAACAAACCTCGTTCAAAATAACGAGGTTTGTTTTTCCTTTTGAAAAATTGTCTGATCCCTTTTTCCCATTAAATCAATTTGATTGACTACGGATGCGCTATTGTGCGCCATAAAAATAACCAAACTTAAATGGTGAGTTTTTTATTAATTTATTCTATTCAATTATACTAATAATTATATACCCGTCATCTTTCAAGTTGCCTCTTTGTTGGCTGCACTCGCTCACCCCGGTCACATAGTTACCTATGCTCCCGGGGATTCACTCCCTTGCCGTCGCGATCCATCTTGAAATCCATTGGGTATATATGACATTTTAATATTCCTATATGAAATGTAAAATAATTTCATATCGATAAAGTTACATATTTAAACATAATAAACATAATAAACATAATAAACATAATAAACATATAAGTTTTGATATAACTTGATTTATTAAATAATGCTATATACTCAAGATACTTCAAAGTGCATGTTTGAAAAACGATTATGTTGTTGAATTTAAATGTTTTTATATCTGACGACTCAAGCATCTTGAAGTTCATTCGGTATATATACCCAGTAACATAGATTTACATTTATTAAGGAAATAATATGCCAAAAAAAGATGTTGACTTTATGAAAGTGTTAGAAAAAAATCTTTGTCCGGCATGCGGAGACAAGGAATGCCCTATCCACAATAAAATGAAGCATATGAGAGACAGTATGAACGAAATTGTGGAAGCCTATTTTAAAGATGATATGCTTAAGATAAAAAAAATAAGCGTGCAACGTTTTTCTCATTATTATAGTAATTTCAATCATGAGACAATAGAAAACGACAAAAGCATGAGTTCAATTGGTCTATTTAATCATTATAGAAGAGATTCAGGTCAGGAAATAACTCTTTCTAAAATAGGTGTACAAAACAAAATTAGCAATTTGATAAAAACACCAGGTGCTTTTAAAAGAACGGATGGTACCAGTATTCAATCGCGTTTTATCTCACAAATTCAAAACGGTGATCGAACTCATTTTAATAATGCGTACAATTTTGGCACTGAATCCAGACATTTTAATGACCCATTATGGGCTATCGGTGGCGCTAAGGTCAGTGGAAAATTAACTGATGTTAAAGTAGAAACTAGAGGAAATAAATATAATTTATCTGGGGTAATACATTACAAGCTTTATGATAAATTTACAGATCCATATGATACGTTCAATTTGGTTAAAAGGGATCTTAATCCCAATGGAACCCCATTTGATATAACTGGAGCATGGAAAGAGCCTGTAAATTTCAATATCGATAAAAATGTATATGATAATAAAATCAAGCCATTAATTGATAAACAATAGCGGATATTTACTGTCGTGCATTCAATGCACGACATAATATAGGAACTCAGATAGATTTAAGAAACAGTAAAGTAGCAGTGGGGAAAAAATGTCAACTAAAATAAAAATAATAACACTTGCCACCGATGATATTAATGTTTTTTTGACGTTTTTATCTAAAATAAAAAAATAACTAACTATTACAAATAACAGAAAAAAAACAATGGTATCAATGAGTCGTGATAACAGAAATATCATTCCACATCCTTTGTTGAAAAATTTTCTTTAATTATACAGCCAATTTTATTAAAAATAATAGCTTTTTTAAAACCATTAAGTTTGCATAGTAATCAAAATAGTGATTTGTGACACAATTATCAATTATTTTCGATTAAATTTATTGACGCGTCGTTTAGGTTCAGGAAGGACAACCTCAAGTTGGCTGGTAACTGGTCAAGCTATGTGCAATCGATGAAGGTGAGACACATCGATATGCTGTTTTGCCTGCCATAACTCATAGTCTACCTGCATCCCCATCCAAACTTGAGGTGAACTGCCAATAACAACAGACAATTTCAGTGCCATTTCTGGTGAAACATCAGACTTGCCAACAACCAAGCGTTGCACAGTTGATGGCGCTACACCCAGCGCCTTAGCCAAGCCTCTGGCGCTCAAATTCAGAGCCTCCATAGCCTCTTTAACTAATATTCCGAGATGCGGGGGGTTATACATCATAACCATTAGTGGTAATCCTCATCGTTCACAATATATAGACATCACCACCACACAACTTCCCGAAAAAGGGAATCAGGAAAGAAGTTAAAAAAGGGCGTTAATCACATCACTGCAATTTAAATATCAGAAATCTTTGATTGAAATTTACTATCATCATCTAAGACAAAATTAGGGAATCCTACCGGGTACTGAAGAACTTGATAATACCAAGCATCAACAATGCAAAAATACGAGCAACTGTTCTTCAGAACCCAAGTAGCCAAACTATTCAACAATTAAGTACGGAATAACGCTTCAATATTCAAACCTTGAGTTTGCATAATATCTTTCAGACGTCGCAAACCTTCGACTTGGATCTGACGCACTCTTTCCCTTGTCAAACCGATCTCTTTGCCCACATCTTCCAACGTTTCAGCCTCATATCCCAAAAGACCAAAACGACGCGCTAATACTTCACGTTGCTTCGAATTCAACTCAAACAACCACTTGACGATACTCTTTTTCATATCGTCTTCCTGTGTTGTTCCCTCCGGCCCACTTTCATTCTCATCCGATAAAACATCCAATAGCGCTTTATCAGAATCACTGCTAATAGGGGTATCAACCGAAATGATACGTTCATTCAATCGCAACATACGGCTTACGTCATCAACCGGTTTATCCAGCTGCTCTGCTATCTCTTCCGGGCTAGGTTCATGATCCAATTTATGGGCAAGTTCTCTCGCTGTACGCAAGTAGACGTTGAGCTCTTTAACAATATGGATTGGCAACCGAATAGTACGGGTTTGATTCATAATCGCCCGTTCAATGGTTTGCCGAATCCACCATGTTGCATAGGTAGAAAACCTGAACCCGCGCTCCGGGTCAAATTTTTCAACAGCACGGATAAGGCCAAGATTACCTTCTTCAATTAAATCAAGAAGAGCTAAGCCTCTGTTACTGTAACGGCGGGAAATTTTGACAACCAATCGCAAGTTACTTTCGATCATTCTCTGGCGGGCAAGAACATCACCACGTAATGCCCGCCTTGCGAAAAAAACCTCTTCTTCCGCCGTCAGCAAAGGAGAAAAACCAATCTCGCCGAGATAAAGCTGTGTTGCATCAAGAACCCGCTGGCTCATGCCCTGCAATACATCTAAATCATTCTCAAAATCAGTTAGATCATCCCCATTGTTCTTCAATAATTTCTCATCGAAGTCGTCAGCTTCAATACCACTTTCATCTAAATCCGCATCATCATACAACTCGTTAACTTTCAGCGTATTTTGGCTCATAAGCTGCCCCTACCCATGATAATGCAGGCAGAATTCAGCACTCTGCCCAGTTTATCGCTGCGGAAGATAACGCAGCGGGTTTACGGATTTTCCCTTGTAACGAATTTCAAAGTGTAATCTTACAGAGCTGGTACCCGTGCTACCCATAGCGGCAATTTTTTGCCCAGCCTTGATATCCTGTTGCTCACGAACCAGCATTGTATCGTTATGAGCATAGGCACTCAGGTAGTCATCGTTATGTTTTATAATTATCAGATTTCCATATCCACGTAAGGCATTTCCGGCGTAGACAACTCGACCACCTGCTGTTGCAAATACTGACTGGCCCCTGCTACCTGCAATATCAATCCCTTTGTTACCCCCTTGGGTATCAGAGAAACTCTCAATCACTTTACCTTCAGCCGGCCACATCCAACTGCTGACAGCGCTGTTTCCACTGCTTGCGGTTGTCGTCGGTGATTCTAAATACGTATCGTTTACTGTTGATGTAGTTGCCCGTGGCAACATTTTTACACTCTTTTGCTTCCCGGAATTTGCAGGATACGCATTAGTTGATTGAGAATCAACCAGGGTTGTTTGAATTTGATTATGGTTATAAGTGGTTAACATCCCGCTACTACCGGTCCTCAAAGTCTGCCCCACCGTCAAACTGTAAGGCTCTGAAATATTATTTTTGCCTGCAAGATCACGAAAATCACTACCTGTGATCCAGGCAATATAAAACAGAGTATCACCATGCTTGACTGTATAAGTACTGCCGTTATAGCTACCTTTAGGAATACTGTCATAATCACGGTTATAAACGATTTTCCCCTGCAAATTGCTATCAGACTCACTCATCGACGAAGGTGAAGATGGCATTGGCGTAGATACAGCAGCATGGCCGGGAGATATTACCGGATAACGACTCCCGCTGCTTTGTTTTTGATCAATACTAGTGATAGGTGCAGGACGAGTTGGTGTATTTGTACAGCCTACTAACCAGACTCCCATCAATAAACACGTTACAATCCGCTGTATTTTTTTCATTGGGCTTCCCGAATTCATATTTCCTTCCCCCATAACGGCAAAGATAAGCGTAAAAAATTAATAATTCTTAAAGGTTATACATAACCACAAAAATCTCGAAACGAAAATAATTTCGCTTATTAAAGCAAATATAACCATTAATTGAAAAATAGTTGCAATAGACTATGAATTTAAGCCAGTTCCCCTTGCACAAGGGGCACAAAACGCACAGCTTCGATCACTTCACTATGAAAACCATTGCCATGACGTTTCATGGATTTAAGAATTTGTGTATGCTCGCCAACGGGCAAAACCATCACACCACCATCAGCAAGCTGAAGCATCAATTCTTGTGGGATATACGGAGGCGCAGCGGTCACAATAATAGCATCAAATAACCCACGCGACGGCCATCCTTGCCAACCATCCCCATGACGGGTTGAAACATTATGCAAATCAAGCTGTTTCAATCTCCGTTTAGCCTGCCACTGTAAGCCCTTGATCCGTTCTACCGAGAAAACATGTTTGACCAAATGCGCTAATATTGCTGTCTGATAACCAGAGCCAGTACCAATTTCCAAAACCTTAGCATCCGGTGTTAACTGAAGCAGCTCAGTCATACGGGCAACAATATAAGGCTGAGAAATCGTTTGCCCATAACCAATAGGCAAGGCCGTATTTTCATACGCTTTATGTGCCAGTGCTTCATCGACAAAACGTTCTCTAGGCACGGCAGAAATGGCGGCCAGTAAACGTTCATCATCTATTCCCTGCTGGCGTAATTGTGTCAGCAAATTTTTCATTGCCCGACTCAGCATTCTCCATCAACCTCAGCTTTAGCTAACCAATCTCTTACTAACGCCTGCGCTTTATACGAAGTCAGATCTACCTGTAATGGCGTAATAGATACATATCCCTGTTCCACCGCCGCAAAATCTGTTTCAGGACCAGCATCATATTTATCTCCCGGTGGCCCCAACCAATAAAGCATGTTACCTTTCGGATCTTGCATAGAATAAACTTCTTCCGCGGCATGACGGCTACCACAACGTGTCACCCGAAAACCTTTAATGTGCTCAAGTGGCAGATCAGGAACATTCACATTTAAAATATTACCTGCTCTCAAAGGCGTTGTTTGTAGCATCTGTAGTAAACGACATGTGATTTCTGCCGCTGTTTCATAATGCAATTCGCCATCAAGTGAAATAGCCAATGCCGGCAACCCCAGATGACGACCTTCCATCGCAGCCGCAACCGTACCGGAATAAATCACATCATCCCCAAGGTTAGGGCCACGATTAATACCAGAAACAACAATTTCAGGGCGCGGAAGAACCAGCCGATTAACACCGAGATAAACACAATCTGTTGGTGTGCCGCCCAATACCGAAATATCACCATTCTCCAGCGTATTAACACTTAATGAACGATCAAGGGTCAATGCATTAGATGCACCACTCCGATTACGATCAGGAGCAACAACCTGCACATGATAACTTTCACGCAATGCAGCCGCCAAAGCCTGAATCCCTGGAGCGGTCACACCATCATCATTACTCAACAATATTCGTAACATTATTTTGATCCTGATTGATTATTTCCCTGACCACACTGGTAGCAAAACTGCCAGCAGGCAACCAGAAACTGATTTTTACCGTGTCATTATCTTGCCATTGCCAATTCAGATTCTGAGGCTGCACCAGAATCGCCCTACGAGAACCTTCCACCCTTTCACGCTTGATAAGTTCCCACAACGATTCATAAGGCTGCAAATATTGCCGTTCAAAATCCACAGCTTGGTGCTGTGTTCCCAATTCACTGTCACCAGGCAGCGGTGCTGTTATTTGTAATTCTCCATCAATCACCCGCTGTTGCAATAAAGGCAATTCAGCTTCGTCAGCAACAAACCAACTACCACGCCCTGTTAATTGTAGGGCGTCACCCTTCATTACCTGTTGTTGCTGTTTCAGAGCAACCCGCGCACTGGCTACCGCATTAAACATAGCACTACGACTAGCTGACAGATAAAAACTGCGTTTATTTCTCTCTTTTACTCGGATTTCATTATTTGCCCAACGCTGCGCTTGAATCAGATTCTGTCCATCCCGACCAAAACGCTGTTCACCAAAATAGTTAGGCACACCACTTTGCTGAATCAACTGTAGTCTGTTTTCAACCACTTGGTGATGACTGATTTCCCGCAAAATAAGTGTAAATGAGTTTCCTTTCAATGCGCCAATGCGCAATTTACGTTTCTGACGAGCTGTCGTCAGAACTTCACATCCCTCAAGCTGAAACGAGGCAAAATCAGGATCTTGTTTGCCCGGTAAGTGCAAACAAAACCACTGTTCTGTCACTGCATTACGGTCTTTTAAACCAGCATAACTGACCGATCTAGACGGTATACCAGCGAAACGAGCGAGGTTATCTGCAACAAATTGAGTATTACAACCCGTTTTACGAATATGCACCATTAAGTGCTCACCTTCTCCATCAGGAGAAAATCCCAAATCTTCACAGACAATAAAATCTTCCGGCGAAGCCTTTAATATCCCCGTCGCTTCCGATTGCCCATACAGCCAATTTAATTCAGCCAATACCATCAATTATTCCTTAACCAGCAAAGCAACCGCTTCGCAAGCAATACCTTCTTTACGCCCAACAAATCCCAATTTTTCGGTGGTTGTGGCTTTAACATTAATATCATCAATGTGACATTGCAGATCTTCTGCCAGATTGACTCTCATTTGTGGAATATGCGGCAACATTTTGGGTGCTTGAGCGATAATCGTAATATCCAGATTGCCAATCCGATACCCCTTTTCTCTGATACGTGAATAGGCTTCGCGCAATAATTTACGGCTATCCACCCCTTTAAACGCCGGATCAGTGTCTGGGAATAATTTCCCGATATCGCCCAATGCCGCAGCACCTAACAAAGCATCCGTTGCTGCATGGAGAGCAACATCACCATCGGAATGCGCTAACAACCCTTGTTCATAAGGAATACGAACACCACCGATAATAATCGGTCCTTCACCACCAAATTTATGTACATCGAAACCGTGTCCGATCCTCATGATGTCTGTTCCTTTATTTTCTAGACAGATAAAATTCTGCCAATGCCAAATCCTCAGGACGCGTGACTTTTATATTGTCCGAACGCCCGTTAACCAACACCGGTTGATAACCACAATATTCCAGTGCGGAAGCTTCATCTGTAATATTAGCGTGTTGAGAAAGTGCTTTTGATAAACAATCCCTTAGTAACATCAACGGAAAAAACTGCGGTGTCAGTGCATGCCAGAGACCTTGCCGTTCTACTGTATGGTCAATAATCTGACCAACCCGTCCGCGTTTCATCGTATCGCGGACCGGCGATGCCAGAATACCACCGCATGCCATATTTCCCTGTTCATCGGCTTCTGCTAATTGTAACAAACGGTCAAGATCGTCATGGTGTAAACAAGGGCGGGCCGCATCATGCACTAAAACCCAGCAATGATCATTGCCAGTCAAATGAACCAGATGATTTAAACCAGCCAGCACAGAATCTGCTCGCTGTTCACCACCAGTTACCGTAGTAATGCGCGAATCTGATGCAACCTCAAGGGATTGAAACTGTGTGTCCGCGGGATTTAAAACAATCACAACATGCTGAATACGGGGATGAGCAAGTAATGCAGCCAAGGTGTGCTCAATAATAGTCTTTCCAGCAATAGACAGGTATTGCTTTGGGCAATCCGAATTCATTCGGCTACCAATACCCGCTGCTGGTACCAAAGCAATAATATCAGCACAGGAACGAAGTAATAGATTGTTCATTTTAATTATTGAGTATTATTTGGAGTCGAGGGACGCGAAGTGTTTTCTTTAGATTTATCAACGATTAAACGATAGAAAGTTTCACCCGGTTTGATCATACCCAATTCACTACGGGATCGCTCTTCGATAGCTTCTTGTCCACCCGTAAGATCATCAATTTCCGCCGATAACTGATCGTTACGCGCTTTAAGTTTGCTGTTATTACGCTCTTGCATCGCAACATCATTCTTAACCCGCACATAATCATGAATGCCGTTTTTACCAAGCCACAGTGAATACTGTAGCCATCCAAGTAAAACCAGCAATAGTAGCGTCAGTTTACCCATTTCCGCCCCCTAAAATATCTGTCAATCATCCCATAACTCAAAGAATGACGCCACTATCACAAAACAGGGTATGAGAAAAATAGTTGAATGCAGCTATTTTACACAAGCACATCACTGAAAACGCAATAATGTGCTTTTTGTTGACGTTATCCGTGATGAATCATTGAGCGTATAATGCCGCTCTTTTCCAATTCCACCAGCAACTGGGCCACGGAGATTTCAACGGATTGCTGGCCTGGAAGATAAATTTCCGGGTTATCGGGAACCTCATAGACTGAATCAATCCCCGTGAAATGACGAATTTCACCGGCACGGGCTTTTTTGTACAATCCTTTCGGATCACGGGATTCACAAATTTCCAGTGGTGTATCGACAAAAACTTCAATAAATTTCCCCGGTTCCAACAGTTCACGAACCTTTTTCCGCTCTGCTTTATGAGGGGAGATAAAAGCCGTCAGCACGACTAAACCCGCATCGACCATTAAACTGGCAACTTCACCCACACGGCGGATATTTTCCTGCCTATCCTGTTCAGAGAAACCCAAATCACTACAAAGGCCATGACGCAAGTTATCACCATCAAGCAAATACGTTTTTATTCCCCGTTGAAACAGGGCCTGCTCTAAAGCCCCGGCCACAGTGGATTTCCCTGAACCCGATAAACCAGTGAACCAAATAACCAATGCAGGATGCCCATTTTCAATCTCCCGCTGCGCTCTGGTCAGTTGATGTGGATGCCAGACAATATTTTCTGATGGCAAATTTTCAATGTCTGCCACTTTATTTACCTCCCAGTAAATCTCTGGCTCCCCAATGAGGGAAATGACGACGAATCAACCGATTCAATTCCAGTTCAAATTCGCTGAATTCTTTTGGCCCTTCATAAACATCTGTCTGAATTTCACGTACCAACCCCGCACCAACAGTGACATTAGTCAGTCGATCAATCAAAATAATGCCGCCAGTGTCGCTATTTTGCTGATAGCTATCGAGCATTAATGGTTCTTCAAAAGAAAATTCCACCGATCCAATGGCATTTAATGGTAAATCAACAGTCACCCGCTGTGTCAGGTGAGTAATATCCACTTGATATTGAATGTTCTCAACTTTCCCACGACTCTTTTTACCCGCCACTTTGATATCAAGGTTCTGCCCCTGCACCAAAGGCTGTTCAGACATCCATACCACATCCACCAGCGCATGCCGGGTAACCATCATCTCATCATCGGCAGAAATCAGGAGATCACCTCGGCTGATATCAATTTCGTCTTTCAGCACCACCGTAATGGTTTCACCCGGAACAGCAAAATTCAAATCACCATTAAAAGTCACTATCCGCTCCACCTGAGAGCAGATACCGGATGGCATGATTTTAACTTTCTGCCCTTTACGTAAAATCCCAGACGAAAGTGTGCCACTGTAACCACGAAAATCGAGATCAGGCCGGCTAACATACTGTACCGGGAAGCGCAGTAACTGCTTCGAGGCTTCCTTTTTTACATCAACTGCTTCAAGGATATCCAACAACGTTGGTCCTTCATACCAATCCATATTACGACTTCTAGTGACAATATTATCGCCATCAAGTGCAGAGATTGGGACAAAATGAACGTCCAAATCTATCGGCAATTGGGCAGCGAAATTCATATAATTCTGTTTGATCTGATCAAAAACTTCCTGACGATATTCCATCAAATCCATTTTATTCACCGCTACCACCAAATGGCGAATACCTAGCAATGTACTGATAAAACTGTGACGACGGGTCTGCTCCTGAACACCTTTACGCGCATCAATCAACAGAATAGAGAGATCACAGGTCGATGCACCCGTTGCCATATTACGGGTGTACTGCTCATGTCCCGGTGTATCAGCAATGATAAATTTGCGTTTTTCTGTTGAAAAATAACGATAAGCCACATCAATGGTGATACCCTGTTCGCGCTCTGCGGCAAGACCATCCACCAATAAAGCCAGATCTAATTTTTCACCCTGAGTACCGATACGTTTACTGTCATTCTGCAATACTGAAAGCTGATCTTCGTAGATCTGACGGGTATCATGTAACAAGCGTCCAATCAGAGTACTTTTGCCATCATCCACGCTGCCACATGTCAGGAAACGCAGTAATCCTTTCTCTTGTTGAGCGTGCAGATAAGCTTCTACGCCGCCCTGTTGTTTAATTTGATGAGCAATAGTTTCATTCTGTGCAAGTGCTGACATGGTTGTTCTCCTTAGAAATAACCTTGACGTTTTTTCAGTTCCATAGAAGCAGATTGATCACTATCAATCAGCCGCCCTTGCCGTTCACTTGTCGTCGATATCAGCATCTCTTCAATAATTTCCGGCAATGTTTCAGCATCAGATTTCACTGCTCCCGTCAGCGGCCAACAACCAAGAGTACGGAAACGAACTTTGCGCTGGCTGATAACCTCACCAGGTTTCAGATCGATCCGATTGTCATCAACCATAATCAGCGTACCCTCACGCTCCAATACCGGGCGTAATTTGGCAAAATAAAGAGGAACAATATCAATTTGCTCCAAATAGATGTATTGCCAAACATCCAGTTCAGTCCAGTTAGACAATGGGAATACGCGAATACTTTCACCTTTGTTGATCTGGCCGTTGTAATTACGCCACAATTCAGGACGCTGGTTTTTAGGGTCCCAACGATGTGAACGATCACGGAAGGAATAGATCCTCTCTTTGGCACGTGATTTCTCTTCATCACGACGAGCACCGCCGAAAGCGGCATCAAAACCATATTTATCCAGCGCCTGCTTTAACCCTTCGGTTTTCATGATGTCAGTATGTTTGGCACTACCATGCACAAATGGATTGATTCCCATTGCTTCCCCTTGCGGGTTGCGATACACCAATAGTTCAAAGCCGTAATTCTTAGCAGTACGATCACGAAACTCATACATTTCACGAAATTTCCAGCCCGTATCCACGTGCAGAAAAGGAAACGGCAATGTTCCCGGATAGAACGCCTTGCGTGCAAGATGAAGCATGACCGAAGAATCTTTACCGATAGAGTAAAGCATCACTGGGTTTTCAAACTCGGCGGCCACTTCCCGTATAATATGAATACTTTCAGCTTCAAGTTGCTGCAAGTGTGTCAATCTTTTCTCATCCATTACAACTCCTTATGCAAAATCGACTACTGCCGGACGGCTTATCTTGGCAATAGACTGCTGCCCAAACCAAGCTATCTGATGGTGGAGTTGAGCCACCTCTCCCACCACCAGTAAGGCCGGCGACGGTGCCCTCTGTGCTAACTGTTCCAGTTCAAGCAAAGTGCCGGTTAACACTTGCTGCTCTAGACGAGTACCACCACCAATGACGGCTACTGGTGTCTCTTTCGCTCGCCCATGTAAAATTAATTGATGACTTATCAAGGCTGCCTTTACCGTCCCCATATAAATCACCAGAGTCTGATTGCCTCTGGCTAAAGCTGGCCAATCCAACTCATTACCCTTTTCTCGACAATGACCAGTAATAAAAGTGATACTCTGTGAATGTTCCCGATGAGTTAGCGGAATTCCTGCATAAGCCGCCGCCCCGATGGCGGCGGTAATGCCCGGTACAACCTGAAAAGGGATACCTGCCGATGCTGCAACTTGTAGTTCTTCACCGCCACGGCCAAAAATAAAGGGATCACCGCCTTTAAGACGAACCACTTTTTTCCCCTGTCCGGCAAATTTCACAATCAATCGGTTAGTTTCCTCTTGAGAAACAGAGTGATTACCCGCTCTTTTGCCAACGCAAATTTTATCTGCATCACGGCGAACCAGATCCAGTACATCACTGCTCACCAAATGATCATAAAGCACTACATCTGCCTGCTGAATAACCTGTAACCCCTTTAACGTCAGCAATCCCGGATCACCAGGACCAGCCCCAACCAAAGCCAGTTCTCCCTGCGAATCAGACTGTTCTAGTTGTTGCTCAAGCTGTTTTTCCGCCTGTTGGATCTGACCGTTTGCAACCAACATAGCGAAACGACCATTGAAAGCCTGTTCCCAAAAAGAACGACGCTGGCGCATGGAAGTTAATCGCTGTTTTACTCGATCACGCCAATTCCCGGCGATGTTTGCCATCATGCCAAGGCTGGAAGGCAGTAACGCTTCCAATTTCTCGCGGATTAAACGCGCCAATACTGGCGCTTTTCCCGCCGATGAAATCGCCACCAAAACCGGAGAGCGGTCAATAATTGATGGAAAAATAAATGAGCAATGAGCTTGATCATCAACCACATTGACCAAAACACTGCGCCTATTCGCCTCAGCAAAAACCCGATGATTCAGAATATAATCATCAGTCGCAGCAATGACCAAAAAGATGCCATCAAGATATTCAGGCTGGAATTCTTCCTTATACCATTCCAACTCACCAGCTTGATAACGCTGTTGTAATTCAGAGCACAATTCAGGCGCTACAACTTGTAATAATGCACCTGCCCGTAGTAGTAGAGTCGCCTTACGTGCGGCCACTTCTCCACCACCGACAAGCAATACAAGCCGCCCTTTTAGCTCAACAAATATCGGTAAGTAATCCACGATTGCCCTTGATATCCAGTGAAATATTTATAAGTACTGAAACTGTTTCGAATGAATATATGAGTCGGCGGTAAAGTTATAAAATGACAAAAAGGAATTAATTGTTCTGTAATGGAATATAGCCAACCTCTCTAGAACAGGGCTATACTCCGCGCTACCCCGAATCATTTGGGGAGCGATTACATTGTGCAGCAGCCGAGCATCAGATTTCGGTGATCGCGTTCATCATTGAAACTTTAAATGAACGAATAAAACATACATAAAAATCCACTGCAAAAAAGACTAAATTGTTTTTCAGACTATATTATATTAATCATCACCCTCGCCCCAAAGCAAAGCGAGGGCTTTATTATCAATCCCATTCAGTAAATACCGGATTTTTAATTCTCATGTAACCCACATTCTCGCTTCAAGCCAAAAAAACGGGTTTGTTCTTCACTCATGCCCGGTTCCCATTTTTGGGTTGTATGGATGTCACCAACAGAGAGATAACCTTGTTCCCATAATGGATGATATTCCAAGCCATGCTTTGTCAGATATTGATGCACACGCCGGTTATCCCAGTCGATAATCGGCAAAATCTTAAATACTCCCCGCTGTACAGCCAGAACCGGTAATTTTGATCGACTTTCAGATTGCTGACGGCGTAAACCAGCAAACCAACTTTGTGCTCTCAGATTTTTCAAAGCTCGATTCATTGGTTCAACCTTATTAATCTGATTGTAACGCTCTATTCCCTCTACGCCTTGTTCCCACAATTTCCCATAACGAGCCTCTTGCCAAGCCGGAGAATACTCAGCACTGAATACTTGCAAATTCAGTTTCAACTGCGTTGTGAGTTTATCTATGAATTGATAAGTTTCAGGGAATAGATAACCCGTATCAGTAAGAATGACCGGAATATCAGGATATTCTTGTGTCACTAAATGAAGACATACCGCCGCTTGAATACCAAAACTGGAGGAAAGAACAAACTCCCCTGGCAAATTTTCCAATACCCAGTTTACCCTCTGGTGAGCATCCATCATTTCAAGCCGAAGATTAATCTCAGCCAATGATTGCTCTTGCTGTTCAGCAGTCATACTAACAAATTGAGACAAGCTGAATTGGCTCATACCGCCTCCTGCCAATCGTAAAAATCGCGGGCTGAATCCAGTACCGGTTTGATAATATCCGTGCGGATCAGGAAATCACCAAAACCTTCATTTGGCTGCCGACCTATCGCCCAACGCCCAATAAGTTCATCCATGATGGATAAGATCTCTTGTGAGCTGATATTTTCTTTATACATGCGTGGAATACGGGTACCAATCCGATTACCACCAAGATGAAGGTTATAACGATCAAGCGCTTTGCCGACTAGCCCTACCTCCGCCAACATCGCTCTACCACAACCATTCGGACAACCCGTCACCCGCAAAACAATATGTTCATCACCAATACCGTGTTTATTCATCAATTGTTCAACATGAGTGACAAACTCCGGTAAAAAACGTTCAGCCTCAGCCATTGCCAATGGGCACGTTGGGAAAGAGACACAAGCCATTGAATTTTCACGCTGAACTGTGGTTTTATCGTCAATCAATCCATGCTGACGGGCGATGGTTTCAATGCGTTGTTTCTCACTTTCAGGAATACCAGCAATGATTAAGTTCTGGTTGGCCGTCAGGCGAAAATCCCCTTTATGTATTTTTGCAATTTCAGCAACACCGCTTTTCAGCGGCTTGCCGGGGTAGTCCAAAAGGCGACCATTCTCGATAAACAGCGTCAAATGCCATTTATCATCGATGCCTTTCAGCCAGCCAATTTGATCACCTCGACCAGTAAATTCATAAGGTCGGATTGCCTCAAATTTCACGCCAGCGCGTCTCTCTACCTCTTCTTTAAAAGTATCAACTCCAACCCGCTCCAACGTATATTTGGTTTTGGCATTTTTACGCTCAGTCCGGTTACCCCAATCACGCTGAGTTGTCACCACAGCTTCCGCAATTGCCAGCGTATGTACCAGCGGGATATAACCAAACTCACTCGCCATACTTGGATAGGTATTTTTATCACCGTGAGTCATCGCTAACCCCCCCCCCACCAACACGTTAAAACCAACCAGCTTGCTACCTTCTGCAATGGCAATAAAATTCAGATCGTTGGCATGCAGATCAACATCATTCTGTGGAGGAATAACTACCGTGGTTTTGAATTTACGCGGCAAATAAGTCGGTCCAAGAATCGGCTCTTCATCGGTCGTTGCGACTTTTTCTTTATCCAACCAGAGTTCAGCATAAGCACGGGTACGTGGCAGTAAATGTTCTGAGATTTTCTTCGCCCATTCGTAAGCTTGCTGATGTAGCTCTGATTGAATAGGATTCGAGGTACAAAGCACATTGCGGTTAACGTCATTCGCCGTCGCGAGCGAATCCAGTCCAACTTGATTCAGCAATTGATGCGCAAGTTTTACATTCCCTTTTAGAATGCCATGAAATTGAAATGTCTGGCGGTTAGTCAACCGGATACTGCCATAAAGGGTATTCTCTTCAGCAAACTTATCAATGCCCAACCATTGTTGTGGCGTAATCACGCCACCCGGCAAACGACAGCGCAACATCATTGCATGACGTGGCTCCAGTTTTTGCTCTGTGCGTTCAGCACGGATATCACGATCATCCTGCTGATACATGCCATGAAAACGAATCAACAGGAAATTGTCCCCTTCAAAACCTCCCGTCAAGCCATTAGTTAAATCTTCGCTGATCGTACCTCGCAGGAAATTACTCTCCTGCTTCATACGCTCACTGTCAGCCAGTTTACCTTCGACAATCAAAGGACCATGTTGTTTATCGTTCATTAGTACACATCCCTCTGATAACGGCGCTCAAGACGCAGTTCACTTAAAAATTCATCTGCCTGTTCGGTATCCATGCCACCATGCTCAGCAATAATATCCAACAACGCATGTTCCACATCTTTCGCCATGCGGTTTGCATCACCACACACGTACAGATGTGCCCCTTCCTCTATCCAACACCACACTTCTTCACCTTGCTCACGCAGCTTGTCCTGAACATAAACTTTATGCCGCTGATCACGGGACCATGCCAGATCAATGCGGGTCAACAAGCCATCTTTGACATAACGCTGCCACTCCACTTGATAGAGAAAATCCTCCGTAAAATGTGGATTACCAAAGAACAGCCAATTTTTCCCTTCCGCGCCATCGGCCTCTCTTTGCTGCATAAACGCCCGAAATGGCGCAATTCCGGTTCCCGGCCCAATCATGATGACAGGCGTGCGTGGATCAGCAGGCAAACGAAAATTATCGTTATGCTCAATAAAAATACGAATATCGCCATTTTCCTGTAAGCGATCCGCTAGATAGCCGGATGCGCCGCCGGTGCGGACCCGGCCGTTAATTTCATAACGAACCATGCCAACTGTAAGATGAACTTCATTCTCCACTTCTGCCTGAGAAGAAGAAATTGAATAGAGTCTTGGTGTCAAAGGCCGTAGTAAATCAATAAATTGCTGTGCCTCTGGTTGAGAAGCCGCTTCTCTTATCATATCGGCAATCGGTTTGTTGTGAGCGTATTGCTGTAATGCTTGTTTATCAGCAATCAAAGAAAATAATTTTTCATCTTTCGCGAGAACGGCGTATTTTTCCACAATCACACTGGTATTTTGGGTTAGCTCAACGTGTCTGATCAGCGCTTCTCTTAATGACAATTTCTGACCATTAACCTCAACTTGTTCTGTTCCCTGCAACCAGAGCAAATTCAACACTTCATCCACCAGCTCCGGATCATTTTCAAACCAAACACCCAAAGCATCACCTGGCTGATAACGCAAACCTGAATCACCCAGATCAATTTCAATATGGCGAACATCTTTATCAGAACCACGACCCGTTATTTTCTGACGAGTAGCTAAAGCCGCAGTTAATGGTGCCTGTTTAGTATAAGAAGTTGAAAAAATTTCATTTACCGATCTGTTCTGTGCAGAAGTAGTCACAGTTCCTGTCGCAGCCGGAATACGCTGTTTCAAGATCCCAGTTAATTGTTTACGCCACTGAGCCGCAACTTGTTGATATTCCACATCAGCATCCACACGTTCCAGAAGCCGTTGAGCACCTAATTCATTCAGACGATTATCGAAATCTTTTCCAGCCTGGCAGAAACGCTCATAAGAGGTATCACCCAGACCAAAAACCGCAAATACCGTACCATTCAATTTTGGTGCCTTTTTAGAATAGAGATATTTATACAATGCAACTGCTTCCTCAGCAGGTTCTCCTTCACCTTGAGTAGAAGCAATAATTATCAGTATCTTTTCTTGAGCAATTTGTTTGAATTTATAATCACCAGCGTTGAATAGATTGACATTGAGTTTCTGTGCCAACAAATCCTCACGGAGCTGCTCAGCTAAACGACGAGCATTACCGGTTTGTGAAGCTGAAATTAATGTAATCGTCTCCTGTGCCGGAACCGCCGGAGCCACAGCCTGAACCTGTGGTTGTTGATTTACCATTCCCCAAAAATAACCAGACAGCCAGGCTAATTGAGTTGGTGAAAAATCCCCAATTGCCGATTGCAAACGCACTAGCTGTTCAGGTGAAACCGGAAGAAGTGAAATTGAAGGTGGTTTTATGCTCATGTCCTGTGCTGCCCTTTACGATTACTAATGTCCGTTATTTTTAGTAGAGAAAATAAATAGGGATGGTTTGTAAGGTTATCTCAGCGACTTGTTACTATTTAAAGAAACTATCGCAATATCAAATAACCAAAACGCCTAACCATATTTACAGATTTAATATATCTATAAAACAGTTAATAAGAGCAATGGCAAAAAAATGAAAAAACCAGGTTTAATTCAGAAGATAGGGTAGAATAGCGGGTTTTTTGAAGTCAGGGAGAACCACTATGAGCACAACGATTTTTAAAGATTTTCAGTTTGAAGCCGCCCACCGTCTGCCACATGTCCCAGAAGGCCATAAATGCGGTCGTCTGCATGGACACTCATTTATAGTACGACTGGAAATGACCGGGGAGGTCAATCCTCATAGTGGCTGGATTATGGACTTTGCCGATTTAAAAGCCCTATTCAAGCCTATTTTGGAGCAGCTAGATCACCATTACCTGAACGATATCCCTGGACTGGAAAATCCAACCAGCGAAGTATTGGCAACCTGGATTTGGCATAAAGTTAAACCAATAGTTCCACAACTCAGTGCCGTTATGGTGAAAGAAACCTGTAATGCGGGATGTATTTTCCGCGGCAAATAAAACAACTTACTGCACTAGGAAACCTCCAGTGCAGTAAGCTTTTCTCAGGCAATATTCAAATATTTATGTGTTTGCATAGACAACCGCCAATTACGGGCAATACAGGTTTCAATACATAAACGGGTAGCATCTTCTTTCTGGCTAATCGGTTGCAGTGCAATAATGCGTGATGAGTTGCCATCTAATGTCGCCAATAACTCATCCAATGCTTCAATATCTCTTTCCCTCGCAACCGGATATTTTATTTCATTAGCCCTTTGTAAAGCTTGCTGCAATACCTGATAACCACCACGCATATTAACTTTTGGTGAAACCGTCACCCAAGTAGCAACAGAACATTTAACATGATACGTTCCACTAGTTTCTATCTGGCATTGGTAGCCAAGGCTTTCTAACTCTTCGGTCAGAGGAATAAGATCATAAAGACAAGGCTCACCACCAGTGATAACAACGTGACGTGCGGTATATTTCTGTTGAACAAACAGCGCCGCAATTTGCTTAGGCGATGCTTCACTCCATTCATTGCTTTCACTCGTCTTCAGCAAAATTGTTTCCAGTGTCCGTTGCTTTTCCGCTTTTTTCTCCCAAGTGTGTTTAGTATCACACCAGCTACAACCAACCGGACACCCTTGTAGACGAATAAAAATTGCCGGGACTCCGGTAAAAAAACCTTCTCCCTGCAATGTCTGGAATATTTCGTTAATCGGGTAAAACATAAAAATCTCTGGTTTCATTAGGCAAGGGCGCATTATTGCAGATATCTATCCCTCGAACATCAATCTTTATGATAAGGTACGGGGTTTGCTTCGCTTAGCTAACATGCGACTTGTCGAGGCATTGTGTGCTTAAAATATATCTAGCACTGAGAAAGTGACAGGAATAAATAATGCAGAATAATGAAACTCAGCTGAAACGGGGTCTAACCGGGCGGCACATCCGCTTTATGGCATTAGGCTCCGCAATAGGCACAGGGCTATTCTATGGCTCCGCAGCGGCTATTCAGCAAGCTGGTCCCGCCGTATTACTCGCCTATTTAATCGGCGGTGCTGCCGTATTTATGGTGATGCGTGCATTAGGTGAAATGGCTGTTCACCATCCAGTAGCCGGTTCTTTTTCACACTATGCCAGCCATTACCTCGGACCTTTAGCCGGATTTCTAACCGGATGGAATTATATATTCGAAATGTTGATCGTCTGCCTGGCTGACGTTACTGCATTTGGTTTTTATATGAAGCTCTGGTTCCCTCATGTGGAACAGTGGATCTGGGTACTAAGCATTATCTGCTTTATTGGCGCAATTAATCTTTGTCATGTGAAGATTTTCGGTGAAATGGAATTCTGGCTTTCTATTGTGAAAGTCACCGCAATTATCGCTATGATTATCGGTGGCATGGTCATCATGGTTTATGGATTCGGCCAAGAAACAGATCATGCAACCGGTATTGCCAGTTTGTGGGAATATGGCGGTTTTATGCCTAATGGCATCAGTGGCGTGATAGCTTCACTCGCTATTGTGATGTTTGCTTTTGGCGGTATTGAAGTCATTGGTATTACTGCCAGTGAGGCAAAAAACCCTGAGAAAACGATTCCAAAAGCAATCAATGCTGTCCCTTTCCGTATTCTGCTGTTCTATGTACTGACTCTGTTTATTTTAATGTGTATCTATCCGTGGAATCAGATCGGTCAAGAAGGTAGCCCATTCGTACAGATTTTTTCTAGCTTGGGTATCAATTCTGCTGCTAACATTCTCAATATTGTAGTGATTACTGCCGCAGTTTCAGCAATCAATAGCGATATTTTTGGTGCTGGCCGTATGATGTACGGCATGGCCCAAGAAGGACAAGCGCCTAAATCATTCACCAAGCTGAGCCGTAATGGCGTACCCTGGATGACTGTAATCGTTATGTCAGCGGTTCTATTAATTGGGGTTATACTCAACTATATGATTCCGGAAGAAATTTTCATTATCATTGCCTCTATCGCAACATTTGCTACTGTATGGGTATGGTTAATGATCCTACTTTCTCAGGTTGCTATGCGTCGCAAAATGAGCAAAGAAGAAGCTAAGACCCTGAAATTCCCCGTTCCTATGTGGCCAATAGCACCTGCATTAACCATTATCTTTATGGTATTTGTTATTGTATTACTGGGCTATTTCGAGAAAACCCGCATTGCATTAATTGTGGGAATCACATGGGTAATCTTATTATCAATCACCTATTTCTTTAGCAAAAAGAAAAATATTTCTCAAATCCATCAGATAAACAAATAATTTTCATTCATAAATGCCAGATTAATCTGGCATTTATTTTAATTTATCCAAATGAAATATATTTAATATTTACCTTAATATAATCAAAACATATTAATTAAAATAATTTATATATCATATCAATAGAAATAAATTTTATTTTTAATAATATAAACCCGTCGAAACATATAATAAACAGTTACAACGAAGTAATAATGATATAATATTTTTAAGTCATAAAGTCATGTTTTTTCAATGAATTAAATAAGAATTTAATTCATTGAAAAATAGACGAATATATTCTTATAATAAAGAATTAATAAAAATTCACAACAAGAGGATTATGATCGGAGGCATCAGTGAGTATTACAGTAGCATTAGCTATATTCAACTCTCGGAAAAAAATAAAATCTAAAGGTCTGCCAAACGCGATTGTTCTATAGTCATCAGTAAAAGATACTTCTTCAAGGTGTAAATATCTGGTAAAACGTTTTAAAGCATTTAATCGTTGCTTACTCCATGCATTAAAGTCACCAGCCATAATGACTGGACCATTATGTAAACGAACATGAGCACCAATGTTATTCAACTGGCGGCTATACACATCCACACCAAAACTGAAATTTATCGCATGCACATTAATAACCATTAACTGACGATTATCCTGTAAAAGATAAACAGTGATGAGAGCGGATTTAGATAAACGTAAAAGGGGCTCTTTCTCTCTCAGTGGGCAGCAATAGACAGGATGAGAAGTTGCTAACGTCATTACACCAGAGGGGTGTTGTGGTAATAGAAATGCAGGAACTTGATCAGATATTAGGTAATTTGAGGTAGCAAATTCAACTAAATCAGGGGTTGTCTGCGCTTCTTGTAATAAAATCAACTGGCTTTCGTTAGTCAGCTCTTTCAGAACCTTTCGCCATGAAGGACGCTGCTGTTTATAGATATTCCATACAACAACCCTAAGCTCATTTGTACCAGTGGTCAAAGGAGTACCTACAGGTAATGTATTCCCAAGCTGATGAGTCGACATAGGAAAGACACGTTCAACAGGTTGTCCAGCAACATATCTTATCGCATAGGTTTTTTTTACCACGTAAAAAACCTCTTAAATGCAGAATAACTATAAAAACTATCCGATTCTATCAAATAGAATAAGGTAATTATTGATTTTAATATTCATAAACAGCAAAAAACCCTGAAATTTCTCTCAGGGTTTCTCTACAAATTAAGGTGGCGGTGCGGACGGGGCTCGAACCCGCGACCCCCGGCGTGACAGGCCGGTATTCTAACCAACTGAACTACCGCACCACCGAATTCTCTTTGATTTATATCGCTGCTACGACATAAAACTTTAATATCAAACTTAGCAGCTCATAAACGGCTTTCCTGCCGTTTGCCCTTCGGACCATCGCCACTCGCGACGTTCAAACCCGTTCCAGACGGAGTTTGTCCTACTCTCTGCTACTTTTGCCTCATGTTGCTTTGCTGTCGCAACACAATGCTAAATTAAAGCCTGGCAGTTCCCTACTCTCACATGGGGAGACCCCACACTACCATCGGCGCTACGGCGTTTCACTGCTGAGTTCGGCATGGGGTCAGGTGGGACCGCCGCGCTATCGCCGCCAGGCATATTCGGTTTATTCCAGGCGGCGCGTCTCTTCTTCCGCAACCACCCGGTTCAATCTGTTCAACAAGCTGAAAATTTATCTCTCTACGGCCCTGCCGACACCAAAACACCTTCGGCGTTGTAAGGTTAAGCCTCTCGGTTCATTAGTACTGGTCAGCTCAATGCATCGCTGCGCTTACACACCCAGCCTATCCACGTCTTCGTCTTAAACGTTCCTTCCGTGACCTCAAGTCAAGGGAAGACTCATCTCAAGGCAAGTTTCCCGCTTAGATGCTTTCAGCGGTTATCTC
>NZ_CAWNWY010000045.1:0-36740 GCF_963878365.1 Photorhabdus sp. HUG-39 | reverse complement strand
CCCGCGAAGCGAAAATAACGCCCTGACGGGCGATTGAATCGGGTCAATGAGGAAAATGAGTTGTATTATGATTCGTAATGAAAGGAACAAACCCCATTATTTTCAATGGGGTTTGTCAGCGGTCTGATCTTATTTTATTTTTTATGAATTTTCTTTGCTATATATAAAAATATGTTTCATTGTTATTATCATTAATTATTAATAATAATTAATGTAAAGTTTATAAATAAATAGACATATATTTTCATTGTTAATATTGATCAATATAATGTCTATATATTTCTCTGCTGTCTGGAAATTAAACAATATCGAAATGAAATTATAAATTGATAAATGTCTCAGGGCATCAAGTAAATTACCTTGTAGAACGATTTACTTGGGTGATATTGTCTTGTAATTAATGATTTATTGCATATCTTATTGTTTTATAGCAATAATATTTATTGTAAGATAGTATGTAATAAAGCTATTTCTAGTTTTAAATTATTTCTATATGATATTAAATATAATCACATTTATATCGACTTTATAATCTTATTATTATAAAAAAATATAATGGATTTAATTTGAATTTGTATTGGTTCGTTTACGGTATTTACATTAATGATATTATTTATTTGTTGAAAAATAGTGTGTTATGAATTACTTTTAACCCAGCCTTATATTTTCAAATAATTGAATATATAGGATGGTTTGTAAATGTTGAATAAGTTATACCCTATGGATTTCAAGATGCATCGCGGCGGCAAGGGAGCGAATCCCCGGGAGCATAGATAACGATGTGACCGGGGTGAGTGAGTGCAGCCAACAAAGAGACAACTTGAAAGATGACGGGTATACATTTGTAATTGAACTATTAGTTAATTATTAAGATAAAGAATTTATTTTATAAGTAATTATCAAAGTAAACTTTTTTGATAATTTATTTATTTTATCTTTGTAAATATATCATTTGTTTTTGAAATAATTTCAATTAGATATTAATAGAGAATAGATAACATACAATGGTGATTTGGTATTTATGCATAATTAAATGCAGTTGACGGTTACATTTTAAATGATGGAATTCAATATTAGCCAATTAAAATTGCAGTCAATTAATCGAACTTATCTAAAAAACGGGAACAAAAATGGAATGTCTTATTCCGGAGCATAAAATAAATTATTTATTCCGTTGTCAGGAAAATTAATGTCAAGAAATTGTTAATTGCTTGTTGTTGACGGGGCTATAGCATCCCGTATCTGAATATTTTGAATTGATATCAGATGTGTCCGTTTTTATTTCTTGGGGGCAAGAAGTGAGAAAGAAATATTGGTGATGGTTGTCAGAAATGACAGTTTTCAAATTTCTAACAGATTCGTTGAGGTAGTAAATGAAAGATAGTATCGCTCAAGCAGGAAGTGATTTTAAAGTTGAACTCCTCTCTCAGACGTCAGAAAATATAACCAACGTAAATGACACTTTACCACCGACTCAAAATGTAAAGAATATTCCCCAGACGTTGACATCCAGTGAATCATTTTGGTGCGAACGTCTTGCTGCTTTGCAACCCCTCCAATTACCTTTTGAAACCGCCGGAGAGCAAATAGAACCCAGTTGGGTAATAAGCGACTGGCAGCTCCCGTTGCCAAAAAACGGTGAAGAGGAACCATTACAAACATTGTTGCAGGCATTCGTTATCTACCTTGCGCGTTTGACTCAGCAGACGGTATTCCAAATCGGTTGGTGCGTGGATGGGGTAAACGATAAGTCGGCAGATTTGGCACCGGTGGTGCCAATGGTCGTTGAGATGGAGTTTGATAAGCCCTGGCATGTGGTAGCGAATTGGCTGGATGGTGAGCTGGCCCGGTTGGCCCGGCACCGCACATTTAGTCGAGATCTCCTCGCGCGCGCTCCTTCATTGTGGGCTATTCCGGCGTTGACAAGCCACCGGCCGTGGCGAATTGCCATTGCTGTCATAGCGGAGGATAGACCGTGTGATCATACGGTGCCGGGCGAATTGCTGACGCTCCAAATCAATGTGCAGGGCGGTTTTCGCTGGATTTACGATGAAAATCGCCTGAGCACGGAAGTGATTCTGCGCATGGGTGAACATTTACAGATGCTGGCAGCGTCAAAAAGGCAGGGAGAGGAAATTCCTATTTGGCAGCTTAATGTGTTATCTGAGGCTGAACGTACCTTGCTACTGGAAACTTGGAACGCCACGGAAACCCCTTATCCTGACCCGGTATGTATTCATCAATTGTTTGAACAACAGGCAGAGCAAACCCCACACGCCACGGCGTTGGAATATCAAGAACAGACCCTCAGTTATGCGGAATTGAATATTCGTGCTAACCGGCTGGCTCATCAATTGATTAAGCTGGGCGTCACACCGGACCGACGGGTAGCGATTTGTGTGGAACGTTCCCCGATGATGGTGGTGTCATTGCTGGCCGTGCTGAAAGCCGGTGGGGCTTATGTGCCGTTGGATTCAACTTATCCGCGGGAACGTCTGGCATATATCCTGAGCGATAGTGCACCGTCAGTGGTGCTGGTTGATAAAGCTGGCCGGGCGGCGCTGGGCGAACAGGCGTTGGTAGGAGTGACGGTACTTGATCCCAATATCCAACTTGACCAGCCCGACAACAATCCGCAGATCCCGGCATTAACACCACAGCATCTGGCCTATGTGATTTACACCTCCGGCTCAACCGGACAGCCGAAAGGGGTGATGGTGGAACATCAGGCGATTTATCAACGTTATCTGGGTTTTAATGACACCTATGCCGTCACCGCACAAGACCGGCTATTACAATTTGCCGCGTTTGCGTTTGATGTTTCAGTGGAGGATTTCTTCTCGTCACTATGCAACGGCGCCACACTGGTTATCCGGGATGATAGCTGGCTGGCTTCGATACCGGAATTTATTGCCTTAACCCGACAATATCGTATTACGGTGATGTCACTGCCGACTTTATTCTGGTCTGAACTGGCCGCTAGAGATAATGGATTGCCGCTGCCGGATTGTCTCCGGCTCATCATCATTGGGGGTGAGGCGGTGAAAAAGAGTGCCATTCAGGACTGGTTTAGACAAGCAGGCCATCGGCCTCGGCTGTTGAATGGTTATGGCCCGACGGAAAACACCGTGACGGTGACCTATAAGGAGGTGTTATCCCCAGAGGATGCCCGTTCTATCGGCAGACCGGCTAAAAATGCCCGTATCTACCTGTTGGACAAATATGGCGAACTGGTCCCCGCAGGTTGTGTAGGTGAGATGTATATTGGTGGCGTGGGGGTGGCACGAGGTTATCTGAACCGGCCGGCGTTGAGCGTGGAACGTTTTATGTTGGATACTTTTAGTCCGGTATCCGGCGAACGGATGTATCGCTCTGGTGATTTGGCCCGCTACCTGCCGGACGGTGACCTCGAATTCCTGGGCCGTAACGATGAGCAGGTTAAAATTCGCGGTTTTCGAATTGAACTGGGGGAAATTGAAGCCCGATTGACGGAACACCCGGCGGTACAAGAGGCAGCGGTGCTGGCATTGGATGGCGATCAGGGCAAACGGCTGGTGGCTTATGTGGAGGCGAAAGCGAATGAGAGATTGGCTGCTGATCTGCGTGAATACCTGAGTGCCATTTTGCCTGACTATATGGTGCCGGTGGCCTTTGTGCGTCTGGATAGCTTCCCGCAGACCCCAAGTGGCAAGTTAGATCGCCGGGCGTTGCCTGCGCCCGGGGAAGACGATTTTGCCCGTCAGATTTATGAAGCCCCACAAGGGAAGGCTGAAATCACTCTGGCGGACATCTGGCGTGAGTTATTGGGCATTGAACAAATAAGCCGGCATGACAGTTTCTTTGCGTTGGGCGGTCATTCCCTACTCGGCGTGCAGATGATTGAGCGCTTGCGCCACCTGGGTTTGACACTGACGGCGCGTGATCTGTTCCAGTCTCCGGTGCTGTCAGTGTTGGCGCAAACGTTGGGACAGCATCAGGCTGTGATAGTCCCGCCTAACGTCATCACGCCGACAACTACGGCGCTGACGCCGGAGATGTTGCCGCTGATTGATTTGAGTCAGACTGACATTGACCGCATCGTCGAGCAAGTGCCGGGCGGGATAACCAATATTCAGGATATCTATGCGTTGTCGCCGTTGCAGGACGGTATCTTGTTCCACCACCTGTTGGAACAGGCAGGCGACCCCTATCTGGTGCTCTATCCGGTGGCCTTTGCCAACCGGTCTTTGCTGGAACGTTATCTGGCGGCGGTACAACAGGCGGTTGATCGCCATGACATTTTGCGGACGGCGTTTATTTGGCAAGGATTATCCGTTCCGGCGCAGGTGGTTTGGCGTCAGGCACGGTTGCCCGTGACAGAACTGACGCTAGACCCGGCGGACGGTCCAGTCATTGATCAGTTAACCCGGCGTTTTGATCCTGTTCAATATCGTCTTGACTTGAGTCAGGCGCCGCTACTGCATTTTGTTATCGCTCAGGAAGCCGATGGCCGCTGGTTCTTACTGGAATTGCAGCATCATTTGATTGGCGACCATGAAACGATGGAAGTGATGCACCGTGAAGTGCAGGCCTATTTTACCGGACAGGGGGAGAATCTGCCTGCGCCGGTGCCGTTCCGTAATCTGGTGGCTGAGGCCCGGTTGGGAGTGAGTCAGGAAGCGCATACCCGTTTCTTCACCGATATGTTGGCGGCAGTGGATGAGCCAACGTTGCCGTTCGGGTTAACGGGCGTGCATCGTGATGGATCTCAGAAGACGGAATCCCACCGGATGTTGGTTCCTGAGCTAAATGACCGTCTGCGCACTCAAGCTCGACGTTTGGGCGTCAGTCTGGCGGCGTTGTGTCATTTGGCTTGGGCACAGGTATTATCGCGTACCAGCGGACAGGAGAAAGTGGTGTTTGGTACCGTCCTGTTTGGGCGCATGGCTGTGGGGGAAGGAATGGGGTTGTTTATCAATACCCTACCGCTGCGGCTGGATATCGATGAAACCCCAGTACGGGACAGTGTGCGGGAGGCGCATCTGCGGCTGGCTGAATTGTTGGAGCATGAGCATGCTCCATTGGCCTTGGCTCAACGATGCAGTGGAGTTGACAGCGGTACGCCGCTCTTTAGTGCCCTGTTGAACTATCGTCATAATGAGCAGCCAGATCCTTTGGATGAAACAATGGCTGGGATTGAATTCCTGGGCGAACAGGAGCGAACTAACTATCCGTTTGTGCTGTCGGTAGAGGACGGTGGCTCTACGCTGGGGCTGACCGCTCAAGTCGTGCGGCCGTTTGATTCGGAAAGCCTATGCGATTATATGCAACAGGCACTGGAGAGTCTGGTGGAAGCGCTGGAGCAAGCGCCAGAAATGCCCGTTCGGGTATTGGAGATCCTGCCGGAAGCGGAGCGTACCTTGTTGCTGGAAACTTGGAACGCGACGGAGACCGTCTATCCAGATCAGTTATGTGTCCATCAGTTGTTTGAACAGCAGGTGGAGAAAACTCCAGCGGCGACAGCGCTGATAGCAGGAGATAAAACGCTAAGCTATACGGAACTGAATACCCGTGCTAACCGGCTGGCTCATCAGTTAATCGAACAGGGAGCTTGTTCCGGTGATCATATTGCGCTCCTGTTAGAGCGCTCGATAGAACTGGTGGTGGCCCAGTTGGCTATTCTTAAAGTCGGCGCCGTTTACGTACCGGTTGATCCCAGTATGCCGGATGAGAGGAAAAACTGGCTGATAAGTGATTGTTCCGCCCGGTTGCTGCTCACCGATACACAGGCTGATATTCCGGCTAACCTGACTGTTCCGCTGTTGCGTCTCTCGGATGAATCAGACACGGACGGAAGAGAGGAAGAGTGCCTCAACCCTGATTTGCCGTGTTCCAGCACCGAGTTAGCGTATATCATGTACACCTCCGGTTCTACCGGTACACCTAAAGGGGTCTTGGTACCGCATCGTGCGGTGGTCCGGCTGGTCATCAATAATGACTATGCTGAAATCGGACCGGATGACCGAGTTGCCTTTACGGCTAATCCGGCTTTCGATGCTAGTACGTTTGAAGTCTGGGCACCGTTGCTCAGCGGCGGGGCGTTAGTGGTTATTGACCGCGCCACGTTATTAACACCACAGGAGTTAGTACCGGTTTTACAGGCTCACCGCATCACAGTGCTGTGGCTCACTATCGGGTTGTTTAACCGACTGGCGGCAGAGTTATCTCCGGTTCTGCCGCAGATAAAGATTCTGATTTTCGGGGGAGATATACCCGATTTACAGGTGATCGCTCAGGTTCTAAATAATCGCCCGCCACAACAACTCTTGCAGGCTTATGGTCCCAGTGAGGGAACCACTTTTACCACTATGTATCCTATCGTGGCATTAACGCAGGGAGTGACCCGTATCCCCATTGGCCGACCGATAGCCAATACACGTATTTATCTGCTGGATGCTTACGGTCAGCCGGTGCCGACAGGTGCGATCGGTGAGATTTATGTGGGGGGAGATGGGGTTGCTTGTGGCTATCTTAATCGCCCTGACCAGACTGCGGAACGTTTCCTGACAGATCCATTTAGTGATCAACTGGATGCGCGTATGTACCGGACCGGGGATTTAGCCCGCTATCTGCCGGACGGTAATCTGGAATTTCTGGGCCGCAATGACCAACAGGTTAAAATCCGCGGCTTCCGCATTGAACCGGGAGAAATTGAGAATCGTCTGGTGGAGCATCCGGCGGTGCGTGAGGCGGCTGTGTTGGCGCTGGGTGATGGATCGGACAAACGGCTGGTGGCCTATGTGGCGGCGGAAGCCCATGAGGGGCTGGCGATTACTCTGCGTGATCACTTGAGTGCCATTTTACCTGATTATATGGTGCCGTCAGCTTTTGTGCGTCTGGATGCTTTCCCGTTAACCCCGAACGGTAAGCTGGATCGCCGGGCGTTACCGGCACCGGACGAAGAGGCGTTTGCCCGCCAGATTTATGTTGCGCCACAAGGAGAGATGGAAATGGCGCTGGCGGCGATTTGGCGTGAATTACTGGGGATTGAACAGGTCAGTCGGTATGACAGCTTTTTTGCGTTGGGCGGCCACTCGTTGCTGGCTGTGCGGATGGTTGAACACCTGCGTCACTTGGGGTTGACGTTGGCAGTGCGTGACCTGTTCCAGTCGCCAGTGTTGTTTGAATTGGCGCAAACATTGGGGCAGCACCCGGTTATGGTGGTGCCATCGAATGTGATTACGTCAGCGACGACGAAAATCACCCCGGAAATGTTGCCGCTAATTGATCTGACTCAGGCTGAGATTGACCGTATCGTCGAGCAGGTGCCGGGTGGGATGACTAATATTCAGGATATCTATGCTCTGTCACCGTTGCAGGACGGTATTTTGTTCCACCATTTATTGGCAAACGAAGGTGATCCCTATCTGGTGGTCAGCCAGATGGCTTTTGCTGACCGGTCTCTGCTAGATCGTTATTTGGCGGCAGTGCAACAGGTGATTGATCGCCACGATATTCTGCGCACTGCCTTTATCTGGCAAGGGTTGTCAGTGCCGGCACAGGTAGTCTGGCGTCAAGCATCCTTATTAGTGACTGAATTGACGCTGGACCCGGTTGATGGGCCGGTTAGCGATCAACTGGCTCGACGTTTTGATCCCCGTCATTATCGTCTCGATTTGGGTCAGGCACCGCTGTTACGTTTTGTGGTGGCGCAGGAGACCGATGGCCGCTGGTTCTTACTGGAATTGCAGCATCACCTGATTGGTGACCATACCACAATGAAAGTGATGAACCGTGAAGTGCGGGCGTACCTTGCCGGGCAAGGGAATAGCCTGCCTGACCCGGCTCCTTTCCGCAATTTGGTGGCTCAAGCCCGGCTAGGGGTGAGTCAGGAAGCGCATATCCGCTTCTTTACTGACATGTTAGCGGAGGTGGATGAGCCTACGCTGCCGTTCGGACTGGCGGATGTGCATCGTGATGGCTCTCAGGAGATAGCATCCCATCGACTGCTGACGGCCAGCTTGAATGACCGTCTGCGTAGCCAAGCCCGACGTTTGGGGGTCAGTCTGGCGGCGTTGTGTCATCTGGCCTGGGCACAGGTACTGTCGTGTACCAGTGGTCAGGAGAAAGTAGTGTTTGGCACTGTACTATTTGGGCGCATGGCGGCGGGAGAAGGGGCTGACAATGGTATGGGGCTGTTTATCAATACCCTGCCGTTACGGCTGGATATGGATGATACGCCGGTACGCGATAGTGTACAGGCCGTACATACCCGGCTGGCGGGATTGTTGGAACATGAGCATGCTTCACTGGCGTTGGCTCAGAGATGCAGCAGGGTTGCCAGCGGTACGCCACTTTTTAGTGCCTTAATGAACTACCGACATAATGATCAGCTTGATCCTTTGGATGAAACGATAGAGGGGATTGAATTCCTGGGCGAACAGGAGAGCACTAACTATCCCTTTGGAATGTCGGTGGAGGACGATGGCGCCACGCTGGGGTTGATTGCTCATGTGGTGCAACCGTTTGATCCGGAAAGCTTGTGCAGTTATATGCAGCAGGCGCTGGAGAGTTTGGTAGAGGCCCTTGAGCAGGCACCAGAGACGCCGGTACGAACACTGAACATCCTGCCGGAAACCGAACGCACGTTGTTACTGGAAACCTGGAACGCCACGGAGAATCCGTATCCTGACGCGTTATGTATTCATCAGTTGTTTGAACAACAGGTGGAGAAAACCCCTGATGCGACGGCGCTGGTGTATCAAGAGCAGACGCTTAGTTATGCCGAATTAAATGCCTGCGCCAATCGCCTTGCTCATCAACTGATTGCGTTTGGCGTAACACCGGATCAGCCGGTAGCCATTTGCGTGGCTCGCTCCCCGACTATGGTGGTGGCATTGTTGGCGGTGCTGAAAGCCGGTGGGGCCTATGTGCCGCTGGATCCAACTTATCCGGGGGAGCGTCTGACGTATATCCTGAATGATACTGCCCCATCAGTGGTATTGGCTGATGCGACCGGACAGGCTGCACTGGGCGACGAGGCGCTGGTCGGGTTGACGGTACTCGACCCGAATATCCAGCCTGACCTGCCGGATAGTAACCCGCAGGTCCCGGCGTTGACGCCACAGCACTTGGCTTACATCATTTATACCTCCGGTTCAACCGGGCAGCCGAAAGGGGTGATGGTAGAACATCAGGCGGTGTATCAACGTTATCTGGGTGTTCATGAACTCTATGCCGTCACCGAGCAAGACCGGGTGTTGCAATTTGCTGCTTTTGCGTTTGATGTTTCAGTGGAAGAGTGCTTCTCGTCATTATGTAACGGAGCCGCGCTAGTTATTCGCGACGATAGCTGGCTGGCTTCAATGGCGGAATTTATTGCCTTAGCCCGGCAAAACCGTATCACGGTGATGTTTTTGCCGACTCTGTTCTGGTCTGAACTGGCGGCCAGAGATAACGGGTTGCCGCTGCCGGAT
The DNA here is from genome assembly GCF_963878365.1 of Photorhabdus sp. HUG-39. NCBI lineage: Bacteria > Pseudomonadati > Pseudomonadota > Gammaproteobacteria > Enterobacterales > Morganellaceae > Photorhabdus > Photorhabdus sp. HUG-39. The sequence goes on along the minus strand of NZ_CAWNWY010000045.1, from coordinate 27,285 downwards.
GGTCTCAGGCTGATCATCATTGGCAGTGAGGCGGTCAAAAAGAACGCCATTCAGGATTGGTTTAGGCAGGAAACCTACCAACTCCGGCTATTGAACGCGTATGGCCCGACGGAAAATACCGTGACGGCGACCTGTAAAGAAATATTATCCCCGGCAGATGATCGTTCTATCGGTCGGCCGATTAGGAATACTCGCGTCTACTTACTGGATAGAAACAGGCAACCCGTGCCATTGGGCTGCGTTGGAGAAATGTATATTGGCGGTGTGGGGGTGGCACGGGGTTATCTGAACCGGCTGGCATTGAGCGAGGAACGTTTTATACCGGACCCCTTTAATCCGATGTCCGATGCCCGGATGTATCGCACCGGAGATTTAGCTCGTTATCTGCCGGACGGTGAATTGGAATTCCTGGGGCGTAACGACCAACAGGTTAAAATTCGCGGCTTTCGGATTGAACTGGGGGAAATTGAAACTCGGCTGGTGGAACACCCGGCGGTGCAAGAGGCGATGGTGCTGGCGCTGGATGACGGGCAGGACAAACGGCTGGTGGCCTATGTGGCGGCGGAAGCGAATGAGGGTTTGGCGGTTGATTTGCGTGAACATCTGAAAGCAGTTTTACCTGACTATATGATACCGGCAGCCTTTGTACGTCTGGATAGCTTCCCGCAGACGCCGAATGGCAAGCTAGATCGCCGAGCGTTGCCGGCACCGGGGGAGTCGGCGTTTGCCCGTCAGGTTTATGAAGCCCCGCAAGGGAAGATAGAAACGATGTTAGCGGCTGTCTGGTGTGAATTACTGGGCGTTGAGCAGATTAGTCGATATGACAGCTTCTTTGCATTGGGCGGTCATTCACTGCTCGCCGTACGCATGATTGAACGATTGCGGCGTATCGGTCTGGGGATATCGGTACAAACACTGTTCCAACATCCAACACTCTGTGTTCTGGCGCAGTCTCTGGTTCAGCATGATGAAATCCGGGTGCCTGACAACCGTATTACACCGGATACGACGGTATTGACACCGGCGATGTTGCCGCTGATCGATTTAACTCAGCCTGACATTGATCGTATCGTCGGACAAGTCCCGGGCGGGATGGCGAATATTCAGGATATCTACGCGCTGTCGCCGTTGCAGGATGGCATTTTGTTCCACCATCTGCTGGAGAATGAAGGTGATACCTATCTGTTAATTAGCCAGATGGTTTTTGCTGACCGGGCGCTGTTGGATCGTTATTTGGCGGCGATTCAACGGATAATTGATCGACACGATATTCTGCGTACCGCCTTTATTTGGCAAGGATTGTCAGTGCCGACGCAGGTGGTCTGGCGTCAGGCCCCATTGTCAGTGACGGAACTGACACTGAACCCGGCTGATGGCTCAGTCAGTGACCAGTTAACCCGGCGTTTTGATCCGCGTTATTATCGTCTTGACCTGAGTCAAGCCCCGTTACTGCGTTTTGTTATCGCGCAGGAAACGGATGGTCGTTGGTTGTTACTGGAACTGCATCATCACTTGATCGGTGACCATGAAACGATGGAAGTGATGCACCGCGAAGTTCAGGCGTATCTGATGGGTGAGGAAGAGAGCTTGCCGGTGCCGGTTCCTTTCCGCAATTTGGTGGCGCAGGCCCGGCTGGGTATCAGTCAGGAAGAGCATACCCGCTTCTTTACCGAGATGCTGGCGGAGGTGGATGAACCTACGTTGCCGTTTGGATTGACGGAGGTACATCGTGACGGTTCGCAGGTGACGGAATTCCATCGGATGCTGACGAGTACGCTGAATGACCGTTTGCGTAGTCAGGCTAGGCGTTTGGGGGTCAGTCTGGCGGCGCTGTGTCATCTGGCTTGGGCACAGGTGTTGTCTTGTACCAGCGGTCAGCCGAGTGTCGTGTTTGGTACGGTGCTGTTTGGGCGTATGCAGGCGGGGGACGGTGCTGACAATGGCATGGGATTGTTTATCAATACCTTGCCGTTGCGGCTGGATATCGATGAGACTCCGGTACGGGACAGCGTACAGGCCGCCCATACCCGACTGGCCGGATTATTGGCGCATGAGCATGCGTCACTGGCACTGGCTCAGCGTTGCAGCAAGGTTGCCAGCGGTACGCCACTCTTTAGCGCACTGTTGAACTATCGGCATAATGCTTTGTCGGCAACGTCAGATGAACTGATCAGTGGTATTGAATTTCTTGGTGGACAGGAGCGAACCAACTACCCATTTGTGCTGTCGGTGGAGGATTTTGGTGAATCTCTGGGGCTGACGGCTCAGGTCGTACAACCGTTTGATCCGGAAAGCCTATGCGGTTATATGCAACAGGCGCTGGAGAGTCTGGTAGAAGCTTTGGAGCAAGCGCCGGAGACACCGATACGGGGGTTGAACATCCTGCCTGAAACGGAACGCAGGTTGTTGCTGGAAACTTGGAACGCCACGGAAACCGCCTATCCTGATGCATTATGTATTCATCAGTTGTTTGAGCAGCAAGTGGAGAAGACCCCAGAGGCGACGGCGCTGATAGCGGGCGATAAAACCTTAAGCTATACGGAGCTGAATACATGCGCTAACCGACTGGCTCATCAGTTAATCGAACAGGGAATTCGTCCGAATGACCCTATTGCGCTCCTGTTAGAACGCTCGATAGAACTGGTGGTGGCCCAATTGGCGATTCTCAAAGCTGGCGCTGTTTACGTGCCGGTTGATCCCAGTATGCCGGATGAGCGGAAACATTGGCTGATAAGTGATTGTTCCGCCCGGTTGCTGCTTACTGATACACGGGCTGATATTCCGGCTAACTTGACTATTCCGCTGTTGCGTCTCGCGGATAAGAAAAGTACGAACAGAGAGCAAGATCATGTCAACCTTGATTTGCCGCGTTCCAGCGCCGAATTAGCGTATATTATGTACACCTCCGGCTCTACCGGCACACCCAAAGGGGTTTTGGTACAGCATCGTGCTATGGTCCGGCTGGTCATCAATAATGGCTATGCCAACATCGGACCGGAGGATCGGGTTGCCTTTACAGCTAATCCAGCTTTCGATGCCAGCACGTTTGAAGTTTGGGCACCGTTGCTTAATGGGGGGGCTTTAGTGGTTATCGACCGCGCCACTTTATTGACACCGCAGGAGCTAGTGCTGACTTTACAGGAGCACCGCATCACAGTTCTATGGCTGACTATCGGGTTGTTTAACCGGTTGGCGGCAGAGTTATCTCCCATTCTTCCGCAAATTAAGATCCTGATTTTCGGGGGAGATATACCCGATTTACAGGTGATTGCTCAGGTTCTGGATAATCGTCCGCCACAACAACTCTTGCAAGCCTATGGTCCGAGTGAAGGAACCACCTTTACCACCATGTATCCTATCGAGGCGTTACCGCAAGGAGCGAGCCGGATACCTATTGGCCGGCCGATAGCGAATACGCGTGTTTATCTGCTGGATGCTTACGGTCAGCCGGTACCGCCAGGTGTGATCGGTGAGATTTATGTCGGTGGTGATGGGGTCGCCCAAGGTTATCTCAATCGCCCTGAGTTAACCGCCGAACGTTTCCTTGTCGATCCGTTCAGTGATACCCCGGATGCCCGCATGTACCGAACTGGGGATTTGGCTCGCTATTTGCCGGACGGTAATCTGGAGTTCATGGGCCGTAATGACCAGCAGGTTAAAATTCGCGGCTTCCGCATTGAACCGGGGGAAATTGAGGCGCGTTTAGTAGAGCACCCGGCGGTGCGTGAAGCGGCTGTGTTGGCGTTAGGTGATGGGCCTGACAAACGGCTGGTGGCTTATATAGCGGCACTCGCGGATGACGGGCTGGTGAATAGCTTGCGTACTCACCTGAGTAAAATTCTGCCTGATTATATGGTGCCGGCAGCCTTTGTGCGTCTGGATGCGTTTCCGTTGACGCCGAACGGTAAGCTGGATCGTCGGGCGCTACCGGCACCGGACAGTGAAGCCGTTGCCCGTCAGGTTTACGTCGCGCCACAAGGCGAAACGGAAATGACGCTAGCGGCGATTTGGCGTGAATTACTGGGGATTGAACAGGTTAGTCGATATGACAGCTTCTTTGCGTTGGGCGGCCATTCACTGCTCGCTGTACGCATGATTGAACGCTTGCGTCATTTGGGGTTGACATTGGCGGCGCGTGATCTGTTCCAGTCGCCGGTGCTGTCAGATTTGGCCCAAACGTTGGGACAGCATCAGGCCATAATCGTGCCAGCTAACGTCATCACCCCGGCAACCACGGCGTTGACACCGGAAATGTTGCCACTGATTGATCTAACTCAGTCAGAGATTGACCGTATCGTCGGGCAAATGCCGGACGGAGTTGCCAATATTCAGGATATCTATGCCTTATCGCCGTTGCAGGACGGTATTCTGTTCCATCACTTATTGGCAAACAAAGGGGACCCCTATTTATTAACCGGTCAGATGGTCTTTACTGAGCGGACTTTGCTGGACCGTTATCTGGCGGCGGTGCAACAGGTGGTAAATAGACACGATATCTTGCGTACCGCCTTTATCTGGCAAGGGCTGTCAGTGCCCGCCCAAGTAGTTTGGCGTCAGGCATCCTTGTCGGTGACTGAATTGACACTGAACCCAGCCGATGGATCGGTTAGCGGACAATTGGCTGAGCGTTTTGATCCCCGTCACCATCGTCTAGACCTGAGCGAAGCACCGTTATTGCGCTTTGTGGTAGCACAGGAGACGGATGGCCGTTGGACGGTACTGCAATTGCTGCATCATCTGATTGGCGACCATACCACGCTGGACGTGATGAACCGTGAAGTACAAGCTTATCTGGACGGACTGGAGGGGAGCCTGCCAACACCGACACCTTTCCGCAATTTGGTAGCGCAGGCCCGGCTGGGGGTGAGTCAGGAAGCGCATATCCGCTTCTTTACCGAAATGTTGGCGGAGGTGGATGAACCTACATTGCCGTTCGGATTGACGGAGGTGCATCGTGATGGCTCCCAAGTGACGGAATCGCAGCGGATGTTGGCACCTGAGCTGAATGACCGTTTACGCAGTCAAGCCCGGCGTTTGGGGGTCAGTCTGGCGGCTTTATGTCATCTGGCTTGGGCGCAGGTGTTGTCGCGTACCAGCGGACAGGAACAGGTGGTGTTCGGTACCGTAATATTTGGACGCATGGCGGTTGGGAAAGGGGTTGACAGCGGCATGGGGCTGTTTATCAATACCTTGCCGTTGCGGCTGGATATGGATGATACGCCGGTGCGAGATAGTGTACAGGCAGTACATAGCCAGTTAGCGGGATTGTTGGAACATGAGCATGCCTCACTGGCGCTGGCTCAATGTTGTAGTGGTGTGCAGGATGGCATTCCACTGTTTAGCGCCCTGTTGAACTACCGACATAATGATCAGCCAGATCCTTTGGATGAAACGATGGACGGTATTGAATTCCTTGGTGCGCAGGAGTTTACCAACTATCCGTTTGCCTTGTCGGTGGAGGATTTTAGTGACGCACTGGGGCTGACTGCTCAAGTTATCCAACCGTTTGAGCCGGAACGGGTATGCGGCTATATGCAACAGGCATTGGAGAGCTTGGCGGCGGCATTGGAACAGACCCCGGAAACGCCGGTACGGACATTGGACATCCTACCTGAAATTGAAAGTACGTTGATGCTGAAAACGTGGAATGCGACGGAAACCTCGTATCTTGAACGGTTATGTATTCATCAATTGTTTGAACAACAGGTGGAGCAAACCCCTGACGCCACAGCGTTAGTATATGAGGAGCAAACTTTCAGCTATGCTGAATTAAATGCCCGCGCTAACCGGCTGGCCCATCAGCTAATTGCGCTAGGTGTAGAACCGGACCAGCGGGTGGCGATTTGCGTGGCACGTTCACCGGCGATGGTGGTGGGATTGTTGGCGGTGTTGAAAGCTGGCGCAGCTTATGTGCCGTTAGATCCGGATTATCCGGGTGAACGTCTAACGTATATTTTGGCTGATGTTTCACCGGTTATTTTGTTGGCTGATGCTGTCGGGCGTACAGTGTTGGGCGAGAATGTGCTTACCGGTCTGACAGTGCTTGATCCGAATACATTGCTTGACCAGCCAGACAGCAATCCACAGATACCGGAATTAACCTCGCGGCATCTGGCGTATGTGATTTACACCTCCGGCTCGACTGGCACACCAAAGGGCGTGATGGTTGAACATAGACAACTGGTCAGTCAAATTACTTCGCTGAACATGAAATGGTCGCTTAACGCATCTGACCGTCTATTGCAATTTTGCAACCCTTCTTTTGACGTTTGCGCGTCAGAAATATTTTGCGCAATAACACAGGGGGCACAATTAGTCTTAAGGACAAATCAGTGGCTCTTGAGTGCGCAGGCGTTCTGGCGTCTGTGCGAGTCTTATAAAATTACCTACATGGCGATACCAGCCCAATTCTGGCGGGTAATATCAAATGTTAATAAAGGCGATATCTATCAGGGCTTAAGGATTATTTGCATTGGTGGTGAAGCGATACCTGATCATGAGTTACAACGTTGGCTATCGACTCACGGTGAATACCCTGTTCTGGCGAATTGCTACGGCCCTACAGAAGCCACGATTACCACGACGACATCTTGCCTAAACGAGGGGATGGGGCAGGCCAATATCATAGGCCGTCCGCTACCGAATACACGTGTCTACCTGCTCGACGTTCAGGGGCAGCCAGTACCGTTAGGCGTTGTGGGGGAATTGTATATTGGGGGCGCGGGTGTCGCACGGGGTTATTTCAACCGTGCTGAACTGACTGCGGAATACTTCCTGACTGATCCGTTTAGCGATAATCCAAATGCACGGATGTATCGAACCGGAGATCTGGTTCGCTACTTGCCGGATGGCAATCTGGAATTCCTGGGACGCCATGATCAACAGGTGAAAATTCGTGGCTTCCGGGTTGAACCGGGTGAAATTGAGGCCCGGTTGGTGGAACATCCTGCGGTAAGTCAATCTGTGGTGCTGGCGTTGGGTGAAGGGCAGGACAAACGCTTAATTGCTTATGTGGTGGCGCAAGCGGATGAGAGGTTGGCGAATAGCCTGCGTACCCACCTGACTGCCATTTTACCTGACTATATGGTGCCGTCAGCCTTTGTGCGTCTGGACGCTTTTCCATTGACACCGAACGGTAAATTAGATCGTCGTGCGCTACCGGAGCCGGACAATGAAGCGTTTGCTCGTCAGGCTTATGAAGCGCCACAAGGCGAAACGGAGACCGTATTAGCCGCGATTTGGTGTGAATTGCTAGGGATTGAGCAGGTTAGCCGGTATGACAATTTCTTCGCGTTGGGCGGCCACTCACTGCTTGCCATGCGAATGATGAATCTTGCTGCCGGTCGGGGTTTGATTTTTACATTGAATGCTTTGTTCCAATTCCCGGTGTTGTCCGAATTGGCAACTAAAATCACCTCAGATTTATTGTCTCAGCCGCGAAGCAGCGCTATATCGGTGCGACCTGATGGAACAGGATTGCCACTGTTCTTTGTTCCCAGTGGCATGGGTGATTATTCTTATGTCTTCGGGCTGGCTCAACATATCCCGTCGGGCTATCCGATTTATGCGCTGCCTTGGCCATCCATCAGTGAAGAACCGATGTTAACGATGGAAGAGCAGGCAGCCAGAATGATCACCTTGATGAAAGCGGTACAAGCGGTAGGCCCGTATCGGATAAGTGGCTACTCTTCCGGTGGGGTATTGGCTTATGCCGTTGTCCAGCGGCTTTTGAGTGCCGGTGAAATGGTCAATTTCTTGGGGTTAATTGATACGCCTGCGCCTCATTATTTTGGGAAGGAGGCTATGCAGCCCAAATACCATTGCTTTACTGAGCTGGCCCGGCAATCAGGGGAGGAATGCAAAGAAAAGATTGCAGCATTGTACCGGCGAATTGATGAGTTGAATTTGGTGCAGTTTATTGAAGCAGCACAAGAATTGGCGTTATATCCCGTCAATCTGCGTGCTGATGTGATCGCAAAACATTGGGAGCAGATCGAACGTTACACGCAAATCGTTGCCGATTATGAGCCGCCAGCATTAGCAATAACGCTGCATCAGTTCTATGCGGTAGAACCTTCTCCTGCTGTTTCTTTTGTGATGGATGAAAAGTCGGAGTCCGTGAATATAGAGCCGTCGTTAGGTTGGGAGCGGGTCATGCCTGATACTTCACTTAAGTTGATTGCTACTCCGGGTAACCATTTTAGTTTATTGGAAGATAATGAGAATAAAACCGCTTTAGCTCAGGCTGTTAATAGGATGATGGCAATCAGTTGTGATGAGGGGGCTTCGTAATACTGATATATTAAGGAAGTACTCAATTATTTAGTTCTAGTGTGATAATCCGGTATGTATTTATTATACCGGATTTTTTATGCATTAAAATAGAATAAGGGAAGTTATCATTCCTATATGAGTTATTTTTTTAGGTTTCTTTGTTATTATTGTTGCTATTTTATATTTTGTGATCTCAAACGGATTTTATTGTTGATTTTATTTTGTTTTGTTGATTGCTTTGGTATCAAAATTATATTTTTAATTTTGCCATTATTATTGGGAATATTTATTGTAATAGATAATTATGAGAAGATAATTGAAGATGTGATCATGGTAATGTGTTTTTGGGTGATGATATAGGCTAATTTAATTAGCCTTAATTTCATGAACTCGCTTTAGAATATATTGAGTTTATTTTAAAGGCTTGTGATAATTAAAAGCCTTATTTATTAGGGGTAATTGTTTGGCGCTAATTGTTTAGAGGTAATTGTTTATACTCTATGGATTTCAAGTTGCATCGCGATGGCAAGGGAACGAATCCCCGGGAGCATAGATAACTATGTGACCGGGGTGAGTGCAGCCAACAAAGAGGCAACTTGAAAGATGACGGGTATATGTTGGGAGGAGTATGTAATTGAATAATATTAAGCTTTATCCCAGTTTGCACCAGGTGTTGGTAAATATCGCTTGGCGTCAGAAAAATAACATCACAAAACGATCTCATTTGAATACATCTCGTTACAATCAATATCTTATTGGGTTAATTATTATATATGTCACATTATTTTATTATTGTGAAATAATATGTGGTGATATTAATTTTACGTAGTAAAGTTTCTTTACGGTATTGAATGCAATAATATCATTATAGGAACAAGGAGAGGGTGTTTTATTTTTTTTAATTAAGATTGATTATTTGTTCGGTTATTAGGGGAATTAGCATAAAAAATGACTAATTGGTCATTGTTAATCGAGCGATGGCACGGTTTTTTAATATTTTGAATTGATGTTGGATACGTCCGTATTTATTTTTTTTGGGGTAAGAAGTAAGAAAGAAATATTGGTGATGGCTGTCGGGTATGACAGTTTTCAAATTTCTAACAAATTCGTTGAGGTAATAGATGAAAGGTAACATTGCTACAGATGGAAATGTTCTTAAAGACGAAGTCCTCTCTCAGATGTCATGTGAAAATATAACTCATAATAAGTATGATACATCGATTCCATCACGAGAATGTGTTGTGGTAGGAGGAACAACCCTGGCGGTGTTTTGCGCCGAGCAAATTCTGGCGGCTGGACATACCATACAAGCAGTGCTACCTACTGATACTGTTCTACAAACGTGGGCTGCCCAGCAAGGGATTGCTTGTGTGAACTCGGTTGATGCATTACAGGAACAAATCACATTACAGCCTGTCGATTGGCTTTTCTCAATCGTCAACCCAATCATCCTGCCGATGTCGCTTATTGAACAAATTCGTGGCGGGGCTTTTAATTATCATAATAGTCCCCTGCCACGCTATGCGGGCAGTCATGCAACCTCTTGGGCGTTGTTAGCGAGGGAAACACATTACGCTATCTCCTGGCACTGTATTGAAGGCGGTGTGGATGTCGGCGATATTGCCGTGCAATGGCCGGTATCGATTGAAGAACAGGATAATGCTTTCTCGTTGAATCTGAAATGTTACCAAGCTGCTCAGAAAGGATTTGTTGAACTACTGAAGAATCTGGGGCGCGACGCACTGGTGACTTACCTTCAGGATCTTTCGCAACGGAGTTTTTATGCTCAGTCACGTCGCCCCGACTGGGGGGGATATTTATGTTGGGAGCAGTCGGGAGAAGTTCTGTCAGCTTTAGTGCGGGCATTAGATTTTGGGGAGAATTATTTAAATCCATTGGGTTGCCCGAAACTGTTACTGAGGCAGGGCCCGGTACAAATTTCCTGGCTTCAGCGGTTGAACACGTGCTCTGAGGGGGGACCCGGTACGTTGATTAGTGTGGAGGAGGATGCCTGGCAGGTGACGACTGGTAGTGAGGATGTGCGGATTGGGGGATTCGCCACCCTTGAAGGTCATTTGTTGTCTGCCAGAGAACTTGCCGATATATCGGAACTTAGGCCAGGCAAACAGCTTCCTTTGCTCTCCTCACAACAAGCGCAGAATGTAAAAAATACCCTTCAAACACTCGCACCCAGTGAACCATTTTGGTATGAGCGTCTTGCCTCGTTGCAACCACTCCAGTTGCCTTTTGAAATGATGGGGAAACAAGCAGAACCCCGATGGGGAATCAGCCCTTGGCAGCCTCCATGGCTAAAAAATGCTGGAGAAGATCCATTACAGACACTGTTGCAGGTATTCGTTATCTATCTTGCGCGCTTGACTCAGCAGACTGAACTCCAAATCGGCTGGTGTGTGGATGGGGCAGAAGATAAACCAAATATATTGACCGGGTTGTCATCGGTGGTGCCGATGGTTGTTGAGGTGGCGTTTGATAAGCCGTGGTCTGTGGCAGCTGACTGGATTGATAACGAGCTTGTCCGATTGGCGCGGCACCGCACATTTAGTCGTGATCTTCTTTCCCGTTCTCCTTCACTGCGGTCTATCCCGGCATTAAGAACAAGCCGACCGTGGCAGATCGCCATTTCTGTGATACAGGATGACAAACCCTGTGATCAGACGGTAGCCGGCGAATTATTGACGTTCCAGATAAATTCGCAGGGCGGTTTTCGTTGGATCTATGATGAAAATCGCCTGAGCCAAGAAGTTATTCTGCGGATGAATGAACATTTGCAGGTGCTGGCGTCATCAAAAAGGATGAGTGATGAAACCCCCGTGGGGCAGCTTAATTTGTTGCCTGAGGCTGAACGTAGGTTGTTGCTGGAGACCTGGAACGCTACTAAAACCACGTATCCTGAGGCGTTATGCATTCATCAGTTGTTTGAACAACAGGTGGAGAAAACCCCAGAGGCAATGGCACTGATAGCGGGAGATAAAACTTTCAGTTATATGGAACTGAATACCCGCGCCAATCGGTTAGCTCGTCAGCTCATTGAACTGGGGGTGTGTCCCGGTGATCATGTTGCGTTTCTGCTAGCGCGTTCGATGGAACTGGTCGTGGCACAATTGGCGATTCTCAAAGCCGGTGCTGTTTACGTGCCGATAGATCCCAGTGTGCCGGATGAACGGAAAAACTGGTTGATAAGTGATTGTTCCGCCAAATTGCTGCTCGCCGATACACAGGCGGATATTCCGACTAACCTGGCTGTGCCGCTGCTTCGTCTCTCGGATGAGACAGACTCGGGCGGCGAAGAAGATCGCATCAATCCTGACTTACCGCGTTCCAGCGCCGAGTTAGCGTATATCATGTACACTTCCGGTTCTACCGGGACACCCAAAGGGGTTTTGGTACCGCATCGTGCGGTAGTCCGGCTGGTTATCAATAATGGCTATGCTGAAATCGGACCAGATGATCGGGTGGCTTTTGCCGCTAATCCGGCGTTTGATGCCAGCACGTTTGAAGTCTGGGCGCCGTTGCTGAATGGTGGCGCATTAGTGGTTGTTGATCACGCCACTTTGCTGACGCCGCAGGCGTTTGTACAAGCTTTACAAATTCAGCAAATAACGATTTTGTGGTTGAGTGTCGGGTTGTTTAACCGGCTGGCAGCAGAACTGTCACCGGTTTTGCCGCAGATAAAGCTTCTGATTGTCGGCGGAGATGCCCTTGATCCCCATGTTATCGGCCAGGTACTGAACACCAGTCCGCCGCAACAGCTATTAAATGGCTATGGGCCAAGTGAAGGTACCACCTTTACGGCAACATACCGAATCAATGCAGTCGCACCGGGAGCGACCAATATCCCGATCGGTCGACCGGTAGCCAACACGCGGGTTTATCTGCTGGATGCCTATGGTCAGCCGGTGCCGTTAGGGGGGGTCGGAGAGATTTATGTGGGTGGAGATGGGGTGGCCTGTGGTTATCTTAATCGGCCTGAATTGACCGCCGAGCATTTCCTTACCGATCCGTTCAGTGATAACCCGGATGCTCGCCTGTACCGTACTGGAGATTTGGCGCGTTATCTGCCCGACGGCAATCTGGAATTCTTGGGCCGAAACGATCAGCAGGTTAAAATCCGCGGCTTCCGCGTTGAACTGGGGGAAATTGAAGCCCGGTTAGCAGAGCACCCGGCGGTGCGTGAAGCGGTGGTGTTGGTACGAGGGGAAGGGCAGGATAAACGGCTGGTGGCCTATGTGGTGGCGGAAGCCCATGACGGGCTGGCGAACAGTCTGCGTGCTCATCTGCAAGCTATTTTGCCTGACTATATGGTGCCGTCAGCCTTTGTGCGGCTGGATGCGTTTCCGTTAACGCCGAACGGTAAATTGGATCGTCGTGCACTACCGGCGCCTGACAGTGAAGCCTTTGCCCGTCAGACTTACGAAGCGCCTCAGGGAGAAACAGAAATTGCGCTGGCGGCGATTTGGCGTGAATTACTGGGAATTGAGCAGATAAGCCGGTATGACAGCTTTTTTGCTCTGGGTGGTCATTCGCTACTCGCGATACGGGTGGTTGAACGCCTGCGTCACTTGGGATTGACACTGACGGCGCGTGATCTGTTTCAATCGCCGGTGCTGTCAGATCTGGCTCAAACGTTGGGACAGCATCAGGCTGTGATCGTACCGCCTAACGTTATTACGCCAGCAACTACGGCCCTGACTCCGGCGATGTTGCCGCTGATTGATTTGACTCAGGCTGACATTGACCGCATCGTCGGGCAGGTGCCGAGCGGGATCGCTAATATTCAGGATATCTATGCTCTGTCGCCGTTGCAGGACGGTATTTTGTTCCACCACTTACTGGCAAACGAAGGCGACCCATATCTGTTGACAGGACTGATGGCCTTTGCTGATCGGGCGCTGTTGGATCGTTATCTGGCGGTGGTTCAACAGGTGGTTGATCGCCACGATATCCTGCGTACCGCTTTTATCTGGCAAGGATTGTCAGTGCCGGCACAGGTGGTCTGGCGTCAGGCGACCTTGTCAGTGACGGAACTGACATTAAACCCGGTTGATGGTCCGGTCAGTGAGCAGTTAATCCGGCAGTTTGATCCGCGTCATCATCGTCTCGACCTGAACGAAGCGCCGTTATTGCGTTTTGTGGTGGCGCAGGAAACCGATGGCCGTTGGATACTGCTGCAATTGCTGCATCACCTGATTGGCGACCATGAAACGATGGAAGTGATGCACCGCGAAGTCCAGACATATCTAATGGGTCAGGAGGAGGGCCTGCCTGTTCCGGTACCTTTCCGCAATCTGGTGGCTCAGGCCCGACTGGGGGTGAGTCAGGAGGAACATACTCGCTTCTTTACCGAGATGCTGGCAGACGTTGATGAACCGACGCTGCCATTTGGGTTGACAGAGGTGCACCGCGACGGCTCACAGGTGACGGAATCCCACCGGATGTTGGCACCTGAGTTGAATACCCGTCTGCGTGGTCAGGCTCGGCGTTTAGGGGTCAGTCTGGCGGCATTGTGTCATTTGGCTTGGGCACAGGTGTTGTCGCGTACCAGTGGTCAGGAACAAGTGGTGTTCGGCACCGTGCTGTTTGGGCGTATGCAGGCAGCAGATGGCGCCGACAACGGCATGGGGTTATTTATTAATACCTTGCCATTGCGGTTGGATATCGATGAAACCCCGGTACGGGCAAGTGTACAGGCTGCCCATGCCCGATTGGCCGGATTATTAGCGCATGAGCATGCGTCATTGGCGCTGGCTCAGCGGTGCAGCGGGGTTGCCAGCGGTACGCCACTCTTTAGTGCCCTGCTGAACTATCGGCATAATGCTTTATCGGCAGCATCAGATGAACTGATTGGCGGTATTGAATTCCTTGGCATACAGGAGCGAACTAACTACCCGTTAGTGCTGTCGGTGGAGGATTTTGGCGATGCACTGGGACTGACCGCGCAGGTCGTGCAACCGTTTGAATCGGAACGGGTATGCGGCTATATGCAACAGACGCTGGAAAGTCTGGTGGAGGCCCTTGAGCAAGCCCCGGATATGGCTGTTCGGGCATTGGAAATCCTGCCGGAAGCGGAACATACGTTGTTGTTAAAAACTTGGAACGCCACAGAAACCGCCTATCCTGAAGCGTTATGTATTCATCAGTTGTTTGAACAGCAGGTGGAGAAAACGCCTGATGCGATAGCATTAGTGTATGAAGAACAGACCCTCAGTTATGACGAATTAAATGCCCGCGCTAACCGGTTGGCTCGTCAGCTCATCGAACAAGGGGTATGTCCCGGTGATCATGTCGCGCTTTTGCTCGCTCGATCAGTAGAACTGGTGATGGCCCAGTTGGCAATTCTTAAAGCCGGCGCTGTTTACGTGCCGATAGATCCCAATGTGCCGGATGAGCGGAAAAACTGGCTAATAAGTGATTGTGCAGCCAAGTTACTGCTCACCGATACGCGGGTGGATATTCCGGCGGATATGGCTGTGCCGCTGTTTCGTCTCTCAGATGAGACAGATACGGACAACGAGGAAGATCGCCTTAACCTTGACTTACCGCGTTCCAGCACTGAGTTAGCGTATATCATGTACACCTCTGGCTCTACCGGGATACCTAAAGGCGTATTGGTGCCGCATCGTGCGGTGGTCCGGCTGGTGATCAACAATGGCTATGCTGAAATCGAACCCGATGACCGAGTGGCCTTTGCCGCTAACCCGGCTTTCGATGCCAGCACGTTTGAAGTCTGGGCGCCGTTGCTTAATGGTGGCGCGTTAGTGGTTGTTGATCACGCCACTTTGCTGACGCCGCCAGAATTTGTACAGGTTTTACAAGTTCAGCGAATTACTGTTCTGTGGTTGAGCGTCGGATTGTTCAACCAGCTAGCAGAGGAATTGTCTCCTGTTTTGCCGCAGATAAGGCTCCTGATTGTCGGCGGAGATGCCCTTGATCCGCATGTCATCGGTCAGGTATTGCGCACCAGTCCGCCACAGCAGCTATTAAATGGTTATGGGCCGAGTGAAGGCACCACCTTTACGACCACATACCGTATCAATGCAGTCGCACCGGGAGCGACCAACATCCCGATTGGCCGACCGGTAGCCAACACGCGGGTTTATCTATTGGATACTTATGGTCAGCCGGTGCCGCTGGGGGTGGTCGGAGAGATTTATGTAGGTGGAGATGGGGTGGCTTGTGGTTATCTTAATCGGCCTGAATTGACCGCCGAGTGTTTCCTTGTCGATCCGTTCAGTGATAACCCGGATGCCCGTATGTACCGCACCGGAGATTTGGCGCGTTATCTGCCGGACGGCAATCTGGAGTTCTTGGGCCGTAATGATCAGCAGGTTAAAATCCGCGGTTTCCGCATTGAACCAAAGGAAATTGAGGCCCGGTTAGCCGATCACCCAACGGTGCGTGAAGTGGCGGTGTTGGTACAGGGAAGGTCAGAATAAACGGCTGGTGGCCTATGTGGTGGAATCAGAGGATAACGGGCTGGTGGACAGCCTGCATACTCACCTGAGTACTATTTTACCTGACTATATGGTGCCAACGGCCTTTGTGCGGATGGATGCTTTTCCGTTGACGCCAAACGGTAAGTTGGATCATCGGGCGTTACCGGCGCCGGACAATGAAATTGTTGCCCGTCAGGTTTACGCTGAGCCCCAGGGAGAAACAGAAATAGCGCTGGCGGCGATTTGGCGTGAATTATTGGGCATTGAGCAAATAAGTCGGTATGACAGCTTTTTTGCCTTGGGTGGTCATTCGTTGCTCGCTGTACGCATGATTGGACGCTTGCGTCACTTGGGATTGACACTGACGGCGCGTGATCTGTTCCAGTCGCCGGTGCTGTCAGATCTGGCGCAAACATTAGGACAGCATCAGGCTGTGAAAGTGCCGCCTAACGTCATTATGCCAGCAACCACAGAGTTGACGCCGGCAATGTTGCCGCTGATTGATTTGACTCAGGCTGATATTGACCGCATCGTATTGATTTGAGGGAAGCACCGCTATTACGTTTTGTGGCGGCACAAGAAACTGATGGCCGTTGGGTTCTGTTGCAACTGCTGCATCACCTGATTGGCGACCATGAAACGATGGAAGTGATGCACCGTGAAGTGCAGGCGTATCTGGCAGGTCAGGAGGAGAGCCTGCCTACACCGGCGCCTTTCCGTAATCTGGTGGCGCAGGCCCGGTTGGGGATGAGTCAGGAGGAACATACCCGTTTCTTTACTGACATGTTAGCCGGGGTGGATGAACCCACGTTACCGTTCGGGTTGACGGAAGTGCATCGTGATGGCTCGCAGGTGGCTGAATCTCACCGGATGCTGGCGCCTGAGCTAAATAACCGTTTGCGCGGTCAGGCCCGACGCTTGAGTGTTAGTCTGGCGACCTTGTGTCATCTGGCTTGGGCACAGGTGTTGTCGCGTACCAGTGGGCAAGATCAAGTGGTGTTCGGCACGGTGCTGTTTGGGCGTATGGCGGCGGGAGACGGGGCTGACAATGGCATGGGGCTGTTTATCAATACCTTGCCGTTACGGTTGGATATGGATGAGACCCCGGTACGGGAGAGTGTGCAGGTTGCCCATACCCGATTGGCCGGATTATTGGCGCATGAACACGCATCACTGGCGCTGGCCCAGCGTTGCAGCGGCGTGCAGGGTGAGATCCCCCTCTTTAACAGCTTGCTGAACTATCGGCACAATACTTTGCCGGTAACGTCAGATGATTTGATGAACGGTATTGAGTTTCTTGGCGCACAGGAGCGGACCAACTATCCGTTAATGCTATCGGTAGAAGATTTTGGTGATGCTCTGGGGCTGACGGCTCAAGTAGTGCAGCCGTTTGAGCCGGAAAGCTTGTGCGGTTATATGCAGCAAGCGCTAGAGAGTTTGGTGACAGCGCTGGAACAGGCCCCGCAAATGCCGGTACGACAGTTGGAAATTCTGCCGGAAGCGGAGCGTACCTTGTTGTTAACAACTTGGAATGCCACGGAAGCCGCTTATCCTGACCAGTTGTGCATTCATCAATTATTTGAACAACAGGTGGAGCAAACCCCTGACGCGACAGCGTTAGTGTATGAAGAGCAGACCTTCAGTTATGGCGAATTAAACGCCCACGCTAACCGGCTGGCTCATCAGTTGATTGCACTCGGTGTTGTCCCTGACCAGCGAGTGGCGATTTGCGTGTCACGTTCACCGGCGATGGTGGTGGGATTGCTGGCGGTCATGAAAGCGGGCGGGGCGTATGTGCCGCTAGACCCGGCTTATCCCGGCGCGCGTCTGGCGCATATTTTGCATGATGCTGCCCCAGCTGTGGTGCTGGCGGATAAGGCTGGCTGGGTTGCACTGGGCGAGGAAGCGCTGACCGGACTCGTGGTGCTGGACCCGAATACCTTGCCTGAACAGCCGGACAGTAACCCACAGGTATCTGCGCTGACTTCGCGGCATCTGGCCTATGTGATTTATACCTCCGGTTCCACGGGAGTACCCAAAGGGGTGATGATTGAGCACCGTAATACGGTTAACTTCCTGCACTGGGCACAGCAGGCTTTTGAAACGGAAGCGATCCGCGAGGTGCTTTTCTCAACGTCGATGAATTTCGACCTGTCCATTTTCGAATGTTTTATGCCGTTGTCCCGTGGCGCGGCGATTTATCTGGTGGAAGATGCGCTGTCATTGATGCAGCATGCCCTGCCGGTGACCTTGATCAACTCCGTGCCGTCTGCGATGAAACCGTTATTGCAAGCTCAGGCGCTGATGGCGTCGGTCCATACTGTCAATCTGGCGGGAGAGCCGCTTAAAGGCGCTTTAATTAAACAGATTTTCCAGGAAACACAAATAGAGCGGCTATGCAATCTCTATGGGCCTTCTGAAACGACAACCTATTCTGCCTGGTTGCCGATACAGCGAGGTGACCGGATTATTGAAAGTATCGGGCGTCCGATAGCCAACACCAGCCTTTACTTACTGGACGAGTATGGTCAACCGGTGCCGTTGGGCGTGGTGGGGGAAATTTATATTGGGGGAGCGGGCGTGACGCGTGGCTACCTCAATCGCCCTGACTTGACGGCGGAACGTTTCCTTATCGATCCGTTTAGTGATAAACCGGATGCCCGCATGTACCGCACCGGGGATTTAGCCCGTTACCTGCCGGACGGCAATCTGGAATTTCTGGGCCGTAACGACCAGCAGGTTAAAATTCGCGGTTTCCGCATTGAACCGGGGGAAATTGAGGCCCGGTTGTTGGAACATCCGGCGGTGAGTGAATCTGTGGTATTGGCACAAGGTGACGGGCAGGAAAAACGGCTGGTGGCCTATGTGGTGGCGGAAGCTCATGAAGGGTTGATTAATAGCTTACGTGAACATCTGGGCGCTCAGTTGCCTGATTACATGGTGCCGACGGCCTTTGTACGGCTGGATGCATTGCCATTAACGCCGAACGGTAAACTGGATCGTCAAGCGCTGCCGGCGCCAGACAATGAAGCCGTGGCCCGTCAGGTTTATGAAGCGCCTCAGGGAGAAATGGAAATGGCTCTGGCGGCGATTTGGCGTGAAGTTCTGGGTGTTGAACAGATCAGCCGGCATGACAATTTCTTTGCCTTGGGCGGCCATTCGTTGCTGGCGGTGCGGGTAATGAACCGGGTAGCCGCTTTAGGCGTCGAACTGCCGCTGACTACCCTGTTTAAGTCCCCTTCATTGAGGGTATTTGCTGAGGCTATGCAGACTCGGTCTGGTCAACCGGATAATATTTTGCCGATATCCCGCGAGGAGACGTTACCGCTGTCATTTGCGCAACAGCGCTTGTGGTTCCTGGCGCAGCTTGATGGGGTCAGTGAAACTTATCATATCCCGATGGCCCTGCGCTTGTCTGGTCAATTGGATATCGCGGCCTGGCAAAAGGCGCTGGATACCTTGTTTGCCCGTCATGAAGCATTGCGTTCTGTCTTTATCTCTATTGATGGTCAGCCACAAGTGCGGCTGTTGGAACCGGATAGTGGCTTACTGTTATCTCAATATGACCTGCGCGGCGTTTCGGATGCTGATGAAGTCCTTGAGCGCCTGAGCACGGAGGAGGCCCACGCGTCATTTGACTTCGAAAGTGGCCCGCTTATTCGCGCTGCTCTCATCCGGATCACCGATGACGAATATCAATTTTTACTGACGCAGCATCATATTATTTCCGATGGCTGGTCTGCCGATATATTGATGCAGGAACTGAGCACGCTCTATACCGCGTTTATAGCCGGGCAACCGGCTTCGTTACCGTCATTGGCGATTCAATACCCGGATTATGCCGCCTGGCAGCGTCAGTGGCTGTCGGCTGAAAGGGTTCATATTCAATCCGACTATTGGCGTGCAATGCTGGCTGACGCGCCGGTTCTGCTGGATTTGCCCACTGATCGGCCTCGCCCGCCGGAACAGTCGTTTGCCGGCGATGCCGTGCCGGTTAACCTGGATGTGGAATTAACGGCAGCCCTTAAGCGCCTGAGTGAGCAGCAGGGCGTCACCTTATTCATGACGCTGTTGTCAGCCTGGTCCGTGGTTCTGTCACGTTTGTCAGGTCAGGACGATGTGGTGATTGGCACGCCAAGCGCGGGCCGTGGTCGTCGGGAAGTGGAGCCGTTGATTGGCTTCTTTGTCAATACGCTGGCGTTGCGCATGGATTTATCGGGTGAGCTGACGGTGAGTGAATTGCTGGCGCGAGTCCGACAAACCGCATTGACGGCGCAGGAGCATCAGGATTTACCGTTTGAACAGGTGGTGGAAATCGTGCAACCACCACGCCGGTTGGCGCATACCCCGTTGTTCCAGGTGATGTTTGCCTGGCAGAACAATGAGAACTCAGAATGGGGATTACCGGGGCTGGCCGTCTCACCGGTCGATCAAGCCGTTGATATTGTCAAGTTTGATCTTGAACTGGGCTTGTCGGAGGAGGAGGGCAGGATTGTTGGGGAGCTGAGTTATGCTACCGCCCTGTTTGATCCGGCAACAATGGAACGGCAAGTGGGATATCTGTATGCGGTGCTGCAAGCGATGGCGGTTAACCCTCAACAGCCGATCGGGGAAATTGATATCCTAGCCCCAGCGGAGCGCAAGCTATTGCTGGAAACTTGGAACGCGGCGGAAACCGCCTATCCTGAGGCGTTATGCATTCACCAACTGTTTGAACAACAGGTGGAGAAAACTCCAAAGGCCACGGCGCTGGTGTATCAGGAGCAAACCCTCAGTTATGCCGAATTAAATGCCCGCGCTAACCGGTTGGCCCATCAGCTTATCGCATTGGGTGTCGTACCTGACCAGCCGGTGGCGATTTGTGTGTCGCGTTCACCGGTCATGGTGGTAGCGCTGTTGGCGGTATTGAAAGCCGGTGGCGCCTATGTGCCGCTGGACCCAACCTATCCGTTAGAACGTTTGGCGTATATCCTGAATGATACAACGCCGTCAGTGGTGTTGGCTGATGCGACTGGACGGGCGACATTAGGTGATGAAGCGTTGAGCGGGCTGACGGTATTTGATCCGAATACCTTGCCAGACCAGTCGGACTACAATCCGCAGGTAGCTGCGTTGACGCCACAACACCTGATTTACATCATCTATACCTCCGGCTCAACCGGGCAGCCGAAAGGGGTGATGGTGGAACATCAGGCGGTGTATCAGCGTCATTTGGGCTTTAATGAGACCTATACGGTGACGGCGCAAGATCGGATGTTGCAATTTGCTTCTTTTGCATTTGACGTTTCAGTGGAGGAATGTTTCTCGACATTATGCAATGGCGCCACGTTGGTCATGCGTGATGACAGTTGGCTGGCGTCTATGTCGGCGTTTATTGGCTTAGCCTGGCAGCACCGTATCACAGTGATGTCTCTGCCGGCATTATTCTGGTCCGAACTGATTGCCAGAGACAACAAGGCATTACCGCTACCGGATTGTCTCCGACTCATTATCATTGGTGGAGAGGCGGTTAAGAAGAGCGCCATTCAGGATTGGTTTGTACGGGAAGTCCACCGGCCCCGACTGTTGAACGCCTATGGGCCGACGGAAAATACCGTAACGGCGACTTGTAAGGAGGTTTTATCCCCAGCCGATGATTGCTCTATCGGCCGACCGCTTAAAAATACCTGCGTTTACCTGTTGGATAAATACGGTCAGTTAGTCCCGTTAGGCGGCGTTGGCGAAATGTATATTGGCGGCGTGGGTGTGGCGCGAGGCTACCTTAACCTGCCGGAATTGAGCGCGGAACGTTTTATACCCGATCCTTTTAGTTCAGAACCCGGCGCACGGATGTATGTTACTGGGGATTTGGCCCGCTATTTGCCGGATGGCGACTTGGAGTTTCTGGGTCGTAACGATCAGCAGGTCAAAATTCGCGGCTTCCGGGTTGAGCTAGGGGAAATTGAAACCCGGTTGGAAGAACACCCGGCGGTGCAAGAGGCGGCAGTGCTGGTATGGGAAGATGAGCAGGGCAAACGGCTGGTAGCCTATGTGGCGGCAGAAGCGAATGAAGGGTTGGCAACCCGTTTGCGTGAATATTTGAGTGCGGTTTTACCTGACTATATGGTCCCGGCAGCCTTTGTGCGGCTGGAGACTTTACCGCAGACCCCAAATGGCAAGTTGGATCGTCGGGCGTTGCCGGCACCGGGGGAAGAGGCGTTTGCCCGTCAGATCTATGAAGCCCCGCAAGGGAAGATAGAAACGATGCTGGCGGCTGTCTGGTGTGAGTTGCTGGGCGTTGAACAGATTAGCCGGCATGATAATTTCTTTGCCTTGGGCGGTCACTCGTTACTGGCGATGCGAGTGGTGAATCGGGTAACTGCTTTAGGTATTGAACTGCCGCTGACTACCCTGTTTAAATCTCCATCATTAAGGGATTTTGCGGAGGTCATGCAGGCCCGGATGGGGCAGTCGGACACGCTCCTGCCGTCCATTCTGCCGATATCCCGTGAAGGGGAATTACCGTTGTCATTTGCGCAACAGCGCTTGTGGTTCCTGGCGCAGCTTGAGGGGGTCAGTGAAACTTATCATATCCCGATGGCCCTGCGTTTATCTGGACAACTGGATATCGTGGCTTGGCAAAAAGCGCTGAATACCTTATTTGCCCGTCATGAAGCGTTACGCTCTGTCTTTATCTCTATTGATGGTCAGCCGCAAGTGCGGTTGTTGGAACCGGATAACGGCTTACTGTTATCTCAATATGACCTGCGTAGGATTCCAGATGCTGATAGAGTCCTTGAGCGTTTGAGCGTGGAAGAGGCTCATGCATCATTTGATCTTGAAAGTGGCCCGCTTATCCGCGCGGCTCTCATCCGGATCACCGATGACGAATATCAGTTTTTGCTGACTTTGCACCACATTATTTCCGATGACTGGTCTGCCAATGTGCTGATACAGGAACTGAACACGCTCTATATGGCGTTTATGGACGGACAACCCGATCCCTTGCCGCCGTTGGCGATTCAATACCCGGATTATGCTGCCTGGCAGCGTCAGTGGCTGTCGGTTGAGCGTATTCAGGCTCAATCTGACTATTGGCGTGCCATGTTGGCTGACGCGCCGGTTCTGTTGGATTTGCCTACGGATCGGCCTCGCCCGCTGGAGCAGTCATTTGCCGGACATGCCGTACCGGTTGATCTGGATGTGGAATTAACAACGGCCCTGAAACATCTGAGTGAGCAGCAGGGCGTCACCTTATTCATGACGCTGTTATCAGCTTGGGCGGTGGTTCTGTCGCGTCTGTCGGGTCAGGAAGATATGGTGATCGGCACACCAAGTGCGGGTCGCAATCGTCAGGAAATAGAACCGTTGATTGGCTTCTTTGTCAATACGCTGGCGTTGCGCATGGATGTATCGGATGAGCTGACCGTAACCGAGTTGCTGGCGCGAATCCGGCAAACCGCATTGGCGGCACAAGAGCATCAGGATTTACCGTTTGAACAGGTGGTGGAAATCGTGCAACCGCCGCGCCGACTGGCGCATACCCCATTGTTCCAAGTGATGTTTGTCTGGCAGAACAATGAGAACACGGAATGGGGATTACCGGGGCTGGCGGTATCACCGGTCGATCAAGCCGTTGACGTTGTCAAGTTTGATCTTGAACTGGGCTTGTCAGAAGAGGAGGGCAGGATCGTGGGGGCGTTGAGTTATGCCACGGCCCTGTTTGATTCAGAGACAATGGAGCGGCAGGTGGGATATCTGCATGCGGTACTGCAAGCGATGGTGGCTAACCCTCAACAGTCGGTCAGGGAAATTGATCTCCTTTCTCCGGCGGAGCGCACGTTATTACTGGAAACCTGGAACGCCACGGCAACCGTCTATCCTGAGAGGTTATGTATTCATCAGTTGTTTGAACAACAGGTGGAGAAAACCCCTGACGCGACAGCATTAGTGTATTACGAACAGACCCTCAGTTATGCCGAATTAAATGCCCGCGCTAACCGGTTGGCTCGTCAGCTCATTGAACAAGGGGTGTATTCCGGTGATTATGTTGCGCTCTTGCTAGCACGCTCAATGGAACTGGTGGTAGCCCAATTAGCGATTCTCAAAGCTGGTGCCGTTTACGTGCCGATAGATCCTAGTGTGCCGGATGAGCGGAAAAACTGGCTGATCAGTGATTGTTCAGCCAAGTTGTTGCTTACCGATACGCGGGCGGATATTCCGGCTAACTTAACTGTGCCGCTGCTTCGTCTCTTGGATGAGACAGATACGGTTCACGAGCAAGATCGTCGCAACCTTGACTTACCGCGTTCCAGCACCGAGTTAGCGTATATCATGTACACTTCCGGTTCTACCGGCACACCTAAAGGGGTTTTGGTGCCGCATCGTGCGGTGGTTCGGTTGGTTATTAATAATGGCTATGCAGAAATTGGGCCGGAGGATCGGGTAGCCTTTGCCGCTAATCCGGCGTTCGATGCCAGTACGTTTGAAGTCTGGGCGCCATTGCTCAATGGTGGCGCGTTAGTGGTTATCGATCACGCCACTTTGTTGACGCCGCAGGCGTTTGTACAGACTCTACGGGGTCAGCGAATGACCGTTCTGTGGTTGAGTGTCGGATTGTTTAACCAGCTAGCAACGGAGTTGCTTCCGATTCTTCCACAGATAAAGCTCCTGATTGTCGGCGGAGATGCCCTTGATCCCCATGTTATTGGTCGGGTACTGAACACCAATCCGCCACAACGGCTATTAAATGGCTATGGGCCAAGTGAAGGCACCACTTTTACGACCACATACCGTATCACTGCATTAACATCGGGAGCCGCCCGCATTCCTATCGGTCGGCCGGTAGCCAACACGCGGGTTTATCTGTTGGATAAGTATGGTCAGCCGGTGCCGTTGGGGGTGACCGGAGAGATTTATGTGGGAGGTGATGGGGTAGCCTGTGGTTATCTTAATCGGCCTGAATTAACCGCCGAACGTTTCCTTGTTGATCCGTTCAGTGATCAACCGGATGCCCGCATGTACCGCACCGGGGATTTGGCGCGTTATCTGCCGGATGGCAATCTGGAATTCCTGGGCCGTAATGACCAGCAGGTTAAGATCCGTGGTTTCCGTATTGAACCGGAGGAAATTGAGATCCGGTTGGCCGAGTACCCAACGGTGCGTGAAGCGGCGGTGTTGGCACGCGGCGAAGGGCAGGAGAAACGGCTGGTGGCCTATGTGGCGGCACCTGCGGATAAGGGGCTGGTGAACAACTTACGTGCTCATCTGAATGCTATTTTGCCTGACTATATGGTGCCGTCAGCTTTTGTACGGCTGGACGCTTTTCCATTGACGGCTAACGGTAAGTTGGATCATCAAGCGTTGCCGGCACCGGACAATGACGCCTTTGTCCACCAAGTTTACGCCGCGCCTCAGGGAGAAACAGAAATCGCGCTGGCAGCGATTTGGCGTGAATTACTGGGCATTGAGAAAATAAGTCGCCATGACAGCTTTTTTGCCCTAGGGGGGCATTCGTTGCTCGCGATACGGATGGTTGAGCGCATGCGTCACTTGGGATTGTCACTGACGGCGCGTGATCTGTTCCAGTCGCCGATGTTGTCAGACTTGGCGCAAACGTTAGGGCAGCATCAAGCTGTGATCGTGCCGCCTAACGTCATTACGCCGACAACGACAGCGTTGACGCCGGCAATGTTGCCGCTGATTGATTTGACTCAAGCCGACATTGACCGCATCGTCAGGCAAGTGCCGGGCGGGGTGAACAATATTCAGGATATCTATGCCCTATCGCCGTTGCAGGACGGTATTTTGTTCCACCACTTACTGGCAAACGAAGGCGATCCCTATTTGTTAGCCGGCCAGATGGTCTTCGCTGATCGGACTCTGCTAGACCGTTATCTGGTGGCGGTGCAACGGGTGGTTGATCGCCACGATATTCTGCGTACCGCCTTTATCTGGCAAGAGTTGTCTGTGCCGGCTCAGGTGGTCTGGCGTCAGGCGCCTTTATCGGTGACTGAATTGGATTTAGACCCGGCGGATGAGCCGATTGGTGAACAACTGGCTCAACGTTTTAATCCTCGTCGTTACAGTCTTGATCTGAGCGAAGCACCGTTGATGCGGTTTGTGGTGGCGCGGGAGACTGATGGTCGTTGGACTGTACTGCAATTGTTGCATCATCTGATTGGCGACCATACCACGTTGGACGTGATGAATGGCGAGGTTCAGGCGTATCTTGCCGAACGGGAAGACAGCCTGACTTCCCCGGTCTCTTTCCGTAATTTAGTGGCTGAAGCCCGGTTGGGGATGAGTGAGGAGGAACATACCCGTTTCTTTACCGAGATGTTGGCGGAGGTGGACGAACCCACGCTGCCATTCGGATTGACGGAGGTGCATCGTGATGGTTCACAGGTAACGGAATCTCACTGGATGCTGGCGCCAGAATTGAATGACCGTCTGCGTGGTCAGGCCCGGCGTTTGGGGGTCAGTCTGGCGGCGTTGTGTCATTTGGCTTGGGCGCAGGTGTTGTCGCACACCAGCGATCAAGAGCAAGTGGTGTTCGGCACCGTGCTGTTTGGGCGCATGGCGGCGGGAGAAGGGGCTGACAACGGAATGGGGCTGTTTATCAATACCTTGCCTCTGCGGCTGGACATCGATGATACCCCGGTACGGGGGAGTGTACTGGCCGCCCATACCCGGCTGGCCGGATTACTGGAACACGAACATGCTTCACTGGCGTTGGCTCAGCGTTGCAGTGGCGTGCAAGGTGAGATCCCTCTCTTTAGTAGCTTGCTGAATTATCGGCATAATGCATTTTCAGCAACGTTGGATGAACTTGTAAACGGTATTGAATTTCTTGATGCGCAGGAGCGAACCAATTATCCGTTAGTGCTGTCGGTGGAGGATTTTGGTGAATCCTTGGGATTGACCGTTCAAGTTGCCCAGCCGTTTGAGCCGGAACGGGTATGCGGCTATATGCAACAGGCACTGGAGAGTTTGGCAGTCGCGTTGGAACAGGCCCCGGAAACGCCGGTACGGACATTGAGCATTCTGCCGGAAACGGAGCGCACACTGTTGCTGAAAACTTGGAATGCGACGGAAACCGCCTATTCTGAGACATTGTGTATTCATCGATTGTTTGAACAGCAAGTGGAGCAAACCCCTGACGCGATAGCGTTAGTGCATGAAGATCAGGCTCTCAGTTATGCTGAATTAAATACCCGCGCTAACCGGTTAGCCCATCAGCTTATCGCATTGGGTGTCGTGCCCGATCAGCGAGTGGCGATTTGTGTGTCACGTTCACCGGCAATGGTCGTGGGAGTATTGGCAATACTGAAAGCCGGCGGGGCCTATGTGCCGTTGGACCCGGTCTATACCCTGTCTCTTGATCAGATCTCCAAATCAACTGATTTAGCCAGCAAATAGCCGTCTATCAGGGTTTGCAGCCGAAACCAACCTTCCCAAAGTCGTTCCCATCCGACTCGACCCGTGCGTTTGGAATCGTACCAGCCGGCCAGTTTTCCCAGATTGATGAAGGCCCAATGCAAGCTCGGGGCTTTTTTCGGCACACGGCATTTTTCTT
>NZ_CAWNWY010000044.1:0-38232 GCF_963878365.1 Photorhabdus sp. HUG-39 | reverse complement strand
GCCGGGCTGCGTATACTACGCCTTTCGCCCGCAGAGTCAAGCGCTTATTAGCTTTTTCTCTGCCCGACCTCACAATGTTTATCAGCGTTGTGTCGGTCAGTGGTGGCGCATTATAGGGCGTTCTTTGGCGCTGGCAATAATTATTTTGAAAAAAATTGATCGTTTGATTAATTCCACAGCAAAGCTCTACTTTATACCTACTTACCAACAGATTTATCCACATATGGCTAGTTGGATGAAAATTTATCGAGCATCACGCAAACGTTTTCGTTACAATTCGGTGGTTAAAATCATCAAGCGATTTTATCTGACTACACTGAAATGTTATTGCAGTGCCCATTTTTTATGTCCTGATATAGTGGGTTCTTCCCAATAACATGTTACTGCCTTACAAAATCCAAGGGATCAAATCAATGCAACAGCTTCGTCCAATCCGTCGTGCCCTGCTTAGCGTTTCCGATAAATCAGGGGTTGTTGAATTTGCAAAAGCCTTATCTCAACGCGGTGTCGAATTGCTTTCTACTGGTGGCACAGCTCGTTTACTCGCTGAGTCAGATCTAAAGGTTACTGAAGTTTCAGACTACACCGGTTTTCCTGAAATGATGGATGGCCGTGTTAAGACGCTGCATCCTAAAGTACATGGTGGAATCCTTGGCCGCCGCGGACAAGATGATGAAATCATGGCACAACACCAAATCTCACCGATCGATATGGTGGTTGTGAATCTATATCCATTCGCTCAGACCGTAGCTAAATCAGATTGTACTTTGGCAGATGCCGTTGAAAACATTGATATCGGTGGTCCAACTATGGTTCGCTCTGCGGCTAAGAACCATAAAGATGTAGCGATTGTGGTAAATAGTAAGGATTATGAAAAAATCATTGAAGAGATGGATAACAATCAGGGGTCATTAACACAATCAACTCGCTTCGATTTAGCCATTAAGGCTTTTGAACACACCGCTGCTTATGACAGTATGATTGCTAACTATTTTGGCAAGCTGGTTCCTCCTTATTATGGCGATACGACTCAACCATCAGGACGTTTCCCTCGTACTCTGAATTTGAATTTCATTAAAAAGCAGGATATGCGTTACGGTGAGAACAGCCATCAGGACGCTGCATTCTATATAGAAGAGAATCTTTCTGAATCATCCATTGCAACTGCAACTCAGTTACAAGGTAAGGCTCTTTCCTATAACAACATTGCTGATACCGATGCAGCGCTGGAATGTGTTAAGGAATTCGTGGAACCTGCATGTGTTATTGTTAAGCACGCTAACCCATGCGGCGTAGCAATTGGTAAAGATATCCACGATGCTTATGATAGCGCATTCAAAACAGATCCAACCTCCGCTTTCGGCGGTATTATTGCTTTCAACCGCGAACTTGATATTAAAACTGCACAAGCCATTATCGACCGCCAATTCGTCGAGGTAATTATTGCCCCCTCAGTAAATAAAGATGTACTACCGGTGCTAGCTACCAAACAAAATGTCCGTGTTCTGACATGTGGTAAATGGGAAGACCGGGCTGCTGGCCTCGATTTTAAACGAGTTAATGGTGGCCTACTGGTACAAGATCGCGATATTGGTATGGTTGCAGTAACTAACCTACGTGTGGTTTCCAAACGTCATCCCACCGAACAAGAAATGAAAGATGCTCTGTTCTGCTGGAAGGTCGCTAAATTTGTCAAATCTAATGCCATTGTTTATGCAAAAAATGATATGACCATTGGTATTGGTGCAGGCCAAATGAGCCGTGTCTATTCCGCAAAAATTGCTGGGATTAAAGCAGCCGATGAAGGCTTAGAAGT
Source organism: Photorhabdus sp. HUG-39 (assembly GCF_963878365.1). NCBI lineage: Bacteria > Pseudomonadati > Pseudomonadota > Gammaproteobacteria > Enterobacterales > Morganellaceae > Photorhabdus > Photorhabdus sp. HUG-39. The sequence continues at coordinate 36,416 of NZ_CAWNWY010000044.1, read as the reverse complement.
TCAAGGATGCGCAATGGCATCTGACGCCTTTTTCCCATTTCGTGACGGCATTGATGCCGCTGCGGCTGTCGGCGTGAGTTGCATTATCCAACCCGGCGGTTCAATCCGTGACGACGAAGTGATTGCCGCGGCTGATGAACACGGTATTGCTATGATTTTCACCGGCATGCGCCATTTTCGCCACTAATCAATAGCAGGAGTTAATCTGATGAATATTTTAATTGTTGGTAGCGGTGGACGCGAACATGCGCTGGCATGGAAAGCAGCTCAATCTCCTTTAGCTGATAAAGTCTATGTCGCTCCAGGAAATGCAGGAACTGCCCTAGAAAGCAATCTCGAAAATATTGATATTTCAGCGACAGATATCAACGGCTTGTTAGTATTTGCACAAAGCCATGATATTGGGCTGACTATCGTTGGCCCTGAAGCACCATTGGTGATAGGTATTGTCGATGCATTCCAAAAAGCCGGGTTGACTATTTTTGGTCCAACTCAGGCAGCCGCTCAATTAGAAGGCTCAAAAGCATTTACCAAAGATTTTCTGGCACGTCATCAAATCCCAACTGCGGCTTATCAGAATTTTACAGCTATCGAACCCGCTCTTGCCTACCTGGATAAAGTCGGCGTTCCTATTGTTATAAAAGCTGACGGACTGGCTGCGGGTAAAGGTGTGATTGTTGCGATGACACTGGAAGAAGCCCAATCCGCCATAAAAGATATGCTAGCCGGAAATGCGTTTGGTGATGCAGGCCATCGTATTGTTATTGAAGAGTTTCTAACAGGTGAAGAAGCTAGCTTTATCGTTATGGTCGACGGTAAGAATGTTATTCCGATGGCCACCAGTCAGGATCATAAACGCATAGGTGATGGTGACACGGGTCCAAATACTGGCGGAATGGGAGCCTATTCTCCCGCTCCAGTCGTCACCGATGAAATCCACCAGCGTATTATGGAAGAGATTATTTATCCTACTGTTAACGGTATGGCTGCTGAGGGTCATATCTATACTGGTTTTCTTTATGCCGGCTTGATGATCAGCCAAAATGGCGAACCAAAAGTGATTGAATTTAACTGTCGCTTTGGTGATCCAGAAACGCAACCCATCATGATGCGTATGCGTTCTGATCTTGTTGAACTCTGTCTAGCTGGTGCAAAAGGAGAGCTTGCTGGTAAAACGTCTGATTGGGATGAACGCCCTGCTCTGGGTGTGGTACTCGCTGCCGGAGGGTATCCTGCTGATTATCACAAAGGGGATATTATTCATGGTTTGCCCCAACAAGAAAATGAAAGTAGCAAGGTTTTCCATGCTGGTACAGCAATGAAAGGCAATGATGTTATTACCGCAGGTGGACGCGTTCTGTGTGTTACAGCATTAGGAGAAACCATTATAGATGCACAGAAAAATGCTTACCAACAAGCAGAAAAGATTGAATGGAATAGCTGTTTTTACCGCAAGGATATCGGCTATCGGGCAATTAACCGATTGAAGTAATCATAAAACTGACGAGGGTCAGAGACTGTCCTTCGTCGGTTCCCAACGACAAAAGTCATTATTGGCTACCAACAGTAATTCGCGGCCAGCAGGCGCTTCCAACCAAGCAATGGTTAATTGGCTGTAGCTACTTTTTTCACGCTGTTCAAGCCATGACCTCGCGTAAGGTTCAAACTCAACGGAAATCGTTTCACCTGCACAGGTAGTGACTTTACCGTTATTCCAGTGCCCTTGCACCAAACGCACATTTCCCACTATCAACGCATCACTTAATTCAAGCGTCCGTTTAGCATTAAACTGCATACGAACAATATCATCGCTAGAAAGTGGCTCTCGTCGCGTTTTCGACTGCTTTTGCATAAAAATCACATCACCGGATTTATTCAAACGAAGTTGTTCAGATAGTGGATTTTTATCATTCAAAATTTCACGACGAATTTGGCGCAAATCTCCCTGCTTATATTCATAAAAAGTCACGACGGTATTGTCATTACGGTAGGGGCTGTAAACACTCATCAGCACCTGAGGTTTACTGTTCTGATCGTTGAGACGCCACAAGCGGACAACACCATCATTGGCAATGAATCCACTTGCGCTGAAAGAAGGTTCTTTAGGTTGATTGGTACAGGCGCTGAGCGCGAAGACGAATCCTAGTGTCATCAGCCCCTGACGAACCAACAAAAGGGGATAAATAATACCCCTTCTATTTTTTCTTTTTTGCAATGAAATTATTTAACTGCGTCTTTCAGAGCCTTACCAGCAGAGAAAGCAGGTACGTTTGCAGCCGCGATTGTAATTTCTTTACCGGTTTGCGGGTTACGACCAGTACGTTCTGCACGATGGTTAACTTTGAAAGTACCAAAACCTACCAGTTGTACTGAATCGCCCGCTTTCAGGGATTCGGTGATTGCATTCAAAGTTGATTCCAGAGCAGCTTTTGCCTGAGCTTTAGTCAGGTCTGTGCTTTCTGCGATTGCATCAACTAATTCAGTCTTATTCATAGATTATCCTTACAGTGTGTTTATCGTTTGCAAAGCATCGAGTGCGACGGATATGCCGAATGACAGCACCCCTGCATACACGCACCGATAGCCACTTCTTTTCACCCCCCAAATGTAGAACAGAGTGGGGGCAAAAGTGAAGCCTTTGAACATGGCATTTAAAGCATTAAATCACGTTTTTTCACTTTACTGCGTTAAATTTATACCAATGTTGCTCATTCCTGACTCCCGGAGGTCAGCTTTCAATCCTTTAATCAACTCAATATCCCGCTCTTCGCAGCTAACCAATAAGCGATAAATTTCCCATTGGATGTCCCACTCTTGTGCAATAGCAGGTAATATTTTTAGTTCTTCATCGGTCATTTCTTTCCCGGCCTGAGTCATTTCAAGCATAGCAACAGTGCGGATTGAAATTTCACTCACTGCAATTGCATGCTCCAATGTTTCACCACTCAGACGGGAGTGAATAATTTCCCCTAATGCAATACATGCATCAATTGCCGGGTACACACCGTAAATATCGTAATCATCCGCAGAGGGAATAATTTGTTCCAACTTTTCCAACTGATTATCAAAATTCACCTTGGCATCTTTTACAACTAATATTTCCCACACCAAATCCAGAATACGGCGGTAAAGAGCAGGTTCTGCAAACGCCGTCTGGCAACAGAACATCTGGTAATTTGGATACATCCGTTCGCATAGACTTGCCATAAAGGTCAGATGCTGCCAGCTTTCAAGTTTTTCCAGCCGTAAATGTATCGGGTTTCGTAACATTAGTTTTTACTCGTTATGCACAATTTGCTCCGCAGTTTACCTGAAATTCAAGAATATCCACACGCTTACACCGAATTTAAGGATTTTTCTGTATCATTTGTTCAAAAAATGGCCTATTTGAGGCTATACCATCTGCCCAACGGGTTGTTTCAGGCAAGCGGTAACCTTTCATACAACATTCCACCCATAGCAATGCGCTATCAAGACTGATTCTGTGTCCTGTAGAAATATACAACGGATTACAACGTTTTTTACTTCTCCATACCCAACCAATCTGCTCCTCTTTATCAAACAAAGGTTGGCAACTGCCGGGCTGTTCCCCCAATGGTTCACTTTCACCACATAAACGACGTTTTGCCACACCAATTGTGGGCACATTAGCTAATAAACCAAAATGGCTAGCAACACCTAAACGACGTGGATGAGCAATGCCATGACCGTCCACCATTACTAGATCAGGTTTGTATTTCAACAACTGCCAAGCAGCCATTAATGCAGGATATTCACGGAAAGAGAGTAAACCGGGAATATAAGGCAGCGTAGTTTCAATTCGAGCTATCTGATATTCCACCAGTTCAAGAGCAGGATAAGAAAGAACCGCTATCGCTGCACGGGTAATAGTTCCCTGCCGTTCGAAACCCACATCAGCACCAGCAATCAATTTAGGTGGGGAAAAATCATCATAACAGATAACCTGTTGAGCCTTTGCTATTTGTTCCTGCCGTAATGCTTTCGTATTAATCATATTTTTACTGATGATATTTAGCTGAAAGTTTATGTACCGCTTCGACAAATACCCCTGCGTGTTCCGGCAGTATATCCTGATGGATACCATGACCAAGGTTAAAGACATGACCAGAACCCGTCCCAAAACCTTGCAAAATTGTCGAAACTTCCTGCTCAATCCGTTCTGGAGAGGCGTATAACATGGATGGGTCCATGTTACCCTGCAAAGCGACTTTATTCCCCACACGACGGCGCGCATCGGCAATATCTGTCGTCCAGTCCAAACCAAGCGCATCACAACCGGTTTCAGCCATTGCTTCCAGCCATTGTCCACCACCTTTAGTAAACAGTGTCACCGGCACACGACGCCCTTCATTTTCACGGATCAGACCATCAACAATTTTGTGCATATAATGTAAGGAAAATTCCCGATAATCCCGCCCCGTCAGTACTCCACCCCAAGTATCGAAAACCATCACAGACTGAGCACCTGCCTTAATCTGAGCATTGAGATAAAGAATAACGCTGTCTGCTAGCTTATCCAGCAACAGATGCATTACGGTAGGTTCGGCATACATCATTTTTTTAATTTTAGTGAATGCCTTGCTGCTACCACCTTCCACCATGTAAGTTGCCAGTGTCCACGGACTACCAGAAAAGCCTATCAAAGGAACCTTGCCCGCGAGTGCCTTACGAATCGTACGCACGGCATCCGTCACATAGCCCAGCTCCATTTCCGGATCAGGCACCGGCAGCTTTTCCACATCAGCGCGGCTGAAAACAGGAGATTTAAAACGCGGACCTTCACCTGCTTCAAAATAGAGCCCCAGTCCCATCGCATCAGGAATAGTGAGAATATCAGAGAAGAGAATTGCCGCATCCAGTGGATAACGCTGCAAAGGTTGTAAAGTGACTTCACAAGCGAGCTCAGTGTTTTTACACAAAGCAATAAAATCACCGGCTTTAGCACGAGTAGCCTGATACTCAGGTAAATAGCGGCCAGCCTGGCGCATCATCCAAACAGGGGTAACATCAACGGATTGGCGTAATAAAGCTCGTAAATAACGATCATTTTTCAGCGCATTCATGACAGGCTCCATCTATATTTATTGGCCGCAACATAATCTGACTACAATGATTAGAACGTCATTGTAACATGACAGGTAAATCTCTCCCGTTGAATTGCGCCAAACAGTACATCATCACGTATTTCGGCACAGAACAACCGTATCTTCAATCAACCGACGGGCAATAGTATTATGTGGTGGAATCAATGGCAGTTGCTCATAGTGATACCAATCTGCACTAATCAGCTCTTGCGGATCATGGCGGATCTCACCACTATCATAATCAGCCAGAAATGCCATCATCAATGAATGAGGGAAGGGCCACGGTTGAGAAGCCACATAACGTAAGTTGCGAATTTTAATATTACTCTCTTCCATCACTTCGCGGGCTACAGCTTCTTCGAGTGTTTCACCGACTTCAACAAATCCCGCAAGGACGGTGTATATGCCTCCACGATGACGCTGATGTTGAGCCAGCAAAATATGATCATCCCGACGAATACCGACGATAATACAAGGCGCAATCTGCGGATAATAACGTTCATGACAGTGATGACACAAGCAAGCCCATTCACTGACACTATGGTGCATTTCACTGCCGCAATAACCACAATATTGATGAGAGCGATAAAACTCTGCCAATTGCACTCCCCGGCCAGCTAATTGAAACAAGCCACGATCACTTGCAACAATTTGCCGTAAAGAAACCATATCTGAAGCCATTTTCTGACGGATAAGCCAAACTTTCTCACCCTGCCACTCACCAATAGGCAAGGCTATTTTTCCTTGCAATGACCATTGGACAGCAATTCCAAAAGGTAATTCCCCTTCCGGGAGCCAAATACGATTTTCATCGCTGATAATCCACCAGCCACGTTCTGTACCTGTAATTTGTTGTTGCATCATCATGACATCATAATTACGATTAATATCTGTATAAATCATACGCTTTCTAGTCAGAAAAACATGCTTTTATTGCTATTGGTCACTACACAGTATTACAAGCATTATTCTCAGTTATCAATGTGCTTTGACTTGAGGAACACAACATCATGCCACAACTGCTTGTAGTATTTGATCTGGATGACACCTTAATTTCCGGTGATTCCAGCGCTATATGGACAGAGTTTTTATGGGAAAAAGGCATAATTACTGATCCCAGCTTTATCGAAGCAGACAAAAAAATGATGGTTGATTACAGCGCAGGTATGCTGAATATGAACGACTATCTGGCATTCAGCCTGCAAACATTGCATCAGGTTCCACAAGAACAAGTTGATCTTTGGCTGACTGAATTTGTTAACGAAAAAATCAGACCTCGATTTTATCCGCAAGCTAAAGCTCTTATTGCAGAGTATCAACAGCAACAAGTCCCAATTATGATCATCTCAGCCACAGTCTCTTTTATTGTAAAAAAGATTGCTACCGAATTGAATATTCACACGGCACTGGGCATTGATATGGTAATGGAAAATGGCTGTTATACCGGTAAAATAGATGGAATTGCGACTTTTCGTGAAGGTAAAGTAAAACGGATAAAACAGTGGCTGGAACAGAAAAATAGTTATCCCCAAATTATTCGCTTTTACAGTGATTCAATTAATGATCTGCCAATGTGTCAATTTGCCGATGAGGTAATTACGGTCAATGCTGATGCCCATTTAAAAACCGAAGCACAACAACATGGCTGGCAACAATTAACCTGGTCACTGTAAATACTTTCAATCAGTAAGGGTTGTAGTTTTCATAATCCCTTCTATACCCGTCATCTTTCAAGTTGCTTCTTTGTTGGCTGCACTCTCTCACCCCGGTCACATCGTTATCTATGCTCCCGGGGATTCGCTCCCTTGCCGCCGCGATGCATCTTGAAATCCATAGGGTATATACTACTGTTTACTTTCTTGTCGGAGTACCTAGCGTAAGCTGTTTCGCCGCATTATTTTAATTAGACAATTATTGAATGTATTGTGTCATTCAGCATCTCTGCATTCATGAAGTAATCCAAAAAACAGTTTGGTGATATAGTGGCAGACAAGGAATGTGCCACTATATTGTTCAGAGGGTACAAGCTGTATGCTCCTTCCCTCCCACCTGAAATGATGTGCTCAAGATAAACCGGCTTAGTTAATATATTGGAATAATTGAAGAAACACGGAGAACCGTTTATCAATTTCTCTGGCATGAGGTCGAATATAGCTATGCCACTGTGGAGATAAAGATCGATAAACGCGAATTCTATCTGACGCATCTCATCAAGAATATCCATACAAATAAAGTTATCAAAAACCATTTTCTGTGATTCATTCATAGCTGTATTGCAAACCAGTTCATTAAAAAAAATATGTTCGGATAACTGACTTGGTATTTCAATAGTTGAGCGGAAATCACTGTGATAAAGACCTCCATTAATACTAGCCATACCAATACTAATCAGATGACCAATTTCATGAATTACCGTTTTTATTTCAGCTATTCCCAATGGCTGATGAAATAAAGCAGATTTTAGATAAGTTACTGATACAGAGCTATCAAAAATTTTGTCACAAGATATCGCTGTCACTGTACCTTGTATCTGACATGCTTGTATAACAAAACAAAATGAACGCTCATCATTAGTTGATACACGGATGATATACCTGTTTGTTGACTCACATTCAATACTAAAATGAGCCTAGCTATGTTTATTTAAGTAAGAAAAAATTAATCTAAGTATTTCAGGCAAGTGAAAATTAAAACATGGCAACGATAGCCTATTTATCAGATTTTTCTGATACATACGAAATGTATCTGGCTCAGTGAATTGTTTTATATCAATTCCAAAATGATTACAAAGATTTTTTAGTAAATTTATAATTTTATGATAATAAATTTCCAATGTGTTCTTAATATTCTCAGTATCCTTATTGAAAAGATAATTACATTTATATGAAGCAAAATTTTTATACCCTAGTCTTTGCACGAAATAATTTCTTGCTCCAATCATTTCATCTATAAGATGAAAAATTTTATTTAAAACCTCCTTATTCTCATCATTAATCGAGTGTTTAACTTCATATGCTCTATGTAGATTATCTATACCCGTTATCTTTCAAGTTGCCTCTTTGTTGGCCGCACTCGCTCACCCCAGTCACATAGTTACCTATGCTCCCGGGGATTCACTCCCTTGCCGTCGCGATGCATCTTGAAATCCATAGGGTATATAAATATCTTTGGCAAATTCCGCCCAATTTGGAGTGTGAATGACACAATCCGCTAATTTTTTCTCAAGTTGGCTGAATGTTAAGAAAAAATTATCAGGAGATATCACACCAAGAATATATTTATCATGCAAAATAGCCATTTCTGAATGAATAGAATTTATGTTCTGCATGATAAACTCCAAAACCTATTAAAATCAATTTGTATACCGTGGCAACAATAATATAATATCGGAAATAGTTTCTTAAGGTGTTCCCTTGCATCTTGGTATGTAAAAAAGCCTTTCTTTTCTACACACCATATTATCTGTTCAAGTATGTCAGCGACAATAACGTTAACCAAATTAGAGAATATATCTTCAGGAATAGAAATATCTTCAGTCTGAACTCTTAGTGTTACAACATTACCACTCTTTGATATATTATCATAACTTTTTGCATAATGAACTCGCCCATAATAATAAACAAGTAGCTCAACATCCTTTCCAACAATTTGTTGTATATGTTCCCTATCTTTATAACTCACACCAGAATTATTATATATTGAATTTTCATCATATATTGAATGTAACATTCCTGCATTACATACTACTTCTTCACAACCATATTTATTTAACAATTTGGCAGTATTAACCAAGTGCGACGAATAATGACGATCATATACCTTGTCTTTATCAATTTGGTAAAATTTTTTAATTTTTGTCAATATGCTCATAAATCACCATAATTTTTATCATAAATAGAATCTATTTCTTCTTTATCTTTACTAAGCAAATCATCAAACATAGGAATATATTTCAGTAATAGAGAAACAACACATATTAGAAAACCACCAATAAGAAGTACAACAGAATAATTCCATTTTTCTATTATCATAGAGAAAAGAATGAATCCGAAAGGATTCCCCAATCCAATAAAAGCGGTATGAACTGTCTGTATTTTTACTCTATGTCTTTCCGGTATAGCGATGGAACGACTGGATTCTATGCTGACATTATTCAGTATAACAGAGACTCCGATCAGAAAAGCCAAAAGACACCAGATGATATGACTGATAAACAAAGATAAGCCAACCAGACATAATCCTATCATGAAAAACGAGAAAATAACGGTGCGAGCTTTACCATATATTTTTTCAAAATAGGATTGGAAAAATACGGAAGCACAAATTGCCCCAATCGCAGCGCTCGCTTCTATTATTCCAATCATAATAGCACTTGAGTGTTTTACTGACTCTACAAAATATGGAATAACAAGAGAAGAAAACGGAACTAGAATCATATTCACTAACAGAGATGAAAGTGCCCAATATGGCTCAAAACGATAACGAAAGAAAAGCCTCATACTGTTAAGTGCAGAAGATGGATTATCTTCCTTCTTCTGCAAAATCCCTGTCCCCCGATTTTTTACTCCATATAGAATGCATACGGATAGGAAAATTAATCCGCATAACGTCCATGTCATATTAATTATCCCTATAACTTCATATCCTGCCATTCCCAAACCGATACCAAACACATTAAGAGACGCCTGCAACAAAAATGTCTTACGATATGCTTCATCAAGTTCATGTTTACTGACAATAAACGGGATATAAGCATTCACAACAGGAGAATAAAGAGCATCAATTAAGCCAAGTATAATACTAATGATGAAGAAAAAATATATTTCCCCACCGTAACTAATGTTATAAAGGTAATATATTGTTAAAAAAATAAATATAAGATTGAGTACAACAAGAATTTTTTTCTTATCAAGCTGGTCAAAAAGGTGTGACAGAGCGAGACCTGAGATCGTTCTTGAAAGAAAATAAACAAAAAGAAAATACGAAGACAATATTAGCTGGTTACTCTTAATAAGACTTAAAGTGACCAGAGCTACAATTATTCGTGAACTCAAAATATATAATGCTTCCGAAGATCGTATTTTCCAAAAATCATCATTTAACTTCACTGGGAATAATCCTATTCATTTCTTCACCGATACTATCTGAGATAGCACGCCCGATGTCTGTCAATTCTGCATGATTATCTATTATCTCTTTTGTATCCAAGAATTTTTTCAATGCAGTATTAAATCGTGATCTAATTTCTTCTTCATAAATGCCAGAGTATATATTAGACATTTTATATAAAGTTTGACAAATCCGGTTAAGTACAAAATAAGCATGAAATATTCCGATCATGGGTCTGCCATCTTCACGAAATGGAGCTTTATAACGCTCTTCAGGATCATTCAAGACAATATAATCTTGAGCATTAATAATATTTAGTGCATGATGTGCACATTCATGAACGATATGCTCAATATAGTAAGGTACACTATTTTCATCCGCACTATAAAGTAGGATCATCCCCCACATATTAAAGTTGCAGCCTGACCTGATATAATTCCCTTCTGTTTTTCCTGTAAGATATATTGTATCAATAAAACATACACATTCAAGATAGGTATTTTCATCATAGGTTTTCAATAATTCCAATGCTTCTTGTATCTTCTCTATGTCATCTTTTACTTCATGTGCAAATCGGTATCCAACTCTGACTCCTTTATCATCCTGCTCCAATATTTTGAAAAGCATGTTCATATCAAACACAGGCTCGATAAAATAATCCAAAGCTTTAATAGATAGCTCTGGCTTTCCCGTATAATCCTGACATTTTGCTATAGCATTCCGAATGTAATTAATACACAATTCCCTGTTACCCTTTTCGGCTGCATCGATAGCCAAGTAATGAGAAGCACATAAATCCCATTTTATGAAAAATCCATCAGGAACTTTAAAGTCAGACTCGGTTATTTCAATTAAATATTCAAGTGAATTACGGATCTGTAATTCGAAATCAGAGCGGAATTGTTTATGCGGATAACATGTCGTAGCGATATTCATCTTCAAGCTCCATATTATTCCCCTTCGTACAAAATACGAAGGGGAATGATCATAAATTAATCATCGTTTTTGTCATTAACAGCCCAACCAGACAATGGTGATTTAATTTTAACTACTTTAGAAGAGTCAAAGTTTTTCATATCTTATTTCCTTAACAAGTTATAATTAAAAAATTAATGCTTAGCTAAACATTATTTAACATAAAGAAATTTTTCTATTTGTTCACTAAAAAATTAATAAACATGAGAAATTGATCACAAAATAACCAGCAACATGGCTGACAACAATTAACCTGGTCACTGTAAATACTTTCAATCAGTAGGGGTTGTAGTTTTCATAATCCCTTCTATACTACTGTTTACTTTCTTGTCGGAGTGCCTAGCGTAAGCTGTTTTATCGCAGCATACACAGGCTGAGACCGTTAATTCGGGATCCGCGGAACCTGATCGGGTTAATACCCGCGAAGGGAACAAGAGTAATCAACCGCTGTCAGCCCACCCAATTTTTTACAGGTCTGTCCAGCCATCAATTATATTACTCTTACTCATTTGCCTGCGAGCTCCAGACAAGCAACTTTCCCAATAACACAGTTAGGAATTTGCTATGTCTCATAATACTGTTATCCCTACAACCGATGTCTCACCAAAACCCAATCCGGCACGCCCACGTAAAGCGCAACGCGATGCCGCTCAAGAGTTTATTAATTCTATTCAAGGCGTGACATTCCCAAATTCACGACGAATTTATCTTCAAGGTTCCCGTGACGATATCCACGTTCCAATGCGTGAAATTCAATTATCTCCCACGTTAATTGGCGGCACTAAAGAAGAACCTCAGTATGAGGAAAACGAAGCCATTCCGGTTTATGATACTTCCGGCGCTTATGGCGATCCTGATTCCAAACTGGATGTACATGTTGGGTTAATCCAACTACGTCAACCGTGGATCGACGAACGCCAAGATACTGAACCTGTTGCCGCCCTCGGCTCCGATTTTACTCAGCAACGCCTGGCGGATGCCGGTCTCGATCATTTACGTTTCAATACTCGCCCCCATCCATTAAAAGCCCATAAAGGCAAATGCGTTACTCAACTGCACTATGCCCGTCAAGGCATCATCACCCCGGAAATGGAATTTATCGCACTACGGGAAAATATGGGACGTGAACGTATCCGCGGTGATGTATTACGCCAACAACATGCTGGACAAAGTCTTGGCGCTCAGTTGCCGGAAAATATCACACCAGAATTTGTCCGTCAGGAAGTCGCAGCCGGTCGGGCAATTATTCCTGCCAATATTAATCATCCTGAATCAGAGCCGATGATTATTGGTCGTAATTTTCTGGTAAAGGTTAATGCCAATATCGGTAACTCTTCAGTCACCTCTTCTATTGAGGAAGAAGTAGAAAAGTTAATCTGGTCTACTCGTTGGGGCGCAGATACGGTAATGGATCTCTCTACGGGCCGTTATATCCACGAAACCCGCGAATGGATCTTACGTAACAGCCCGGTTCCTATCGGTACAGTCCCTATTTATCAAGCACTGGAGAAAGTCAATGGCGTAGCGGAAAATCTCACCTGGGAAATATTCCGTGATACCTTGCTGGAACAAGCGGAACAAGGGGTAGATTACTTCACCATTCATGCCGGTGTATTACTGCGCTATGTACCGATGACAGCCAAACGCCTCACCGGAATTGTGTCCCGCGGTGGTTCGATTATGGCGAAATGGTGTCTGTCTCATCATCAAGAAAACTTCCTTTACCAACATTTCCGTGAAATTTGTGAAATCTGCGCCGCTTATGATGTTTCCCTATCATTGGGCGACGGTCTACGCCCCGGTTCTATTCAGGATGCTAACGATGAAGCGCAGTTTGCAGAACTGCATACATTAGGCGAACTGACCAAAATTGCCTGGGAATATGATGTTCAGGTGATGATCGAAGGCCCTGGGCATATTCCTATGCAGATGATCCGCCGCAATATGACGGAAGAGTTGGAACATTGTCATGAAGCCCCTTTCTATACCCTTGGTCCACTGACAACAGATATTGCCCCCGGTTATGACCATTTCACTTCCGGTATCGGTGCGGCCATGATTGGCTGGTTTGGCTGCGCCATGCTCTGTTATGTAACGCCGAAAGAGCATCTCGGCTTGCCAAACAAAGATGATGTTAAACAAGGGCTAATTACCTACAAAATTGCTGCTCATGCCGCTGATCTCGCCAAAGGCCATCCCGGCGCACAAATCCGTGATAACGCCATGTCTAAAGCACGTTTTGAATTCCGCTGGGAAGATCAATTTAATCTGGCGCTCGATCCCGATACTGCTCGCGCCTATCACGATGAAACTCTGCCACAAGCCTCCGGCAAAATTGCGCATTTCTGTTCTATGTGCGGACCTAAATTCTGCTCTATGAAGATTTCTCAGGAAGTACGCGATTATGCCGCCGGTATGGAACAGATGTCTGAAACATTCCGCGCTAGAGGCAGCGAGTTGTATCACAGCGTAGAGGATGTCTCTCATGAACAATCTGCCTAACGCGCCATTTGCCCCAACGGAATACAAATTGGGCCTGTATCCCGTCGTGGATTCGCTAGAGTGGATTTCCCGCTTGTTAAAAGCAGGCGTCACCACAATTCAGTTGAGAATTAAAGATCGACCAGAAGATCAGGTAGAAGAAGAGATTCAGCAAGCCATTATGCTCGGTCGCCAATATAACGCTCGTTTGTTTATTAACGATTACTGGCGACTGGCAATAAAGCATGGCGCTTATGGTGTTCATCTGGGGCAGGAAGATTTAGTTATCGCTGATCTGAACGCCATCCAAAAAGCGGGATTGCGGTTAGGAATCTCTACCCACGATGAACAAGAGCTGGCACGAGCTAAATCTCTGCGTCCGTCTTACATCGCTCTCGGCCATATTTTCCCAACCACGACCAAAGCGATGCCATCTTCCCCACAAGGACTGGCAGCACTAAAACGGCAAGTAGAAAACACACCAGACTATCCCACTGTCGCCATCGGAGGCATCTCTCTTGAACGCGTACCGGATGTCATTGCAACGAGAGTCGGCAGTGTGGCGCTGGTTAGTGCAATTACCAAAGCAAAGGATTGGCGCCAGGCCACCGCACAACTGCTTCATTTGGTTGAAGGCATTGAGTTAAAGGGATAGAGAGGTGCTTATGTTGAATGATCAAGAATTTATGCGTTACAGCCGACAACTGTTACTCGAAGATATTGGCCCGGAAGGGCAGGAAAAACTGAAATCCAGCCGCGTACTGATTGTCGGACTGGGAGGGTTAGGCGCTCCCGCCTCTCTCTATCTAGCCGGGGCAGGTGTGGGAACAATTTATCTCGCTGATGATGACCAATTGCACATCTCCAATTTACAACGGCAAATACTTTACCGCACCGAAGAGATCCCTGCCGCAAAAGCTGAACTTGCAGCCAATCAACTCAATGCATTGAATCCGCTGATAAAAACAATCATCCTTAATCAACGTCAGAACCAGGAATCTCTGACAACAATCGTGAAGCAAGTCGATCTGGTTCTCGATTGCTGTGACAACATGACAACTCGACACGCCATCAATGCCACTTGTGTGGCAACGCGAAAACCATTAATCAGCGGCAGTGCTGTCGGTTTTAGCGGCCAACTTATGGTATTTGAACCCCCTTATCTTCATGGCTGCTATAACTGTCTCTACCCTGAACAGGAAGAGCCATTACGAAATTGCCGGACTGCGGGTGTATTAGGTCCGGTAGTGGGTATCATCGGCACATTACAAGCATTGGAAGCCATCAAAATGTTAACTGGGCTTCCCTCTCCGTTAAGCGGCAAACTCCGACTGTTTGATGGTAAACAGCAAAGCTGGAGCACACTACAACTTAACCCGTCGCAGCAATGCCCGATTTGCGGAGATATGGCATGAAAATTACGGTAAACGACCAGCCGATGGAGCTTATGGCTCCTCTGGCTATACAGCAATTGCTAGAACAACTTGAACGAACACAACCGGGAATGGCACTGGCTATTAATCAAATCATTATTCCGCGTTCAGAGTGGAATACGCATCAAATTAATGATGGAGACAATATCCTTCTGTTTCAGGCTATTTCTGGAGGTTGATATGCTAAAAATTGCTGATACGACTTTTAATTCCCGTCTATTTACCGGTACAGGCAAATTCGCCAATGCCAATTTAATGACTCAGGCTATAGCGGCTTCCGGCAGCCAGCTTGTCACGATGGCAATGAAACGCATTGATTTGCAGAGCGGTAATGACGCTATTTTAGCGCCATTGCAAAAACTTGGCGTCAAATTGCTGCCAAATACTTCTGGAGCCAAAACCGCAGAAGAGGCCCTATTTGCCGCCCGTTTGGCCCGTGAAGCACTGGCGACAAACTGGATCAAACTAGAGATTCATCCTGATGTGAAATACTTGTTACCTGACCCGATTGAAACACTCAAAGGCGCTGAAATGTTGGTCAAAGATGGGTTTGTCGTTCTGCCCTATTGCAGTGCTGATCCCGTTTTGTGTAAGCGTCTGGAAGAAGTGGGTTGCGCGGCGGTCATGCCTTTAGGCGCACCGATCGGCTCTAATCAAGGGCTACTAACCCGAGATTTCCTGCAAATTATTATTGAACAAGCACAAGTGCCGGTGGTCATTGATGCCGGTATCGGCGCACCAAGCCATGCATTGGAAGCGATTGAACTGGGTGCGGATGCTGTATTAGTCAACACCGCAATTGCCGTTGCACGTAACCCAGTAAAAATGGCTCAAGCCTTCAAAATCGCGATTGAAGCGGGTGAATTATCCTATCAAGCTGGCCTGGCAAGTCCGAAACAACATGCTGTTGCATCCAGTCCACTGACCGATTTTCTAGGGGCATTTTGATGATTCATCATCTTATGAGCGGTAGTTTTAGTTACCGCTGGCAGCAGTTGAACTGGGATGACATTACCCTTCGCATTAATAGCAAAACCGCGCAGGATGTTGAACGGGCATTAAACAGTAACAAATTAAATCTGGACGATTTCATGGCCTTGCTCTCTCCGGCAGCGAAATCCTATATCGAACCACTGGCACAACGGGCACAAAAACTGACTCGTCAACGCTTCGGTAACACCGTTGGTTTTTATGTACCGCTTTATCTCTCCAATTTGTGTGCCAATGACTGCACCTATTGCGGGTTCTCAATGAGTAACCGCATCAAACGCAAGACACTCAATAAAGATGAAATTATTGCCGAATGTCAGGCGATTAAAGCGCTAGGCTTCGACAATCTGTTGTTAGTCACCGGAGAACATCAGGGCAAGGTCGGTATGGATTATTTCCGCCGCTATCTGCCACTTATCCGCGAATATTTCAGCTCAATAATGATGGAAGTTCAGCCTATGACACAGGAAGAGTATTCTGAACTGAAAACCCTGGGGTTAGACGGTGTGATGGTTTATCAGGAAACCTATCATGAACCAACTTACCTGCTACATCATCTACGGGGTAAGAAACGGGATTTTCACTGGCGATTAGAAACACCCGATCGCCTTGGTCATGCTAAAATCGATAAAATCGGTTTAGGAGCGCTAATTGGCCTCTCTAGTCATTGGCGGACAGACTGCTATATGGTGGCGGAGCATTTATTCTTTCTGCAACGTACATATTGGCAAAGCCGTTACTCTATTTCATTCCCACGTTTGCGACCTTGTGCTGGAGGTATTGAGCCCGCATCGCTGATGAGTGAAACAGAACTGGTACAACTGATTTGTGCTTTTCGTCTATTTGCGCCAGATGTTGAGCTTTCTATTTCTACTCGTGAATCTCCATTCTTCCGCGATCACGTCATACCACTGGCAATCAACAATGTTAGTGCCGGTTCTAAAACCCAACCCGGTGGTTACGCAGATAATAGCCACGAAGAATTGGAGCAATTTATGCCGCATGATAACCGTTCTGTTTATCAGGTTGCAGACGTATTAATTAAAGCCGGGTTACAACCTGTCTGGAAAGATTGGGATAGTTATTTAGGTCGATAATTTAATTTTTTCTTTTTTCAAATAATTCGAGTTTAGGTAAAAGACTTTAACAGGTAATAACTCCACGCAATAGGAATTAATATAAAAAACTGTCTGGTGCCAATACCAGACAGTAATAAACCAATCCCAATAAGATTAAAACGAGAATAAAAAATAATTACAGATTATAAAACACATCAATTTTAGCAATAAAAAAGAGCTAATCTTCACTAATTAAAATATCATTTTATTTCCCCTCACTTTAATTAATTCAAAAAAATCGTAGATAAAAAATATATAATAAACTTTCCTTATTGTAATTAAAATAAAACTATAATTCTCACTCTATTATTTCGATATACATTGGACATCATAAAAACATCACATAATAATTCATCACATTATATTACTTATCATCATTATCACCTAAAAAAATAATTTCTATGCAAAATACCTTTCCTGACCTATACGTATATTCCTCACAAAAATAAGAGTATGAAAATCCAGTTTATACCCGTCATCTTTCAAGTTGCCTCTTTGTTGGCTGCATTCACTCACCCCGGTCACATAGTTATCTATGCTCCCGGGGATTCGCTCCCTTGCCGCCGCGATGCATCTTGAAATCCATAGGGTATATACCTATATTGAATAAATAAAAAATACTATATTTACTGTATATATTTTAACTCCCTAT
Source organism: Photorhabdus sp. HUG-39 (assembly GCF_963878365.1). Taxonomy (NCBI): domain Bacteria; kingdom Pseudomonadati; phylum Pseudomonadota; class Gammaproteobacteria; order Enterobacterales; family Morganellaceae; genus Photorhabdus; species Photorhabdus sp. HUG-39. The sequence continues at coordinate 18,553 of NZ_CAWNWY010000044.1, read as the reverse complement.
TATTTATTCCTTATTAATTTATACAAATTACAACTCACCACCAACAAAAAATACAATTGAGTATTATCCTATTATTGATAAAGTGCCCTCCCGAAAAAAAAGCGCTGAAATAAATTAAATTCATTTCTATCTATTTAAAAAGGACTCATATATGAACGTACAAGAAATCCTAAATAATGAAGATTATTCTGATATCAAGAAAAACTCTCATAAAGAACTGATTAACGGCTCATTCGAAGAGGGATATAACGGCTGGAGAATCCCAGCCCCTGAATCAGTAGAAATCTTATCTGAAAATGGCGTTCACTTTATCAGAATCCAAAGCGTTACCGGTTCCGGCGTCATTGATCAAATTATCGAAGGATTAGAGCCGAACACTAAATATAAACTAACAGGTACAGCTCGCGTATCAGCAGAATGGGCCTCATCAGCTTATTTTGGTTTACAGAGTCGCACCGATGGCCCAGAATCTTTTGCTGTAAACAGCACCGACTTTACAACGGGTTCAGTAGAATTAAGTACAGATCAAGAGGGACTTTTACGCGTTTATTTACTGAAAGATCAAGTTGGCCATCGACCAGACGGAGAAACCGCTGACTTTACCGGTTTTATTTTAGAGAAAGCCTAAACATTTAACTTAGATATATTTTAACATTTTAAACACCCAGAGTTCACGGCTCTGGGTGTTTAAATATTGGTTGAGAAAATAAAATCATAAATTAATATTTTAATTGGAATATGGTTCAATTATTTTAAGATAAATTACCATCGAAACAATTTAGCCCTGTCATTTATTTTCACATTAATTATCACAAGCCTAATCTTCAATCAAAAAACATGATTGAATATTTTTTCATTATTGATAAAGTGTTTACAGGAAAAAATCATTAAGCAAAATTAAATTTAATTGCCATTCATTTAAAAGGACTCATATATGGATATGAAGAAAATGCTAAATAGCGCAGATTATTCTGATACAAAAAACGCTAATAAAGAGCTAGTTAATGGTTCATTTAATGAAGGATATCATGGCTGGAGAATCCCACACCCTGAAACTGTAGCAATCTTATCCGAGAATGGCGTTAATTTTCTTAGCATCCAAACCTATTCCAGCTCTGGCGTCATTGATCAAATTATAACAGGGTTGGAACCTAACGTTAAATATAGACTGACAGGTACAGCACGCTTATCGACTCAACTAACACCACAAAGGGCCTTGCCCGCTTATTTTGGTTTACAAAATCGCACATTTGGCCCTGAATCCTTTGCTGTAAATAGCTTCAATTTTATGGCCGGTTCAGTTGAATTAAACACAGATGAAGAAGGGCTTTTACGTATTTACATGCTGAAAAACCAATTTGTAGAACTTCCAGAAGAGGCAACTGCTGACTTTACCGGTTTTATTTTAGAAAGGGTTTAAGGCATATAACCTTGATACATAACACCCGAAGCACATTGCTCCGGGTGTTGAGCCGTTTGGCTAACTTAAATCATGCAATGGTTTTTTTATTGGTGGTGTCAATTGGAAATCAGAAAACCGCACCTGTAATCCGTGCCGTTCTGGAGAACAACACATTGCACCAACAAAGACAGGTTGTTTATCTTCAAAAAAAGGAGACAACCTCAACAATGGCCACCGTAAACCATCAGTAGAATATTGCAGTCTTAAATATCCCTCTTCACGAGTCAAACGTAACCAGAATTTACTAGAATCACCAGGAAATACGCCCATAGACCAATCAGAATGATCACGTGTTAGCACACTACCAATCGAGGCATGACCATCAGAATATTCAATTCCGCCTTTCAACCAATGTTTCTCATCGACTAATAGCATGACTCCTGCCTGATCGTATAAATGTTCAAAACAGCCTTCAATACAGAGTTGAAAGGTGAAATCATCCTCAACATAACACCCAAAAACATGACCATTATGACGTTCAAAGCCATACCATGTTCGTTGCCAAAAGTCAGTTTTATGATCTGTAGTGACATTAAGCCAGTCGCTGCCACATTGCCAATCAGATGGTTCATTAAGCCAATGATATTGTGATAAACCCATAGGAACTCCCTCTATATTATCTTCCGCTCGAATCAATCAATTTACATCCTGCAAATAAGGAAATAGAGAGTAAAGCAATACAAGCAAAAGCGCCGTGTAATGTCACAATATGCGCTAATCCACCTATGATTGCAGGTCCCAACAAAATCCCAGAATATCCCATGGTAGAAACCGCAGCAACAGCCAGTGAATCAGGCATAATTTTCTGTTGACCAGAAGCAGTAAAAAGCATTGGCGCTATATTGGATAATCCTGCGCCTATCATCAGGAAAGAGACCCCTAACATCATTGCAGTTGATGCTGAGTAAATAAGGATAAATCCAGAAGTAGCCAATAAAGCACTGCTGATAAATACCCGTCGGTGTCCATAAAAGGCAATGATTTTATCACCCATAAAGCGACCCGATGTCATAGCAATAGCAAACAGGGTATAGCCGATACCCGCCTGATGACTACTGATATTATGTACGCTGGTTAATAATATCCCGCTCCAGTCCAGCATTGCGCCTTCCATGATATAGGCAACAAAACAGAGAAAGCCCAATAAAATCACGATCCCATGAGGCACAGCAAAGAATGGCGTATTACCCGCTTCGGCTTCGTTCAATAACCCACTCCATACCGGCAATAGCAGTAAAATAATCAGTAATACCGCCATTACCATCACCTGGAGAGGTGATATTCCCAGAGACAATAATGCACTCACCGATCCCGCACCGGCGATCCCGCCCAAACTAAATAACGCGTGAAAGCCAGACATAATTGGCCGCTGAGCCATTTTCTCGACCATGACGGCGTGGATATTGACCACAACATCCATTGCCCCAATACCTGCACCAAAGACAAATAAAACGCAAGCTAATGTCAACGGTGTCGGTAATACACTTAACCCTGGCAACATCACTAACACGATCAAAGCACATAAAGTGAAAATTTTCCGGCAACCGAAGCGTGCAGCCAACATGCCCGCTATTGGCATCATGATGAAAGAACCAATGCCGAATGCCAACATTAGAAGCCCCATAGCGCCATTATCAAGTTGTAGCCGTTCTTTAGCTAAAGGAATGAGAGGAGCCCAACTTGCAAGACTAAAGCCAGCAATAAAAAAAGCGGCGCGCGTCGCCATAATGGGTTGTTTTACCAAAGAGATAATATTTTGATCAGACAACTCATGTTCCTTCTATTATAAATAAAATGCCCTCCGCTATGACTAACGGAGGGTATACCCGTCATCTTTCAAGTTGCCTCTTTGTTGGCTGCACTCACTCACCCCGGTCACATAGTTACCTATGCTCCCGGGGATTCGCTCCCTTGCCGTCGCGATGCATCTTGAAATCCATAGGGTATATTAAGTTACCCAAAATTAATTTTAGAAAATTGCGGAATATCGGTCAGCGTCCCGATAATACGAGTTGCCTGTTGATATTGTTCCGCAACCGATAAAGCATGGGGCCAGGCATACACATAGGGAATACCTGCCTGCGTTGCTGCTGTAATGCCCAAATCGGTATCTTCAATCACTAATGTCTGATGAACATCCATAGACTTCAATTTCAACATAGCAAGATAGGGATCGGGATAAGGTTTCGTCCTCGCAACATCATCACCAGAGATTAAAGCAGGGTTTTCACTCAACTCCAGCAATCCAATATTCGCCAAACACACTTCCCGCGGCGCAGTAGAAACAAAGCCAAAAGGGATACGGTGCTGTTGTAAGGCCGCCATCAACCGGGAAATCCCTGGACGAAGGTAACTTTTAGATAGCTTATCTTTGTAAACCGAGACGATTTGCGCAGTGATCCCTTTCTGTTGCAGAGCTGGAACCCCGATGTAATCTAATGTTTCCTCCAAACTCAGGCCAATAAGTTGCTGTGGTTGTACATGCTGTGTGTAGTCAGGAGCCAAATCACAAAGAACATCAAAGTGCAATTGTTCACTGTCAACAACGACTCCATCGATATCAAAAATCACATTAAATCTATCCATGTGAAACATTCCATTATTTTAGATCGGAAATACGGATAAGCACTTTACAGTTCGGAGTAAACAGTGGTTTTTGGCTTTTGCTCGCAATATCACAACCAACAGTGAGAAAAGCCTGCAAGTAATCATTAAAATCAAAAACTTGGCTGACCAGACGACCAGCTGGAATAACGCCATCACGGATCATGGTATAAGCACGCTCAAAACTGTTATTCAGAGAATCGATGGAACCAATCACGGAAAGGCTCTTATCAGCAATTTTCAAGATATCAAGATTGGCATGCTTATCTTTAAGCGCCACATTCAACAATTTTCCGCCAGGTGCCAAATGGTCAAAAATGTATTCAGTTAATTGCCCGGTCGTATCCACACAGAGATCAATAGGCGCTGATTTATCGCCATATTGTTGCGTTAATGCCTCATCAAAATCAGTATATAGCTCACATTCTGGCGGCAGATTTTCTTTGGCAAATTGAACACGACTTTCGTTTTTCTCGACCATGAAAGCCTTAACGCCTCTGGCATGTAAAGCCCAAATATAGAGCATCCCCATTGGGCCTGCGCCAGCTACCGCTGCACGAATATTAGTATGAGTAATGCCCAGTTTATCAACCCCGGTCAGCGTGCAACTGAGTGGCTCAGTCAGTGATGCCTCTTCCATACTGACATGATCATCCAGTTTTATCAGTGAACTCTCTTTCGCCAGATATTGCTCAGCAAATGCCCCGTCATAGGAAACTCCCGCTTCGGTTCCCAATTTTTTCTCGCAATGATTTGGGCTGCCTGTCTGGCACATCCGACAATGCCCACAGGAATAAGTTGGATTGATGACAACACGGTCACCTACATTAAAGCGAGTGACACTCTTTCCTACTTGAGCAACAACACCCGTTGTTTCATGACCTAAAGTAGTTCCTGGAATAGCAACAGGATAAGAACCGGTGATAATCCCAATATCTGTACCACAAACGCCGCACACCGCAATATCAACAACGACATCATCAGGCTCAACACAGAGTAACGGTTCAACATCCTGAATTTGCATATCCCACACCCGATTAAATTTAAGTGCTTTCATTACGCTACCTCCTTATTGTCCAGCATATTTAACGTCATATCAGCAAAAGTCAGATCAAGCTTATACAGAATTTCGTTTAAATGTTCCTGAGTACAAATTAACGGTGGACGAACTTTAAGTGCACGACCTTTACCATAACGCGAACCCCGGATGATCAAGTGATGAGAATTCGCTATTGCAATCGCTTGTGCCGCAAACTCTGGTGATGGCGTATCAAAGCCAAACATATAACCGACGCCTCTAACACCAGTAATTTCTGGGTATTTATGCTGTAATGCTAATAAGCCATCACGTAAATAAGCTTCATTATGCTGCACATTCTCCAGAACCTGTTCGTCTTCGATGATATCGATAATTTCGTTGAGCGCCGTTAATGAAAGAGGGTTAGCGCCTGATGTACTAGAATGTTCGAATGACTCTAATACATCTAATGAACTCCGCATCAGCACACCACCGGTAGGAATACCTATGCCACCAGCGCCCTTAGCGAAAACAATAATATCGGGTTCTAATTCTTTAGCATAACCGGTTGAGGCGAAAAATGTCCCGGTACGACCAAATCCGGTCTGTACTTCATCTGCGATAATAATAATGTCATGTTTATGGCAGATATCTCTGATCTTACGGTAAAAATCGACAGGGAAAACGTTATTTCCGCCATTTCCTTGAATAGGTTCAATGATAAGACAGGCAATATTGTCATTTGAACCTAATTGAATAAATTGTTCTAAGTCAAAATATTGATTAGGTTCTGTATTCGGGTCAAATTCTGACATGACACTAGCAGGGGTTGGAATTTTTAAAGAACCATCAATGCTGACATGGAAATCTTTAATTCTAAAAGCATTACCTGAAATTTGCGCTGTGGCTAAAGACTGACCGTGATGAGCCAGAAAGAAAGAGATAACTCCTGAACGCCCTGTTGCTTTTTGCGCGATACGAATTGCACATTCAACCGCCCCAGAACCGGAAACATCACGTAACCATATTCTATCAATGCCCTCAGGGGTATGTTTAACTAATTTACCCAAAATATATTGTGACATTTCATGGGTATAAGCTGAACTTAAATGTGTACATCTGTCGATCTGCTGTTTTAATTTTTCTGTTATTCTGCGATTAGTGTACCCAAGTGGAAGGTTAAATGTCCCCGAAGCTGCATCGATATACTTTTCACCATCAATTTCCAAATAAGGCCCGTTTCCAACAAAGCGGGAAAGCATATCTTCAAACCGTTTTTCATTTTCCATCATTTTAATTACCTTGATTAACTATTCATAACCACAACAAATAAAATCAGTTTTTAATATATAAGGTAATATTTACTAAAACTTAGTTTATATCAACAAAAAGTCTGCAATAACCCAATAAACATTTAAAAAATTAAAGTATTTTGTATAAAATACATTATTATTTTGAATTATTGGTTAATAACATGCAGAACTACTGATTTATAGAGTTAATGATAAGAAATTCTGTTCAAATCCCACAAAAACTGTACCAAAATCCTCCATCTCGCAGCTTTTCCGCAGAGGATAAGAGCACTTACCTAATGCCTGGCTATTTTCTGACAGGTGATGAAATATAATAAAAGATTCTCGATCATTTCTGATTTGTCAGAAACAATGTGCGTTTTCTATACTAAGGATAGCCAAACTGCCGACTGACATTAAAATATCGAGTGAAAAATAAGCTGATGCTACAGCGCGATGTCATTTTTTTGTATTTAAGATTTGAATATTTATACCTTATGGATTTCAAGATGCATCGCGACGGCAAGGGAGCGAATCCCCGGGAGCATAGAGAACTATGTGACCGGGGTGAGTGAGTGCAGCCAACAAAGAGGCAACTTGAAAGATGACGGGTATAAAATACCCACACAAGCGGGTTGGTTTACACCGGTGAATAGCTCGTATAAAGTTCAGACTTTAAAAAAAGTAAAGGGTTCAGTCTGTGCGTGATCCTTAAACATCCCTATCGCTAGCTTGAAATGACTCGCCAGTAGGATTTCTGGTGTATCCAAGCTCTCTGGTGACGCTAAAGAATAAATTCCACTGAGCCTATTCACCAATAAAACCACCACCATTATTGAAATATTAAAAGAACACACATGCAAAATTATATTCTTCTACTACTTAGCTTGGCACTTTTTGGACCTTTGGGTATCGATGTATTCTTGCCTACGGTTCCTGCCATTGCTGAGGATTTTAAAGTTAACAATGAAGTTATTCAGTCAACGATTTCTTTGTTTTTATTAATTATGGGGCTAGGTCAGTTAATCGCTGGGCCACTGGTAGATAAATTCGGCCGTCGGCCAGTAGCCCTAACGGGTATCACCTTATATATCATCGGTTCGGTGATCGCAGCGCTTTCTACTTTTCCCGAAATTTTTATTGCAGCGAGAATTATTCAAGGATGTGCAGTCTGCTGTACCAGTGTCGTCTGCATTAGTGGTGTACGTGATCGCCTAAACGGTGATGAGGCGGCCAAAGCCTATGGATTTATTAACGGTACGCTAAATATTGTTCCTGCTCTCGCGCCATTACTTGGCGGTATTCTGGCCGAAATGTTCAACTGGCGAGCGCCATTCTGGTTTTTGACTTGCTACTCGGTTATTGCACTACTTATCATTGCCAACTGGCTACCAGAGACGCGCCCCGCTAACACTAAACCCGTTCGCGGATTACCACTAAAGCAATATTTTCAAATTCTTAGCAATGCCCAGTTTACACATTTTGCCCTAGTTAACGCTGGCATTATGGGAATAGTGGTTACCTATGTGTCATTTGCACCAACCGTGCTAATGACTGAGGGCCATATTTCACCACTAGCATTTTCATTGATTTTTGGTGGCAACGGACTCTGGACGATGATCGCCTTCCTAACCGCCAATAAAATTATCCATCGACTTGGCCGCCCTTGCTGCCTACTGTTAGGGACAATTCTAATGGCACTGGCTAGCCTATCTCTGTTTTCTGGCATGCATCTGCCAACTGTCGCCAGCCAGCACTGGCTAAGCTATATGTTGCCGGTTTCTTTCGCCTGTACAGGTATGGCATTTGTTATGGGACCTGCGACCAGTTATGCACTAGAGCCTTATTCTGACGAAGCCGGTGTCGCTTCTGCACTGATAGGATTCGTCCAGATGGCTGTCGGCTCTACCCTCTCGCTCATTGCTATGGCGTTGCCATTTTCGCTCAAACAGTCACTCGTGTTAGTCATGCTGCTCGGTACCACGCTAATCCTGTCAGCACACATACTCAGCCGTAACCTGAAAGGGCGGGTAGTTTCGCTAGAATCTTAAAATATCAATCACACACCTAACCCCATCATCTGCATCAGTTGCTGTGCTTGCTGAATCGCCTCCTGGCGATTCGCAATCCCTAGCTTCTGATACAGATTCCGTATATGCGTCTTAATAGTTGTCGTCGCTACATCCAATTCTGCGGCAATTTGATCATTACTGTAGCCTGAGTAAATTAATCCCAACACCTGCCACTCACGCTGTGTAAGCGGACTATTGCGAATAAGCTCAGGAACATCAGGATGTGTTAGCAACTGTGTGACAAAACTTTCATCAAAATGAGCGAATTTATGGCGATGCTGACGGTTGATATCCCGCAAAATGCGCTGCGCCCGATGCAACTCCAGTTCAGACAAGGTATTGAGCTGAATAAGCTGACGTAATTGTTGGGCCATCAACTCACCTTCAATGACAAAATGGCTAATAAATCCAGTACGGTTAGCCAGAGCCAATGCCTCAATGAGTGCATTCTGCGCTTCGCTTTTGCGTCCGATATGCCAGTAAAGCAAGTTATACAACAGTAAATTACGATTCAGATCGCTAATTAACTGCAATTTTCTCGCATGTTGATTCAGTGTATCCAAAATGGACTCAGCCTCATCATACAAACCAAGCAGAATCTGAGCACGAGCAATATTGCGCCACTGACCCTGATTAAAATGATTACTGACACTTTCTGGTCGCTCAGTCTGTGCCAACCACCGAATAGCGGCATTTTTGTCGTCCATATTCTGCCAAATGATGACTCGCAGTTTGTCAGTATTGGTACGCCAATCTCGATGATACTGCCCATTATTTAGCAAGTTTTCACAACGCGCCAGATAACGGCGGGCATTATCAATATCTCCTCTGGTCAAAGAGCATTTAGCCAACTGAGTTAGACACTGCAACTGCTGTTGAGGTTGGAAGTTAGACAACACTTCCAGCCCACGACGCGCTACATCTTCGGCTTCATCAAGACGAGACCAACACCACAAAAGCTGTGAACGGATACGCAACAAAAATTCATGCATTGGCAACTGCTCCAAATGCTGTTCACGGATCAATTCAAATGCCTTGTTCTGCGTTTCATAAGCCGTCTGCAAATATCCCTGAGCTAATAAAATCTCACTTTGCTGCAACAGCGCCCACAACGCATAGTGATGAACATGGAAACGACGCGCAAGCTGCTCGGTTTGTTGCATCCGCGCTAATGCATCAGCCAACTCACCTCTACAATGTAATACTTCACCTTCCACGGAAGTTGCAACAATACGACTGTATTCATTCTGAGGAAGCAGTGCCGCCAAAGCCTGTTTCGCCAACTTATCGGCCATCTCCGGCTTGCCGCTGTTCATAGCCACCTGAGCTCGTAGCGCATCGAATTCAGCCAAGAGATCCGGCTCTATAGCAATTTGTTTCTGTTGCAATGCCTGTTCCGCTTGGTTTAACAGTGTATTGACTTCTGAATAACGATGTTGGCTTTGGGCCAGCCAAGCCTGAAGCAGCACCAGACGCGGATTTTCCAATAGCTGCTCATAAGGCAGCGCATTCATACACTCTTCCAACAGAGATAACTCACTGTGGTTAAACAGCGACCAAGCATGCTGCAACAAAATATCGCGTAGCATGGCAGTATCACCCGCCGCCAAGGCATGATGAATCGCCTCGCCCGGATACCCCTGCGCCAACCAACCTTCTGCGGCCGCCCGATGTAACTCCGGCAATTGCAACGCCATTTCCCATTGACAGCGTTGACGTAGAAATGAAGCAAAAAGCGGATGAAAGCGAAACCATTCGCCAGAGTCATCCATACGCTGGATAAACAGCCCCTGACGTTCAGTTTCTTCAAGACGCTGCTGACCATTCTCTTCACCGGTTAGACGAACAATCAAACCGTCATTCATGGAACGTAAGATAGAACTGCGCAATAAAAATCCACGCGTTGAACTATCCACCTGATTGAGTACTTCATCCACCAAATAATCGGAAAGATGGCCGGCGTTAATGCCCGACAAGCGTTTAGCCGACAGTTCAGCGGCATCACACGACTGCCGCGCTGAAAGCGCGATAAGCTGAAGCGCCGTTGCCCAACCCGCGACTTCATTGCATAAGCGCTTACAATCGTCGGCATCAAGGGATGTGGTTAACCGCTTATCAAAAAATTGCTGCGTTTCTTGATAATCAAAAGCCAGTTGCTGACTGTCAATTTCCAGCAATTGCTCACGCACACGCAGATTAGCCACCCCAAGAGAAGGCAAATTACGCGATAAGATGGTTAACGTCAGATTCTCAGGCTGGTGACGCAGGAAAAACCGCATAGCCTCATGAATAATGTTATTCACAATCAGATGGTAATCATCAATCACCAGGAAAATGGGCCGCCGCCACTCACTAAGTTCAATAAATAATTGAGCGAAAAGCGCGGGTAAATTGGCATATTGATGTTTTTGGGCCAACACTTCACTTTTAACACAGTGTCCCTGCGTAGCCTGCTGCAACGCCGCGATAAGATAGCTGGCAAAACGTTCCGGCTGATTATCGCTCTCATCCAAAGAATACCATCCCAGATTATCCTGCTCGGCAGCCCACTGAGAGACCAATGTGGTTTTGCCATAACCAGCGGGGCTAGTTATTAGCACAAGACGATAATTAGACGACTCATTCAGTCTGATTAACAGACGCTTACGCAAGACTGTATTATTCAGACGAACGGGACGACTCAGTTTTGATGGGATAAGCATTAATTTCCGTGCCCAAAGAAGCGATAAGTAAAACCTGCGCCGGAACCATGAGTGATATTAGTTATACCCGTCATCTTTCAAGTTTCCTCTTTGTTGGCTGCACTCACTCCGGTCACATAGTTTGCTATGCTCCCGGGGATTCGCTCCCTTGCCGTCGCGATGCATCTTGAAATCCATAGGGTATAGATGATTTATTTCATGGTTCGTAATGACGCCATTAATCGGCCCAACCAAATTTAGTGAAATAGATTGCTTTTGCAAATATGTTTACGCCCCCCATAGTATTAAGTTGCGCACCCTATCACATTCTTGAACAGCAAATTCCATTTTTACATACAAGTTGTGGAAGCAATTAGCAAATTACCTTATCGATCCGCTGGAAGAAAATGAACGCAATTAGATGCCAAAACGATGCGAAAGAGGGTTACTGGCTACGCCCTTCTACTCCTCCCTGACTAATACCTCTCTAGGATGATGCTTTAGATCCTGAGAGCATTCAGCATAGTGCTTAAATTTTCCTTTTCAGCTACAGGATGAAGACTCCATGCAACAGTCCAGATTAGATAAAGCCCAGTTTCAGGCTGCGCTGACACGTCAATGGCAGCGCTTTGGCCTCGGTTCAGCACAGGAAATGACCCAGCATCAGTGGTGGCAAGCCGTTAGTGCGGCCCTGTCAGAGCTGTTGCCCACATGCCCTGTCATCAATCATTCCAACCAACAACGCCATGTGAACTACATCTCTATGGAGTTTCTGATTGGCCGTTTAACCGCAAACAATCTGCTTAACCTTGGTTGGTATGAAGACATTCAGGCTTACCTGGCAGAAGAAAATATCATTCTGAGTGATCTTCTGGAACAAGAAACTGACCCCGCTTTAGGTAACGGTGGATTGGGACGGCTTGCCGCCTGTTTTCTTGACTCTATGGCAACCGTCGGTCAGCCGGCAATTGGCTATGGCCTGAATTATCAATACGGCCTGTTCCGCCAATCCTTTGAACAAGGACAACAAATTGAAGAACCAGACAATTGGGGACGAGAATCTTATCCCTGGTTCCGCCACAACACTCAGTTAGATGTTGAGGTGAATTTTGGTGGCGAAGTCGTCATAACAGATGATGGACGCGAAATCTGGGCACCTGAATTTACCTTGGTTGGAGAAGCTTGGGATCTACCGGTCATTGGTTATCACAATGGTGTTACTCAACCATTACGCCTGTGGCAAGCAACCCATGCTACGCCATTTGATCTCGACAAATTCAACGCCGGGCAGTTTCTGGCAGCGGAACAGCAAGGTGTTGAAGCCGCTAAGCTCACGAAAGTTCTCTATCCGAATGATAATCATCAAGAAGGCAAACGCCTGCGTCTGATGCAACAATATTTCCAGTGTGCTTGCTCCGTCGCAGATATCTTACGTCGCCATCATCTGGCAGGCCACAAAATAGAAGATCTGCCTAAGTATGAAGTTATCCAGCTTAACGATACCCACCCAACGATTGCCATCCCTGAAATGATGCGTATTCTGCTGGATAAACACCAGATGAGTTGGGAAACCGCATGGGAGATAACCAGCCATACTTTCGCCTATACCAACCACACCCTGATGCCAGAAGGTTTGGAATGCTGGGACGAGGATCTCGTCAGCCACCTGCTGCCACGCCATTACAGCATCATTCAAGAAATTAACTCCCGGTTTAAAAAGTTGGTGGACAAAACCTGGCCCGGCGAGCAAGCCGTATGGGAAAAATTAGCTGTACATTATAACCATCAGATACGCATGGCGAATCTTTGTGTCGTCGCGGGCTTTGCCGTAAACGGGGTAGCAGCGCTGCACTCACAGCTCATCGTTAAGGATCTTTTCCCTGAATACCATCAACTATGGCCGAATAAGTTTCTCAACGTGACAAATGGCGTTACCCCACGTCGCTGGATCAAACAATGTAACCCGGCACTGTCAGGATTACTTGACCGTACACTTAATCGCGAATGGATTAACGATCTTGATGCCCTTAAAACACTTGAACCCTATGCAGATGACGCCGCTTTCCGCGAAGAATACCGAGCTATCAAACAAGGCAATAAGAGCCTGCTATCCAATTATGTCAATAAAGTGATGGGGCTTAAGCTAGATCCAAACGCCATTTTTGATGTGCAAATTAAACGCTTGCATGAATATAAACGTCAGCATCTGAACCTGTTGCATATCCTATCGCTCTATAAACAAATTCAGGAAAACCCGGAACTGGATATCGTGCCACGTGTATTCCTGTTTGGCGCAAAAGCCGCGCCCGGCTACTATTTGGCAAAAAACATTATCTCTGCCATCAATCAGGCAGCGGAGAAAATTAATAACGATCCAATCGTCCGTGATCGCATTAAGATCGCTTTTATCCCCGATTACAAAGTTTCTGTCGCGGAGCTAATGATACCGGCTGCTGATGTTTCAGAACAAATCTCCACAGCCGGCAAAGAAGCTTCCGGCACCGGCAACATGAAACTGGCGCTGAATGGCGCACTGACCATCGGAACATTAGATGGGGCGAACGTTGAAATTGCCGAACAGGTAGGAGATGACCACATCTTCATTTTCGGGCATACCGTAGAAGAAGTGAAAGCCTTAAAAGCTGCTGGCTATGACCCACTGAAATTACTCAAAGAAGATCAACACCTGGACAACATACTCAAAGCACTGGCTAGCGGCGAGTTCAGCTATAGCGACAAACGAGCATTCGATATGCTGCTACATAGTCTGATTGAAGGTGGAGACCCTTATCTGGTGCTAGCTGATTTCGCCTCCTATTGTGATGCGCATCAACGGATCGATACTTTGTACCGCGATACTCAACATTGGACGCGTAGCGCCATTCTGAACACTGCCCGGATGGGTATGTTCAGCTCTGACCGAACAATCCGTGATTATCAACAACGCATCTGGCAAGCAAACCGATAAGGAAAAATCATGGGGGAGAAGAGCCTCGATCATTTAGCTACCGAGGCTGGCATTGTCGCCAGCTACATTAATGCTTATGGCAAGCCACAAGCGATTCCAACGGAAACCCGACATCGCTTGTTAGATGCGATAAACGTAAACAAACCGGCCGACGTGCCGGTTTCACCCTTGCCGACAGTAAAAGTTTTTACTCAAGGTGAACACTTCACTATCACCTTGAAAGACGAAGAGCATTACCAATGGCAGATACGGACAGAACAAGGAGAGGAATTTCAGGGGCATTGCTGCCATAAACTGGTGCTACCTGATCCGCTTGCTCTGGGGTACCACCGCCTCACTCTGACACAAGGAAGCCAATGCTGGTCTATGCAGATTATCGTGGCACCCAAACGCTGCTATGAACCAGATGCCCTGCAAAGGAGGGAAAAACTTTGGGGGGCCTGTGTGCAACTCTATACTCTGCGTTCAGAAAACAACTGGGGAATTGGCGATTTTGGTGACCTGAAACACATGCTAAAAGAGATAGCAACACGCGGTGGTGCCTTCATCGGACTAAATCCATTGCATGCGCTGTATCCGACCATGCCAGAAAGCGCCAGCCCCTATAGCCCCTCTTCACGCAACTGGCTTAATGTGATTTACATTGATGTTAATCAGGTTGAAGATTTCAAACACAATGAAGAAGCACAGAGATGGTGGCAAACAGCGACGACTCAACGCATGTTACAGGATGCCCGTAACGCGGAATGGGTAGATTACACCACAGTTATGGCGTTGAAAATAGCAGCACTGCGTCTGGCACATCAACAATTCAGCACTCGTCCAGAACATGATTCGTCAAAAACCGCTTTCCGCCAATTTGTCATCCAAGGTGGTGAATGTCTCTACTATCAAGCCGTCTATGACGCTCTGCACTGCCAGTTATATGCTGAAAATAGTACCTATTGGGGTTGGCCGGTGTGGCCGGAAAAGTACCGCGATCCGCACGGTGAAGCGGTACAAACATTTTGCCAATCTCACCCGCAGGAAGTGGAATTTTTCCTCTGGCTACAATGGTTGGCCGATACTCAGCTTGCAGACTGCTTTACCCAAAGCCAAACAAGTGGCATGTCCATTGGAATTTACCGTGATTTGGCCGTCGGCGTAGCGGAAGGCGGCTCGGAAACCTGGTGCAACCGAGTTGTTTACTGCACCAAAGCATCAGTGGGAGCACCACCGGATGCCCTAGGGCCACTGGGTCAAAACTGGGGCTTACCACCAATGAATCCTCATGTTTTGCAAACCCAAGCTTACCAACCGTTCATTAATCTGCTGCGTACAAATATGATCCACTGCGGCGCCTTACGCATTGACCATGTTATGTCGATGCTCAGACTTTGGTGGATTCCCTACGGTGAAACAGCCGACAAAGGAGCATATGTACACTACCCAGTTGATGATCTGATGGCGATTCTGGCATTAGAAAGTCAGCGCCATCGCTGTCTGGTCATTGGTGAAGACTTGGGAATTGTACCGGAAGAGATTGTGGGCAAGCTGCGCGATAGCGGTGTCTATTCTTATAAAGTGCTCTACTTTGAGCGTCACGGCAATGGGGAATACCGCGCACCTGAGGATTACCCGATACAAGCAATGGCGACCATCACCACTCATGATTTGCCTACTTTACGTGGATTCTGGCAAAGCGCCGATTTGACCCTTGGGGAATCACTCAAGTTATATCCTGATAAAAACCTGCTTCAAGGGTTATATACCGAACGTCAAGCTAGCAAACAAGGGTTATTAGAAGGTTTACATCGCTACGGCTGTATCCCGGAACATATCGGTGACACGGCAAAAGAGGTTGGAATGTCACCGATGATAAACCAAGGGTTACATCGCTATATTGCCCACAGTGCCAGCTCACTACTGGGACTGCAACCCGAAGATTGGCTGGATATGGATAAACCTGTCAATATTCCAGGTACGGTAATGGAATACCCTAACTGGCGGCGAAAACTGAATACCACATTGGAAACCCTGTTTGGTGATGATCATGTCAATCAATTGCTGAAAGATGTAGATAGATGCCGTAAAAAAGCAGGAACAGCCAGAGGTTAAATACCGTAACGCCTATTTCTCCTGTACAGGCATTATTCTTTCCAGTTTAAAGGATGGTTTTAATCTATACCCTATGGATTTCAAGATGCATCGCGACGGCAAGGGAGCGAATCCCCGGGAGCATAGAGAACGATGTGACCGGGGTGAACGAGCGCAGCCAATAAAGAGGCAACTTGAAAGATAACGGATATATAAACCATCCTTCATATTGCTGATTTTTAACGCCTTGACTATCACCGCTGAGTTTTCATCAATGATAAATACAGGTGTTAAGAAAAGCCGCTTTTTGTCTGTCAGTATGGTTTTAAAAACTGGAAAAGAGGCCAAGCGAACCTCGGAAAAAACAAGTAAAAACTTTAATCATCAAAAGTAAAAAGCAGTGATTAAAGCTTTTTAAAAGTGGGTAAAAAATCCGATACCATACTGACATTAGAAGAGAAAACATCAGAAAAAATAGATTTTAAATTGATTAAATAAGGTGAAAAAAATAACAGCGTTAACCCAATAACAAGAATATATCCTAGCAAAACATTTAACAGCTTTAACAGCTTTAACAGCTTTAACAGCTTTAACAGCTTTAACAGCTTTAACAGCTTTAACAGCTTTAACAGCTTTAACAGCTTTAACAGCTTTAACAGCTTTAACAGCTTTAACAGCTTTAACAGTATTAAACCAATTCTCTTAAATAAAAGATTTTTCCTGACTGCAACAAGTTTACGAAAAATCAGAGACTATAATTGTAGAAAACCGAGAAGCATCCCCGAAAAAGCAAGAGTATTTAACAGCATTAAAAATGATTAAAGAAATGAGCATTAACTTTAATACCGTTAACTCTCTGCTATCCTCATTAGTTTTAAACCTAAAAAATCAGATATAGAAAAAGGAGAAACGAGAAAACCTAAATATCAGTTTAATGAAAACAAGGGCGTTAAATACGGTTCAGAAAATGTAAAAACCTTTATATTTACCACAATTAAGCAATAAAAACCGTTCTTTATAACAGGTTTCCAATTAAAAATAAGCACCCCATCAGAATGAAAACCACAGTACAAGCTTATCATATTTTTAACATTACTTTTTTAACTTACATTTCCCTTTTACCTGTGATTAATCAACTAAGGGTTAAAAAATAGGTAGACCATTGATGCCAACTTTTTAAAAAACATAAAGTGACTAAAAACAACCTATTCTCTGCTATGTTTAATCCATTTATCGGTAATACTATCCTCCACTTATTTTACATTTACCTAACCAGCCATGATATATTTAAAAAGACAAACAGGGAGAGATTAAGTACATTTAGTCGAAATTCACTAACCATTAACCTAAATATCCAAAAGATAAAAAAAGATTAAAACCAGATACCGATTAAAATCATAGGTTAAAAAAATAACTTTTAATCACAGTTTAAAACCTGCTCCGGTTTTATGGGTATTTCAATTAAAGGCTTTAGCATTTGATAGTTATGACCGTACCTTTAATCGACAAGCGCCGGTCGGGCAACCACAATTAACAAGGTGTCCCTCCAGCGCGACAGGTATTCCTTGTATATTGAACAAGTTAGAACCTTCCGCAATCGCGCCGGTTTGTTTACAGGCGGGACAAAACACCGGATCACCTTTACAGGCAACCGATAGGTGTTGGTTTACCAAATAGGAACCCTTTAAAACCTCACCTCCGGTTGTTGTGGTATCACCTTTAAGGATAACTTTTTTACTTTCCACTACACTGCGCATTATTTACTCCGTTGTATTTTCCGTTTCTCGTATTAAATGCCATACAGTTGTGCCCGGTTCTGCACCTTCAACATCAAAAGCCATCGCCCCCTGAGCAAAGAAATACTGTTTGTCAGGCAGGCTGTCGGTTTGCCAGATCCCGCTGACCAGTGCCGGATGGTCACCTCTCAAAGGGGTTACATGCAGCGGTCCCCGGTCATAACGGGCATACCAGGCCAGTGTGGAAATATCATCAAAATGACCTTCGCCATAAAAGTGCAGGGAATGGCCTTCGCGGGGAATGACTCGTATTGGGCGTATCAGTTGGTTAATAGCAAAATAACTCTCCGGGACACTGCCCGGCAGTGGTGTTAAGTCCGGGTATTGACCGGCCCGGATCATCAGACCATTGGAATAAGGGGTAATCTCCACATCCCGGTAGGGGCGCAGCGTGCGGCGTATCCAATATTCTCCACCCAGTCGGTTTACAAATCGTTTGGACAGCAGGGTGATCCAATTAATGCCACGGATGGAATGTTCATACTGTAATTTAGCTGTGTGCACTGCGGAGTTCACTTGCAGGGAAGGGTAACGTTGCGCCAGTTGATACTCTAAAGGAAAGTAGTCATAGAAGTCGTTGGGTA